>CATZRJ010000016.1 GCA_958423535.1 uncultured Collinsella sp.
CGACGTAATGACGGATGACCTCAATGTCCTCGGTGATGGACATCTGCAGCGGCAGACCGCCGGCGGCAAGAATGGCGTCGACAAATACGCTCGCAATCTCCTCGTTGGGGGAGAGCGTCTCGCTCAAATAGGGCTTCGCTTCTTCCCAGCGTGGTGCTACCAGGATAAGCGGGCGGTCAGCGGGATCGACGTCGACGTGCGGAGTGTAGGACGATGAGGTGCGGGTTCCGATCATGGGTGCGGCTTTCGAATCCGGGTGGACATGGCACAGGGGTGGCGCGGGACAAACGTTACTGATGAATTTGCCCGCGTGGCAATTGGGCTAGTGGCCCTTAATGGAGTTGAGGAAGTCCTGGGCGCGCTTGGTCTTGGGGTGGTCGAAGAACTCGTCGGGTGTGCCGGTTTCTACGATCTGGCCGTCGGCCATAAACACGACGCGGTCGGCCACGCGGCGGGCGAAGTTCATCTCGTGCGTGATGACGATCATCGTCATGCCCTGCTGGGCCAGACGGACCATGACCTCGAGCACCTCGTTGATCATTTCGGGGTCAAGGGCGCTCGTGGGCTCGTCAAAAAGCATGGCCTTGGGTTGCATGGCAAGCGAACGTGCGATGGCTACACGCTGTTGCTGGCCGCCCGAGAGCTGTGCGGGCACCTTATCGGCCTGCTCGGCAACGCCCACGCGGCCCAGCAGGTCCATGGCGCGCTCACGAGCTTCCTCCTTGGAGACGCCCAGCACATCGACCGGTCCCAGCATGACGTTCTGCAGTACGGTCATATGTGCAAACAGGTTGAACTGCTGAAATACCATGCCCAACTCGGCACGCATGCGGGCAAGATCCTTGCCTTCCTGTGGCAGGGGCTCGCCCTCGATGAGGATCTCGCCTGAGTCGATGGTTTCCAGGCGATTGATGGTTCGGCACATGGTCGACTTGCCCGAGCCCGAGGGGCCGATCACAACGACGACCTCGCCGCGGTCGACCGAGAGATTGATGTCGTTGAGGACGTGTAGGTCGCCATAGTGCTTATCGACGTGTCTGAGCTCGATCAGCGGCTGATTGCCGGTTGAAGAGGTGCTCTGTGCCATGGTGCTCGGCTCCTTATGATTCGAAATGGTAAAGCGTTAGCGGATGATGGTCGCGCCGGTCTTGTGCGAAACGTAGACAGCGGCCTTGTTAATCGCGACGTTGATGAGGATGTAGATGACCGCGATTACCAGGTAGACCGACACGAGAGCGTCGTAGTTGGTAATGAGCACGCGGGCGTTTTGCATGAGGTCGGGGTAGCTCACCACGTAGGCGACGGTGGTGTCCTTGACTACGACCACAAGCTGCGAAATCAACGACGGAATGATAAATCGAATCGCCTGCGGCAACACGATTTTAAAGGTGATTTTAGCCTTGGAGAGACCAAGCGCCTGGGCCGCCTCGACCTGCCCGCGCGGTACGGCGTTGACGCCGGCACGGAAGATCTCGGCAAGTACGCCGGCTGCAGCGAGCGCGACAGGAAGCGTGAGCATCCAAAACGACGGCAGCGCAATCTTGTACTGAGGCAGCACCAAAAAGAAGAAGTAGATGAACAGCAGGCTCGGCACGCCGCGGAAGAAGTCGGTGAGCACACGGCAGGCCAGCTGCAGCGGCTTAATGTCGCTCGTGCGGCCGAGCATAAGGCCTAAGCCCAGCACCAGCGCGATGGCGCCAGCGGTGAGTGCGACTTTAACGGTGCCCTCAAAGCCGGCAAGTAGGAACTTCCAGGTGGTGAGGTGCGTAAAGAAATACCAATAGTGGACCGAAAGCTGGCCGGTCACATAAAAGCGCTGCAGTACCAGGACGACGAGTGCGGCGACGGCAACAAGCGAGATGGCGGTGCCGATGCAAATCTTGGCGCGCATCTTGGGGCCGGGAGCCTCGTAGAGCGCATCGCGCATGGTGAGCGCAGAGGTGGAATGCTTGCTCATCGGAGGATCCTCACCTTCTTATCGATGTAGTTGCCAATGTGGCTCACCACAAAGGCCGTGCCCAGGTAGCCGAGCGCCGAGATAAAGAACGCGGCGACGCCGCCGAGCGAGCGCGTGTTGATGTAGCTCACCACGCCGGTGAGCTCCTGCGGCTTAAGTGGCACCTGGCTGCCCAAGGCGGTAGTGAGCATGACGGCGATAAAGAGGTTGGTCATGGGCAGCACGCTCGAGCGCAGCGCCTGCGGAATCACGATCTTGGCGAGGATGCGGCTGAAGCCCATGCCCAGCGAGCGGGCGGCTTCCACCTGGCCGACGCCGACGGTGTTGATGCCGCTCATAAAGTTCTCGGAGCCAAAGGCCGAGCCCAAAAGGACCGTGGCGACGATAACGCAGGTGCGGTAGGGCAGAACGACCTTGAGCGGCGGCAGCGCATAGACGACGATAATGAGCAGCGCGATGCCGGGGATGTTACGGAAGACCTGGACATACAGGTCGCCAAAGACGCGCAGCGGCTTGAGCGGCGACACGCGCATCACGGTGACGGCGACGGCCAGTACCATGGCGATCGCAAACGACTCAAGCGTCATGCCCCAGGTTGCGAGCAGCGCGTCGATATAGTTCTGGCCATAGAGCGACCAGAGTTCGGAGAGACTCATGCGGACCTCCCGCCGATAAGGAAAGGGGCTCCCGTGTGTACGGAAGCCCCGACAACTTAGTAAGGAAACAGTTTATCGCAATAAAGCGCATCGTGCGTTTCCATATGGTTTCGTTGCGGCCGTTACCAGGCTCGTTGCCTAGGCGCCGATCTCGGGCAGCTCGGGAACGTTGGTGTCGCCCGCACGGTCGCCGATGCAGATCTGCCACAGCTCAGTCCAGGTGCCGTCGTCCTCGATCTTCTTAAGGAAGTCGTTAACGAAGGCGACGCCGTCGGAATCGAGCGGCAGACCGATGCCATAGGGCTCCTTGCTGCCGAAGGGCTTGCCGGCAATCTTGTACTTACCGGGTTCGCGGACCAGGGCGCTCTGCTGCATGTTGTTATCGATGACGTAGGCGTCAACACGACCCTGCTGGAGTGCCTGGCGGGCCTCCTCGTCGGTCTTGAACTCCTGCTGGCTGGCCTTGGGGGCGAACTCCTCCAGGATGGCAGGGCCGTTGGAGCCGGACTGGACGGCGACGTTCTTGTCGGCCAGGTCGTCGACGCTCTTGATGTCGTCGTTATCGGCGAGCACCAGGATGGCCTGCTGGGTGTAGTAGTAGGGGCCGGCGAAGGAGACGAGCTTCTTGCGCTCGTCGGTAATGGTGTAGGTGGCAAAGACAGCGTCGACCTGGCCGTTCTGCAGGACAGACTCGCGCGTGTCCGAGGTCACCTGGGTGATCTCGACCTTGTTCTCGCCCAGAATGTAGTTGGACAGGAGCTGTGCGATACCGGCGTCGAAGCCGCGGGTCTTGCCGTCCTTCTCGTTGAGGAGGGAGAAGAGCGTGGAAGTCTGAACGCCACCGATCTTAAAGACGCCGGCGTCCTTAACGGCCGTGGCCCAGGTGCTGGCGGCGATGGCGTCGTCATCGGCCTTGGGGCCGTCGTTGACGAGCTTGTCGAACGCCTTGGCATCGAGCGTGGCGGAAACCTCGGTATCCTCGGAGCCCTTGGAGGAGCCGGCGGCGGAACCCTTGTCGGTCTCGGCGCTGGTGTCGGAGCAGCCGGCAAGACCAAGGCCGGCGACGGTTGCGAAGGTGGCGGCGACAAAGCCGCGGCGGTCGAGAACGACCTGCTGGGAGAGGTTCTTGCTCATGGTAGAACACCTTTCTCAATAAAATCCCTAGCGGTTGAGTAGAGTTATACCCTATCGCGCTCAAATGGGTCAACACGAAATAACACAGAAACATACTTACCTTATGGGTTATTCTACCTACCAAAAAGGGACAGGTTTATTTTGGCAGGTTTTATCTGGGCAAACGTCAATTATTGCAGCTAAGAAAGCGTTTTGCGGACGACACGATCGCTCGCAGCGGTCGCTATAATGGCGGCAACGCGACGCATATATAAGTAAGGAGATCGCGTATGAACGGTTATTCGTTTTTCGCACCGACCATGACTTAGAACCACCACAAAGGGGACAGGCACCTTTGTGGTGGTTCTTGCAGATGTGGCGGCCTGCCTCTCTGTTTTGTCTCAATCTGTAACAGGTAGACGAGGAAATGGGTTCTAGCTGTTACAGATCGAGATTATCTCTTCAGGGGATTCGAATGTCTCGATCTGTAACATCTGGACGGACAAAAGGTCTCTATCTGTTACAGATTGAGACAAAGGTCTGGGACTAAGATGTCTTATCTAGATCTGTAACAGCTGGACGAGGATTTATCCTCTAGATGTTACAGATTGAGATAATCGCGTCGCGAAAATAAAAACCTCCGCAGGGGTGCTTCCCTTGCGGAGGTTATTTACTCGTTGAGTAGCCTTACGGCTTCGGCGGCCATGTTCTCGACCGTCATGCCGTTCTGCGCGAGCAGCTCGTTGGGGTCGTAGCGGTCGGGGAAGCCCTTGGCGATGCCAAAGGTGCGCGTGCGCACAGGCGTGCAGGACAGATAGCACGCGACGCGCTCGCCCCACCCACCGTCCAAGATGCCGTCCTCGAGGGTGACGACAACGCGATGCTCGGCGGCAAGGCTGTCGAGAAACTTGCGGTCAAGCTCGGTTGCAAAGCGCGGGTTGACGAGCGTGGCCTCGATGCCGTACTCGGCAGCCAAGCGGTTTGCCACGCGTTCGCCCAGTTCAAAGAAGTCGCCAAGCGCAAGCACGGCTACATCGCGGCCCTGACGCGCGACGTTGTAGCGCACGACGCTGTAATCGGCGCCCTCGGCGGGCGCCAGATCGGGACGGCTTACCAGGCCGATGCCCGGTACGCGGATTGCCACGGGATGCTCGCGGTGGTCGAGCGACCAGCTCAGCATGGACAGGTATTCTTCCATGCAGGCCGGTGCCAGGTAGCGCATGTTGGGAAGTCCGCCCAGCATGGAAATATCAAAGAACGAGAGGTGCGTCTCGGACGTTGTGCCAAAGACCGAAGCGCCAAACACCAGGATGGTTGCGGGGGCGTCGTTGAGGCACAGGTCGTGCCACAGTTCATCGTAGGCGCGCTGCAAAAACGTGCCGTATGCGCCAAAGACCGGCTTGGCGCCGGCGCTGGCGAGCGCGGTGGCAAAGGTGACGGCGTGCTCTTCGGCAATGCCCACGTCGACAAACTGCTTGCCTGCCGCGGCGCGAAGCTTGGGCGTAAAGCCCATGATGTAGGGCGTGGCGGCCGTGATGCCCACGACCTGCGGATCGCGCTCGATGGCGGCGCTGAGCGCCTCGCCCGTAATATCGGCATAGGTGCGCGGTGCGGGCTCGCTCGGATGGCCCGGGCAGAGCTTGCGGCCGGTCGCCATGTCAAAGGGCCCTACGTGATGCCAGCGCTCGGGGTCGTTTTGGGCTGGCTCAAAGCCCATGCCCTTGGCGGTCGAGACGTGCAGCACGATGGGGTGGTCGATGTCGCGCAGCTCCTGCAGCGCGTCGACGAGGGCCAACACATCGTTACCGGCGTCCAGATAGCGGTAGTCGAGCCCCATCGCGCGGAACACGTTGCGCTCGCAGGTACCGTTGCTGGCGCGCAGCTCGGCCAGATTGCGATACAGGCCGCCATGGTTCTCGGCAATGGACTGGTCGTTATCGTTGACGATGATGATCAGGTTGCTATCGAGTTCGGCCGCATTGTTAAAGCCCTCAAACGCCAAGCCGCCCGAAAGCGAGCCGTCGCCAATAACAGTAATGACGTTATACGTGTCGCCCGCCAGGTCGCGCGCGTGGGCAAGGCCGCAGCCCAAGCTCACCGACGTGGAGGTATGGCCAATGGCGAACAGGTCGTGCTCGGACTCATCGGGATTGGCAAAGCCAGAAGCCTCGCCATAGCGCTCCGGGTCGATATAAGTGTACGCGCGCCCGGTCAGCGCCTTGTGGGCGTAGGTCTGGTGCGACACGTCAAAGACAATCTTGTCGGTGGGGGAGTTAAACACGCGATGGAGCGCGACCGTGAGCTCAACGACGCCCAGGTTGGGGGCAACGTGTCCGCCGACAGCGGCGGAGCTTTCGAGGATGGCGTGGCGAATCTCGTCGCAGAGCTGCGGGAGCTCGGCGCGATTAAGAGCCTTGACGTCCTCGGGCGTTGTCGTTTGCGTAAGCAGCATCGTTGTGGGTTACTCCATGCGAATCGAGCGCCGGCGCTCCCTCGGCCGGCACAATTGCACAGAACAGTCTCGCACATTTTGGCGTTTGATATGTGACGGCGGCGCGGTAATTCGCCAACTGGCGGGGCAAAACGTTTTGTCCGATGCCATACTGGTAGATTCAATGATGATTTTATTCAATGCGTGCAGGTCGTGGCTTGCCGTCGTGAGCCGCTGGAAGGAGGCAGCATGTCCAGTGCCGTTCGTGCCGAGAAAATCGCGCACGAGGTCGACGATGCCGCCCGCCAGCTGGCCCAGGCGGGCCGCTTGGACCTGACGCGCGAGTTTATCCAGCATGGCGACGTGACGGTCTATGCACATGTGACTTCGGTGGCGCGGGCGAGCCTGTCCTTTGCCGAGCGCTTGGGCCGTGCTGGCATTTCGGTCGACCGTGCCTCGCTGCTGCGCGGAGCCCTGTTACACGATTACTTTCTCTACGATTGGCACGACCCCGATCCGAGCCATCGACTGCACGGATTTCGGCATCCATTTTTTGCCCTGGGGCGTGCGGAGGAGGATTTTGAGCTGACGCCGCGCGAGCGGAATATTATCGTGCGGCATATGTTTCCGCTGGTGCCGGTGCCGCCGACGTGTCGTGAGGCATGGATTGTGTGCCTGGCAGATAAATGGTGCGCGCTGCGCGAGACAGTCGCCGGCCGCCTGCCGCGCAAGGACGAGGCGGACGATGGCGTGAGTAAAGCATCGAGCGAAAAGAGGAGAGGGTAGACGGTGGAAACCGCGATTGATATGGCGTTTGGCGGTGCGACGCTTGCCTCCTGCCCACTCTCGGCACTGGTGCTCTCGTTTGCTTTTTACGGGTTTTGCGGCTGGGCATGGGAGTCGACAGTATGCGCCATGCTCAATCACGGACGATTTGCCAACAGTGGATTTTTGCTGGGGCCGTGTTGTCCTATCTATGGTGTGGGCGGCATAGCCTGCTGGCTTTTGCTGCGCGGGATTCCGGATGCCTCGAGCCAGTTTGTCGCCGCGGCGCTTGTGTGCAGCGTGATTGAGTACAGCGTAGGCGCGCTGTTGGAAAAAACAACGGGCGCTCGCTTTTGGGACTATTCGCACCTGCCGTTTAACTTGCATGGACGCATCTGCCTGTACTGGGCCTGTGCGTTTGGCCTGGGTGCGCTGTGCATTTGCCGCTTAGTGGAGCCGGCATTGCTGGGGCTGCTTGGCCATCTGCCGGTGCTGATTGTGCGGCTGTCCGCCTTTATCGTCGCGGTCGCGATGATGGTCGACGCGGCATGCTCTTTGGCCAGTTGGCGCCGCCTGTCCGATCAGCTGGAGCGTGTGCGTGCCGACCTTGCCGACCGCATCAATGAGTCGCTTGCCGATGCGTCTGACTCCATGCTCGAACGTATCCCCGATTCGGCGATTGACTCGGTGGCGCAGACGCATATCCGCAGCCGTGCCGTTAACGCGTGGCTGGCTGAGCTGGGCGACGCGACGCTCGATGCCCTGCGCGAGAAGGCTTCGATGCCGACGTTTATCGCGGATGGTGCTCGCGGCCTGGCGCTTGCCGCCCGCCGCGTGGCCGATGCCGCGCCGAGCATGCCGCGTCCGTCGCTCAGTCGTCGCCTTGCCGGCAAGCGCATGAGCCGTCCGGTGCCGAGTGTGTCACTCAGCCGCCGCGACCTACGCTTCTTTAACGCCTTCCCGCGCTTGCGCATCAATCGCTACGAAGGTGTCATTCGAGCAACTAATCTCCGCGACCGCGCCCACGAGCTGTTTCGGCGCTAGCCGGGATGGGCGCGCTCACGGCTCCCTTGCTTGCGTATTTCCCGTTCGTTTCGCGTCCGTTGCCGCGCCGTTTCCAAGATTGCGGCGCCGTTGGAGACGGCAAGATCTGGGTCGAGCCGGTCGAGGAAGTTATCCGCATCCGTACCGGCGAACACGGCCCTTCTGCGGTGTAGGGCAATCTTTCGCCTGACGGGCGCGCCTCTCTCGGGGCGCGCCCGTTCTCGTCTACAATATCGTGCAGACGAAGGAGAGGCATGCCCATGATCAAGATGTTTGCGAGTGACTTAGACGGAACGCTGTTGAATGCCCTGCACGAGGCAGACGGGACCATTCGCCGTGCCATTCGCGAGCTGACCGAGGCCGGCCTGCATGTGGTTCCCGCGACCGGACGCTCGACGCTGCCGATCGGCGAGCATGGCTTCACAGGTCTGGCACTCGACGCCTGCTGCTCCAACGGATCCATCGTGCGTGACAGCCATGGTGAGGTGCTCAAGACCTGGACCATCGACCCGCAGGTTACCGAGGAGCTGCTCAAGGCGTTCCCGGACATTTGCTTCGACTGCTCCACGCCCGACGGCATGTTCTCGAGCGGCTCGTTCGAGATGCACCAGGCGGGTTTTAAGAAGGACAGCCCCATCAAGCGCATCGTGATGCGTGGCATGCGTGCACGTGGCGGGTATCACGAGGAACAGTATTTCGACCAGTCGATCGGTGACATCCTGCGCCACGATGTGTGCAAGATCAACTGCCGCGTGACCTCGCCCGAGCTGGAGCGCGACCTTAAAGCGTATCTTGCCGAGCGCTCGGACCGCGTGGTCAACGCGCCGTTTGATCCGGTGATGTTCGAGATCACGGACGTGGAGTGCAACAAGGGCGAGAGTGTGGCCTGGCTGGCGGGTTACTACGGTATTGCCGAGGACGAGGTCGCGGTTTACGGCGACGGCGGTAACGACATTGCCATGCTCAAGCGTTTCCGCCACAGCTACGCCACCAAAAACGCAAGCGATGCAGCTAAGGCCGCCGCGAGCGCGACTATCGGCAGTTGCATGGTCCACGCCGTTCCCAAACACATGCTCGCCACCATGCACAAGCAAAACTCTCGCACCATCATCGAATAATGTGACAAAGGGACAGTCCCTTTGTCACATCCAAAATATTGCCTTTACGTGTTGATGCACACGGTGTGCAATAATACTCGCACTGTGCAATAGCGCACAGGTTGAGTAACAAGGAGGACGCTTGTCCCAGCTCGAGAAATGCGATCGCCGGTCCCTTCGCTCGCAGCGTGCCCTTCGCCAGGCACTTGCCAGCGAGCTTGCCGAAAGCGGCGACCTTTCGCGCATTAATGTCGCGTCGCTCACCGAGCGCGCTGGCCTTACGCGCCGCACGTTCTATTCGCACTACCGCGATATCCCTGACTTTATCAGTCAGATCGAGAACGGCCTGCTTGCCGAGATTCGCGAGCGGGTGGAGCTTATCACCGCAGCTCAATTACCCGATCTTTACCGCAACATCGACGAGCTCGAGCCGGCACCCGGTTCGGTTGAGCTGCTGCGCTATCTTGCGGCTAATCGCGACCTTATCGGGGCCCTGCTGGGCCCGGGCGGCGACCCCGCCTTTATTAAAAAGATCATCGATACCGCCCGCGAGGCCGTGGTGCCGCGTGCACAGACGGGCATTTTGGGTTTGGCACTGGGCACCTTCTTTGACTACTACGTCACCTATGTTGTGAGTGCCGAGGTCGGCATGATCCAACGTTGGTTTGAGCGTGACCTTTCCGAATCGCCCGAGACCATGGCGCGCATTATGACGGTCATCGCTTTTGTGCGCCCTGGTGACCTGTATGGCCAACCCATCGATATCAACGTGCCGGAATACGGCATGAAGCTATTGAATCTGCAGCTCGAGGACGCGGCCGATACCGCCGCAACCATCGAGTCCAACAACTAAGAGGAGAGACAATGAGCAAACTCGTCGAGGGCATTAAAGACCGTGTGGTCGCTGCCGCACGCGAGGCTGCGCCCGCCGTGGTGGACGCCGCGCAGAAGGCCGCGACCGCGGCTGCCGAGAAAGTTGCCGAGGCTGTCGCCGATGCCAAGAACGTGGCAGGGGAGACGTCCGTCGTCAGCGAGCCCGCCACCGCCGCTGAGCCCGTAGCCGCCGCCCAGGCCCCCGAAGGCGCGATCTTCAACCCCGAGGCTGCCCGCGGCAACCTGCACCTGGGCATCGACGTGGGCTCCACCACCGTTAAGCTCGCCGTGCTCAACG
Organism: uncultured Collinsella sp.; assembly: GCA_958423535.1. GTDB lineage: Bacteria > Actinomycetota > Coriobacteriia > Coriobacteriales > Coriobacteriaceae > Collinsella. The sequence goes on from CATZRJ010000016.1 coordinate 10,235, forward strand.
ACGACAACCAGATTGTCTACGCCAAGTACCAGCGTCACCACACCGACGTCCGCGCTTGCGCCCGCGACTTGTTCGAGGGCGCTGCGACCGTGCTGCCGACGGTCCAGATGACCTGCGCCATCACCGGCTCGGGCGGCCTTCTGCTGTCCCAGTGGCTCGACCTGGAGTTTGTCCAGGAGGTCATCGCCAGCAAGCGTGCCGTCGAGACCCTCATCCCGGCCACCGATGTCGCCATCGAGCTGGGCGGCGAGGACGCCAAGATCATCTACTTCGATAACGGCATCGAGCAGCGCATGAACGGCACCTGCGCCGGCGGCACGGGTGCGTTCATCGACCAGATGGCAACCCTGCTGCACACCGACGCCAGCGGCCTCAACGAGCTCGCGGCCAACGCCACCACCATCTATCCCATCGCCAGCCGCTGCGGCGTCTTTGCCAAGACCGACGTGCAGCCGCTGCTCAACGAGGGCGCCCGCCCCGAGGACGTGGCCGCCTCCATCTTCCAGGCTGTCGTGACCCAGACCATCTCGGGCCTGGCGTGCGGCCGTCCCATCCGCGGCAACGTCGCCTTCCTGGGCGGCCCGCTGCAGTATCTCTCCGAGCTGCGCCACCGCTTCTACCTCACGCTCAATCTGGACGAGGAGCACCGTATCGTGCCCCAAAACGCCCACCTGTTTGTGGCGAGCGGCGCCGCCATGGCGCACGAGTCCAACAAGCTCAGCACGTTCCCTCAGCTCATCGAGGCCATCGATGCCCTGGGTGACACGCAGGGTGCCGAGGTCGAGCGTCTGGATCCGCTCTTTGCCACTGACGAGGACTTTGCCGAGTTCAAGGGTCGCCACGACCAGGAAGTCGTCCCCAAGGGCAAGCTCGACGGCTACACCGGCCGCGTGTTCATCGGCATCGACGCCGGCTCCACCACCATGAAGGCCGCACTCGTGGGCGAGGACGGCCAGCTGCTGCACACCTGGTACGGCAACAACAACGGCGACATCCTAGGCACGGCCAAGGTCATCATGGCCGATTTCTACAACCATATCCCTGCCGGCTGCACCATCGGCCACGTGACCACTACCGGCTATGGCGAGGCACTGCTCATCGAAGCCCTCAAGGCCGACTCCGGCGAGATCGAGACCGTTGCGCACCTGCGCGGCGCCAAGGCGTTCCTGCCCGGCGTCGAGTTTATTCTGGACATTGGCGGCCAGGACATGAAGTGCCTGCGCGTCAAGGACGGCGTTATCGAGCACATCATGCTCAACGAGGCCTGCTCGTCGGGTTGCGGTAGCTTTATCGAGAGCTTCGCCGTCTCTATGAACATGGACGTGCGCGCGTTCGCCGACGCCGCCATCCATGCCAAGGCCCCGGTCGACCTAGGCAGTCGCTGCACGGTCTTTATGAACTCGCGTGTCAAGCAGGCGCAAAAGGAAGGCGCCACGGTGGGCGACATCGCGGCCGGCCTGTCCTATTCCGTCATCAAGAATGCCCTGTTCAAGGTCATTAAGCTGCGCGATCCCAAGGAGATCGGCAGCCAGGTGATCGTCCAGGGCGGCACCTTTATGTCCGATGCTACGCTGCGCGCGTTTGAGCAACTCACGGGCGTTCACGCCGTGCGTCCCGACATCGCCGGCTGCATGGGCGCCTACGGTGCGGCCCTGCTCGCCCGCGATCGCGCCGGCGCCGACGGCACCTCGACCATCCTGTCGGCCGAGGACATCGCGCACCTTACCGTGACGCAAAAGCATGTCCGCTGCGGCCGTTGCTCCAACAACTGCCAGCTTACCGTCAACGACTTTGGCGGCGGCAGGCGCTTCATTACCGGCAACCGCTGCGAGAAGGGCGCTGGCCACAAAAAGCAGAAGACCGAGGCCCCCAACCTCTTCAAAAAGAAAAACGAGCTGCTCTTTAACCGCGAGGTGCTGAGCCCCGACGAAGCCCCGCGCGGCACCGTTGGCATCCCGCGCGCGCTCAACATGTACGAGAACTATCCCTTCTGGCATGCGTTCTTTACGCGCCTAGGCTTTAGCGTGCAGCTGTCCGACCAGTCGAGCAAAAAGACCTACCAGGCGGGCATCGAGTCCATGCCGTCCGAGAGCGTGTGCTATCCGGCCAAGATGAGCCACGGCCATGTGATGAACCTTATCGACCGCGACGTCGACTTCATTTGGATGCCGTGCGTGCGCTGGGAGCGCAAGGAGGATCCGACCGCCGGCAACTGTTACAACTGCCCCATCGTCATGAGCTACCCCACGGCGTTGGCACTCAATATCGACGAGATTCGCGAGCAGAACATCGAGTTCCTGTACCCGTTTGTGCCCTATCACGACAAGACCGAGCTCAAGCGCCGTCTGTACCAGGTGCTCGCCGTTGACCGTGTGGCCGATGCGCAAGCCGGTCGCGGTCGCGTGCGCGGTCCCAAGATCACGCGCTCCGAGGTCGATGCCGCCGTCAACGCTGCCTTTGAGGCCGATGCGCGTTTCCACGAGGATATCCAGACCATGGGCGAGGAGGCCCTTAAGTGGGTCGAGGACCACGGCGGCCACGGCATCGTACTCGCCGGCCGTCCTTACCACAACGACCCCGAGATCAACCACGCCCTTCCTGAGCTTATCTCGAGCTTTGGCTTTGCGGTCTTTACCGAGGATTCGCTCGCGCATCTGGTGAAGCCCGAGCGTCCGATTCGCGTCGTCGACCAGTGGATGTACCACAGCCGTCTGTACGCCGTTGCCCGTTTTGTGACGATGCGCAACGACCTGGACCTGATCCAGCTCAACTCTTTCGGCTGCGGCCTGGACGCTTTGACCACCGACCAGGTGCAGGAGATTCTGGAAGCCAGCGGCAAGATCTACACCGTGCTCAAGATCGACGAGGTGTCCAACCTGGGCGCCGCGCGCATCCGCATCCGCTCGCTCATGGCGGCGCTCAAGGACCAGGAGGCCGAGCGCTTGGCCGAAGCCACGGCCGCGGGCGAGGCCTACGAGCAGGGTGATGCTGCGCCGGTGGCGCCTTCCACGGATGCCCCCGCATTCGCGAGCCGTAAGTACACGTTCGAGGCACAGCGCGAGGGCGCCTCGACCGCGTGGCCCAAGGTGCCCTTTACCGAGCAGATGCGCGACGAGGGCTACACCATCCTGTGCCCGCAGATGGCACCGATTCACTTTGACCTGGTCAAAGAGGTGTTCCGCGGTGCCGGCTACAACCTGGAGCTGCTGCCCTCGACCGATCACGACGCCGTCGAGGCCGGCCTGCGCTACGTGAACAATGACATTTGCTATCCGTCGATCCTGGTAACGGGTCAGATTATGGAGGCCATCGAGAGCGGTCGGTACGATCTGTCCAAGACGGCCGTGGTTATCAGCCAAACCGGCGGCGGCTGCCGTGCCACCAACTACATCGCGCTCATCCGCAAGGCTCTGCGCGAGAGCGGCCACCCCGAGATCCCGGTGATCTCGCTTTCGGCCGTGGCGCTCGGCGAGGACAACCCCGGCTTTAAGATTACGCCGGCGCTGCTTAAGCAGGCAGTCTACGCGGTGCTCTTTGGCGACGTGATGATGCAGATGCTCTACCGCTGCCGCCCGTACGAGGCCACGCCCGGTGCCGCCAATGCGCTCTACGAGGAGTACATGGCGCGCGGCCGCAAGCTGGCGCCCAAGTTCAACCGCCACAACTACACCAAGCTTGCGCGTGAGGCCATCCGTGCGTTCGACACCATGCCGCTCGTGGGCGAGGGCACCAAGCCGCGCGTGGGCGTGGTTGGCGAGATCCTGGTCAAGTTCCATCCCACGGCCAACAACCACGTGGTCGATGTCATTGAGCGCGAGGGCTGCGAGGCTGTGGTGCCGGGCCTGCTCGACTTCTTCCTGTACTCCATGAGTAACGCCGAGCTGCAGAAGGACGAGCTGGGTAGCTCTGCTACCACGCGCGCTGGTATGCAGGCGCTCATCAAGCTCGTGGACTGGATGCGCACGCCGGTGGAGGAGATGCTCGAAAAGTCCCGCCGCTTTGAGGCGCCCGAGCGCATCGGCACCATGGCCGACAAGGCCCGCACGGTGCTTTCGGTGTGCAACAACATGGGCGAGGGCTGGCTGCTCACGGCCGAGATGCTCGACCTGATTGACCACGGTGCGCCCAACATCATCTGCACGCAGCCCTTTGCGTGCCTGCCTAACCACGTGGTGGGCAAGGCCGTGATCAAGGAGCTGCGCCGTCAGCATCCCGAGAGCAACATCGTCGCGGTGGACTACGACCCCGGTGCATCCGAGGTCAACCAGCTCAACCGCATTAAACTCATGATCAGCGTGGCCAAGGAAAACATGCGCGCCGGCAAGGGCTTTAAGCTCGAGAAGGTGGCGCCGCTCGCGATGGACGAGGTCACCGGCCAGATGCGTGCCCATGACGGCTGCGTGAGCTGCGGACCTGCCAGCGAGGAGGCCGTGGCATCGGTCGCCAAGCGTCTGGGGCGCGGCATTAAGAAGTAACTGGCCTGCTATGGGCTAGATGTGAGACAAACGGGTGGTAGCCGTGCCGGCTACCACCCGTTTTTGCTGGACATATGTTGCGTAAATCGTTTTGTCGCAGCCTTCTATGCACTCGAATTTCGGAAGTGCGGGGAAAAACGCGAACCTCCCGAGCGCACCGCCTTTTTAGACTCTCGCGACCTGCGGTTTTGTTTTAAAAAAAGCCGGTCTGGTCGGCGAAACCCGATTTTTCCCCGCACTTCCGAAAACAGCGGTTCAGCAGCGCCAAAAAATGCCCTCAAAATCGAGAGTTAATGAACAGGTGTTGCCGTTCGCCGCAAATTACCGTCCGTTTATAGAACCCACCCCCAGCGCGCGTCCTCCTTACGGTTGAATAAATACACATCTATGGAATTACGTAAGAGAGGACTGTTCCTATGAGCTACAAGACCGTTTGTGTTGCCGGCGGCGGCGTGTTGGGAAGCCAGATTGCCTTTCAGGCTGCCTACTGCGGCTTTGATGTAACGATTTGGCTGCGCAGCGAGGGCAGCATCGGCCGCACCCAGCCCAAGATCGATCATGTGCGCGAGGAGTACATCGCTGCTATCGAGGGCATGGCGGACGGCACGGGCGAGTGGTGTGCCGGTATCGCCGATAGCGGCCAGCCCTTCGACAAGGAGGCGGCACTCGCCGCCGTTGAGCGTGCCTACTCCACGCTCAAGCTGGAGCTCGATCTTGCCAAGGCCGTGGCCGACGCCGATCTGGTCATCGAGTCTATGGCCGAGGACACCCAGGCAAAGATCGACTTCTACAAGAAGCTCGCCCCGGTCCTGCCGCAAAAGACCGTCATCGTGACGAACTCCTCCACGCTGCTGCCGAGCACCTTTGCCAAGTACACCGGCCGCCCCGAGAAGTACCTGTCGCTGCACTTTGCCAACTCCATCTGGAAGAACAACATGACCGAGGTCATGGCCCAGAGCCAAACCGACAAGCGCTACTTCGACGAGCTCGTCGACTTCGCCAACGATATCCGCATGCTTGCCCTGCCCGTCAACAAGGAAAAGAACGGCTACCTGCTCAATTCCATGCTGGTGCCGTGGCTGCTTTCGGGCCTTGACCTGTATGTCTCGGGCGTGAGCGACCCCAAGAGCATCGATCTCGCGTGGACGCGCGGCACCGGCGCTCCCAAGGGTCCGTTTCGCGTATTCGACACGGTGGGTATCCAGACGGCCTACAACATCGTCATGCAGTATCAGAAGGTCCCGGGCCTGGTGAGCCCGCTGCTCAAGAAGATGATGATGCCCTACAACTTTAAGGCTATGGCATCCGTCCTCAAGAAAATGCTCGACGAAGGTAAGCTGGGCGAAAGCTCGGGCGAGGGCTTCTTCAAGTACTAAAAAATGACATCTCGGGGACGGAGGAAAACGGATCATTTTCGGCCGCCAACAGTGAGAAGATGGACCCAGAAATAGAAAGGAGTGGCAATGGGCCGGCTCGGGCTTTGAGGACAAGCTGCTGCAAGCCCAGGGCGATTTTTCGCTCAACGCGGGCCAGCACAGCGTGACCTATCTGCCAAACGACAAGACGGCAACGACCGGTCGCTACCAGGTGCTGCTGTACGACAACAACTTTGGCGCGGACAAGAGCTACCCCAAGTTCGACTGGGGCCAGCTGGGCGCCGCGGTGGTGACCGACTATAGCAAGGGCACGCATTCGTTTGGGCGCATCTTTACGGTGGACGAGACCGCGCGCACCTACGAGCTTGTGGACCAGATCGCAGTGCCGTTCTCGGGCTACGTAAGCAGCGCACAGCGCGTTGGCGATTCGAATAGTATGCTCGTGGCTTCGGGCCAGGCCAAGACCTTCACCGAGTACGATCGGTACGGTCTGGCCATCACCACCTACGAGATGGAAGCCGAATAGTACATCTACCGCGTGTACAAGTACGAGCTGTAGAGCCGCGCTTAGGTTTGACCAATGGAGTAGGAAACACGCCGTTCGCCTATGTCCCCTCCGCGAATGGCAGCCATATGGTTTGATGTCAGAAACATATAGTGTCGACAGCCTACTGGCGACGTTCCCCCTGATATCGGAGGTTCCAGGTATGTTTCGCGCTTCGTTAAACAACTATCGGTTGGGCTAACATGGGTCGCCGTGCTACTTCGATAACCCTTGCAGTGGTCTGCCTGGCTGTGCTCCTGGGCGCTACAGGGCTGTTTGCTATAAGCCGAGAAACGTCCTATATGCAGGAATGCGCTTCCGAAGGGTTTGCCATTGATGGTTACTATCGGGATGACAAAACGAGTCGGGAAACCCTGGCTTTTCTTGAGGAGGACAACTGTCGATGGCAGCTGGTCGACCAAGACGGAATCTGCGCAGACGGGCAGTTTAAGCGTATGGACGACCCCAATATCCTGGTGTTAAAGAGGGAAAACGGCGAAGAATTCGGTACGGTCCACGTGGCGTATATGTCACGCCGACGCGAGCAAGGCCAGCTCTATCTATTTAGAAATAGCAAAGTGACCCGATTTTATCTGGTGAGCACCAAACCTGCGTTTACGGTGGAGTCTGGCGATGTCGATCCGGCCAGTTGATTCACGGCAATAAAACGGCGAGCGGGGCGCGGGTGTGAACTGAACCCCGCTATTTGCTCGTGTCCGTATCGCGTCTGCGCCTCGTCGTAGCTTGCATCCGTGCGAGCGTTCATCCCGCGCCGGCATCACTTCACGTCAAACTCCACGCGATCGAGTTCGGGCACATTGAGGTCGATGAGCTTGCGGGCGACATGGCGGTCGTGCTCCCCGAGCGTCTCGCTTGTCGTCACGTGAGCGACAAGCTCGCGCTCAACCATGCCCTCTTCCTCGCCTTCGGTAGTCGAAGTTTCGACGGCGACGGTGTAATCCTTAAAGCCCGGCAGCACCGCGGCAAGTTCGCGCGTGGTTTCAGTGACGCCGTAGCCGTCCTGCACGCCGGCCTGCGCCGAGCCAATGGACCCCGCGGTCATAACGATGCAGGGGATGGCAAAGATCACCGTGCCCACGATGATGTGGCGGCGCACCTTGCGCGATAGCTCGTTGACCTCGGCGTTTTCTTCAGCAGTCACAATACCGTCGCCGTTCAGGTCGCGCTTGAGCGGCACGCGCAAAAGAAGCAGCACGGCTTCGGCAGCCAGTGCGATAAAGACCACGTTGATGCCAAACTCATAAAGCGCCGAGAGAAACAGTGACCCGCTTGCGATGGCGATGCCATAGCCCGCCGCGCACAGGGGCGGCATGAGCGCGGTCGCCACGGCCACGCCGGCGATGAGCGTGGCGGGTTCCTGGTCGCGCGAGTTACCCAGCCCGCCCGCAAAGCCGCCCGCGAGCGCGACGGCAAGGTCCCATACGGTGGGTGTCGAGTTGTCGATGATGGCGGCCGTGGTGGTGCCAAGGGGCGAGAGCTTAAAATACAGCGTGGACGTGATCAGGCAAAAGACCATCTGCAACGCGAGGCTTGCAACGGCCTCGACGGTAATCTCGCGGTCGAGCGTGGCAATGCCGTATGCCATGGCAAGCACCGAGCCCATGAGCGGGCAGATAAGCATGGCGCCCACGATGGCAATGTCCGAATCGATGTCGAGGCCGATGCTCGCGATGAGCATGGCGATGATGAGGATGCACAGGTGAGAGCCGGTCAGGCGCGCCCCATTTACAAAGCGCTTGCGAATCACGTGATAGGGTGCGCGACCCTCGCGAATGTTGAATGCGCGCCTCAGGAAGCGGCCGGCGTTCTCCATGACCTCGCTATAGGCAGGGCGGATGCCGTGGCGCCGGTGATGGCGCTCGCGCAGTCGCTTGAGCTGCTGGTTATCGAGTTTCATGTTCACCTCGCTCCGCCGCGGGCTATGCATCGCGCCCGCTACCTCTACTCTACACCGCGACAGGCGGGGTGGTCATCTTGACGTGAAACTTAGACGAGTAGGTAAAGGGGGCGCGTCAAATGAGACTGAAGCCGAGGGTTTCGGCAGATACAGAAAAGCGCGGGGCCGGATGGTCTCCGACCCCGCGCTCTGCACGGGTGCGTTGTTATTGGGTTTAGCCCAGCAGGCTCAGGCCAACAGAAACAAACGCCAGGATAACGCCGACGACGGACTCGCCGCCCAGCAGACCGCTGGCAACGACCAGGCCCTGCTCCTGGAAGGCGGCGTCCTTGGCGGCCTTTTCCTCGTCCGAAAGACCGGCCTCGGCGTCGCGGTGTGCGGCCCACTTGTCGTAGGCGAGCTTAACGCAGGAGCCCAAGAAGGCCGTGAGCGACATGTAGAACGGCAGGTACACGCCCAGGCCGATCATCATGGCCGGAATGCCGAGCCAGTACATGACGATGCCGGCGATAAAGCCGCCTGCGAACCACGGCACGCTCGGGATACCCGAGACCATGGTGGCGACCACGCTTGCCTGCGCGGCCACAAAGCTCTTGTCGGGGCCGAAGGCGTCCGGACCATAGGCGGTGACGAGCGCGACCATGACGGCGGCAGCGACCAGGGCGCCCACGATGCCGCCGATGGCCTGGCCGACCCACTGTGCGCGCGGGTTGGTACCCAGTACGGCTCCGGCCTTAAAGTCGTTCATGACGTCGCCAGCAAGGCCGCACGCCACGGCCACGATGCCGGCGATAAAGAACAGCTTGACCTGCGCGAGCTGCGCGAAAGCTGCCACGATGAGCATGACGATGAGGCCAAAGATCTCCATGGGGTCGATGCCCGTCTGGCCGCAGCTCTGTGCGCTCATAATGGTGGTGACAAAGGTGAACAGCGTGACGATGACGGCCGGAACGGGGCCGAGGTCGAGCGCGATGGCCACGATTACGGCAATGGCGGCGGTGCCCAGGCCGATGATGCCGGCGTCGAGCTTAAGCGAGCCCGAGATGAGCGACTGCTCGTCGGTGTCGGTGGAGCTGTCGGCTGCAAGACCGCGGACGATACCGGCGACCTGCGGCAGGATGTCCTTAAGGACGACGGCGACGCCAAAGCCCATCATAAGGCCCATACCGAGGGACTTGACGATACCCTGCGCGGTCACAATATCGAACAGGCCGGCAGCGGTGCTGCCAACGATGATGCCAAAGTTGCCCAGCAGCGCGCCGGCAAACCAGAAGGCGACGGGGGCGAAGCCCACCAAAAAGCCGATGGACAGCAGCATGGGCGAGTTGTAGATGGCAAAGGTCACGCCGGGGATATTGAGCGTGCACAGCATGCTGGGCACCACGCCCAGGGCGTCGCGAAGCACGCTGTAGATGCCTGCGATGGCCATGGAGCCAAAGAGCTGCTTGCCGGTCTTGCCGCCGGCCTCGGTTGCGCGCAGGGTCTGAGCTGCGGCGTTGCCGGTGGGGAACTCCAGCGCGGCGTCCACGATAAAGTGACGGTGGATGAGCGCTGTCGCCAGAAGGCCCAAGATGGTGCCGGCGAGCGCCACGATAAACATGTCGAGCCAGCTGATCTGGTCGGCATAGCCCAGCATCCAGGCGCCCGGGATGGTAAACGCCAGGCCGCCGGCGACCATGGCGCCCGCGGACATGATGGTGTGGGTGACGTTGGCCTCGTTGAGGCTGGCGTTGCCCATGAGCTTCAGGAAGAACAGCGAAATGACGGCAGCGAAAATGATCGGCCAGGGGAGTGCGCCCATCTTGAGGGCGGTATAGGCCGAGCTTGCCGTGATGATCACGCAGCCAAGGACGCCGATGACGACGCCGCGCAGCGTGAGTTGACCGCGCATCGAGGTACGGTTCGAGGGATTGCTCATATAGAACTCCTTTGCGTATATCCGCTTCCCCCGGGAGCGCCGCTACGGATACGGCGCGGGAAGTCGGGTTACCAAGGGCCGCCGCGTGAGCTCGCACACGACCGCGCACCAGTATAGCCGCAAGCTAGTCATTTTGGGATGACTGGTTTAGGGAGGGGATATACTGCTGGGCAGACGAAAGGAGCGCCGACGATGCTTAATGGGTGCGCATACATATTGACGGTCGACGTGGGCAACACGTTCATTCGCTTTGGCCTGTTTGCCGAGGATTCGGCCGCGGCGCAGGAATGCCCGCTTGCGACGTGCGAGATCACGACGCCGTCGAGCATCACAGCCGACGAGGCGCGCATGAGGCTCACGCAGGTCATGGGCGCGCTGTCAGCCGATGCGGGCATGCCGGGTGTGCTCGTTCCCGCAGCCGCAGTGCTGAGCTGCGTAGTGCCGGCGCTCGAGCGCCCGTGGAAGGTGGCGCTTTCCCGCACTTGCACGGGGCGCGTGCTCACCGTGGGGCCGGGCCTTAAGACCGGTATGCCCGTGCACTACGACGACCCGGCCGAGATCGGCCCCGACCGCATCGCCGACGCCGTGGCGGCCCGTGCCGTCTACGGCTCTCCGTGCATCGTGATCGACCTGGGCACCACGACCAATATCGAGGTCATCGACGCACGCGGAACCTTTGTCGGCGGCGTCATCGCGCCGGGTCTGGCACTTGGCGCCCGCTCGCTTTCGGCCGCTGCGGCGCGCCTGCCGCAGGTCGAGCCCTCGGCACCCACGCATGTGATCGGTCGCAACACACGCGAGGCCATGCGCTCGGGCGTGGTCTTGGGCGAGGTGGCCCGCATCGACGGCATGCTCGACATGGTGCTTGCCGAGATGCGCGCGACCAAGGCCGCGGGGGAGGGCGATGTGCCCATCGTCATTACCGGCGACGATGCCGAGGCGCTTGCGGCGCTGGTCGGCCATAGCCTGACGGTCGACGATGCGCTGACGCTGCGGGGTCTCGCCGAGCTCTACCACATCAACCAAAAGCCCCGCCGCGTGTAAAGGTGAGGGCGCCGGTGGGACAAACGCCTCCACCTTTCACCTGCTACAATGGGTCAAACTATTGCGATTTCGGAGGTGTCTGCCATGTCGGACGATCTTCATCAAACTTCGTCAGGCAAGCGCCGGGACGTCATTAGCTGGGACGAGTTCTTTATGAGCGTGGCCATCGCCGCGCAGCGTCGCAGTAAGGACCCCAACACGCAGGTGGGTGCGTGCATCGCCAACACCAACCACCGCATCCTTTCGGTGGGCTACAACGGTACGCCCTCGGCACTCAACGACGACTTTTTCCCGTGGGGCACGAGCGACGACCCGTTGCAGGACAAGCACAACTACGTGGTGCATGCCGAGGCCAACGCCGTGCTCAACTACCGTGGTTCGCTCAAGGATCTCGAGGGTTCCACGGTCTACGTCACGCTGTTTCCGTGCCACGACTGCGCCAAGATTTTGGCGCAGGTGGGCGTGGGCGAGGTTGTCTACCTGGACAACAAATACGCCGACACTGATGATGGACGCATCAGCCGCCGCATCCTCGACTCCTGTGGCATCAGCTATCGCCAGGTTATCGTCGATGTTCAGATTGGTACCGGGGGACAGACTCGACAGTAATATGCGTTGTCGCTATCTGACGACGAACGCAGCTCAAAGAGCCCCGTCCCAAATTGACTACTCGTGAAAGTCGCGTCTGCGCGCATGGACGGCTCGCGAGCGGGTACACGGCTGTAGTAACATAGCTTCTGTCCGCGGGCGCGCCCGCGTAATTGTGAGAAAGGAGCCCCTGTGGCTGTTAACGAAGAGCTGCTTAAGAAGGTTCTTGAAGAGATTCGCCCCAACCTGCAGGCCGACGGCGGCGATATGGAGTATGTGGGCGTCGACGACGAGGGTGTCGTCAAACTGGAGCTGCAGGGCGCCTGCGCCGGCTGCCCCATGAGCTCGCTGACCCTGTCCATGGGTATTGAGCGTATCCTGAAGGAGCATGTGCCCGGCGTTACCCGCGTTGAGCAGGTCAATGCTTCCGGCGAGGCCGAGGACCTGTACGACGAGTACGCGCCGTTCTAAGCTGCGAAAGCTGCGGACCGCATACTCCGCATAGACGTTACGCTCAAATATGCGGCTGCGAGCGCAAGGCCCGCGGCCGCATTTGTATGTAGGGAGCAGGAGACGATATGCTCAACGACCTCTACCATATGCTTGATCCTGTCGCGATCTCGGCGGGCCCCATCACCATCTACTGGTACGGCCTGGCCTACGTGGTCGGCGCTCTGCTCACGGCGGTCGTCATGTACCGCACACAGCGTCGCTGGGGCTTTAACATCACGATTGACGACCTGACGAGTGTCGTGGTCGGCGTGGTCTTTGGCCTCATTATCGGTGCGCGCCTGTTCTACGTCGTCTTTTACGGTGATGGCTACTACTGGGCACACCCGCTCGAGATCTTTGCCACCAACGAGGGCGGCATGAGCTTCCATGGCGGCTTGGTTGGCGGCATTATCGGCGGCATCATCGTGTGCCGCATGTATAAGCTCGACGCATGGACTTTGGCAGACCTTGCCGTCATAGGCGCGCCGCTGGCCTTGTGCCTGGGCCGTTGTGCCAACTTTGTCAACGGTGAGCTGTGGGGCAAGCCGACCGATCTGCCCTGGGGCGTGGTCTTCGGTGGCACCGCGGGCGATATGCCGCGTCACCCCTCCCAGCTCTACGAGGCATTTCTTGAGGGCATTGTGCTCTTTTGCATTCTGCAGGTGCTCAGCCGCAAAAAGCCGCTACTGCCCCAAGGCACGTTTATGGGCGTCTTTGTGATGGGCTACGGCATCGTCCGCTTCCTCATTGAGTTTGTGCGCGTGCCCGATGCCCAGCTGGGCTATCTGCTGGGTGGCGTCATCACCATGGGTCAGCTGCTGAGCCTGCCGCTCGTAATCGCGGGCCTGGCGCTCATCATCTTTGCTCGTCGCCGCAACCAACCCCAGCGCGTCTACCTGGACGCCTAGCCACCAAAACCACCACAAAGGGGACAGGCACCTTTGTGGTGGTTCGCTGGGCAACGATGACAGAACCGTAACGTTTCCCCAGATAAAACCTGCCAAAATAAACCTGTCCCTTTTGGCAGGTTTCTAGAAAGGCTATTCGGACTGTGAAGGATCCCGACCTCTCCGCAACGGCTGCGCGCGACGCTGCCCGCATCGTTTGGTTTAAGCGCTATCCCGCCAAGCAGACGCTCGTCGCATTTTTGCTCGCCCTGCTGGCGACCACGGCGTTTTCCATCGATCCCGCCCCGGTGTCGAGCAACGCGGTCCTGGCGATCGACCCCAAGGCGACGGGCACGCTCTATGTGTGCTACGAGGTACTTCTCTCGTTTGCCGGCCATACCGACGCAGTGATGCTGCTCGCGCTTGCCTGTTTGCTCACGCTGCCGTTTCGCTATGTGTTCTTTGGCCGCGGTGACGCTTGGCGCCCGTCGGTCGTGCTGCCATCGCTGTTCTTTGCCGTTTGCATGGTATTTGGCCGTAGCTACGACCTTACCGATTCGGCCGAGATTGTGCTGGGCGACAAAGCGCGCGTTATCTGCGCCTGGATTGGCGGCGCGGGCTGGATGCTTCTGGCGATTGTGGCCTTCTATCTGGCTTTTGAGTTTTTGGATTGGTTGAGCTCTCGCCGCATTCCGTTTTCGGAGGCACATTTTGGCCGCGTGTGGCGTGCGGCCCACGCCGTGCTCTCGGTCCATCCTTTTATCGGGCCGTTTCTTGTGCTCATGATTGTCTGGGCGCCCACGCTTGTCGCCTCGCTGCCCGGCCTCTTTATGGGAGATACGGGCGCGCAGATCCGCCAATGGTTCAACTACCCCAACGGCACGAGCGATTACCTACGCCTGCTTAACCCCAACGTGCTGCTCAACGGCCATCATCCGGTGGTGCACACGGCCATCATCGGCTCGTGTGTGCAACTGGGGCTTTCGCTATTCAACAGCGCCAATGCGGGGCTTGCCATCTACACCTGTGCCCAATTTGTCATCACGGCCGCCTGCATGGCCTATTCCGTATCGTCGCTGCGCAAGCTGGGCGTGAGCCTGCCGGTCCGCGGCGTCATTTTGCTGTTCTTTGCGTTTATGCCGATGTTCTCCAACTACGCGGCGCTGCTGACCAAAGACGTACTTTTCGCCGATGCGTTTTTGGTGCTGCTCGTTCCGACCGTCAAGCTCGTGGCGTGTGGCCTGCCCCGTCGCGATGCCAATGCCGAGCGCGCGGGCGAACAGGCGCCTGTGCTCTTTGCGCGCCACGACTGGCTGTTGCTCGTGCTGGGTGCCATGGGTTCCACGTTTTTGCGCAATGGCGGCCTGGTCTTTCCGTTGGCGGCCTGCGTGATTGCGGCGGCGTTTTGCGCCTGGGACGCGCATGTGGCCCGTCGCGTGGCCAAACAGTCTGGCGTCACGCCCTCGTACGCCACGTCGCGCTTCCGCTGGGTCGGCGTGCTCGCAGTGCTTGCGCTCTGCCTTGTCTCCAACATGTATTTCACCAAGGTATTTATGCCGGCACACGATATCACGCCGGGCTCCAAGCGCGAGATCCTCTCGATTCCGTTTCAACAGACGGCACGCTTCGTCCAAAAGCACGACGGCCTTAATTCGGGCGTTAACCCCAAGGTCAAAGACGATGGCACGATTGAGGAAGCTCCCTGCGACGGCTTGGTGACCGATGAGGAGCGCGCTGTGATCGATCGGGTGCTTAAGTACGAGAACCTGGGCCGTCGCTACAACCCCGACAAGTCGGATGCCGTCAAAAACTGTTTCAATGAGTATGCCTCGCAGGAGGACATTAAGGCCTATTTTGAGGTGTGGGCCCAGATGTTCAAAAAGGACCCCGAGTGCTATATCTCGGCACTCGTCAATAACTACTACGGGTACTTCTATCCGAGTGCGCGCGATGCCTGGGTCTACAGCACGGCGCGCAGTGCCGAGATCATGGCGAAGCCCGATAACCTCAAGTACTTTGACTTCCATCCGGTCGATAGCAAGGCCGTGCGTTGGTGCGACCACCTGATTAACCTGTACCGCGTGGCGGTGCAGCGCATCCCGTTTATCTCGCTCACCATGAGCTCGGCCACCTACGTTTGGATCATGATCGTCGTGGTGGTCTACCTGTTGCGCCGCCATTCGTGGCGCGCGCTGGCCATCTGGATACCGCTGCTGGGCGTGCTCGCCGTGTGCCTGATCGGTCCATGTAACGGATCGACCTACATGCGCTACCTGTACCCAGTCATTGCATGCATGCCCTTCGCCATCGGTGCCACGATCACCCGCAGCGACCTCCTCTGGGCCTAGCCCAAGATTGGCATATCGGGGACAGGTTGCTTTGCGCCAAGGGGCTGCATCATCACGACGCCTTCATTTTGGGGTTTATCTTGCAGGCCGGTAGGTATATCATAACGACGTTTGTTTATATTGCCCGAGCATCCACGCTGGGCTTTAGGTCAAAACCGATAGGAGACACGTATGTCCGGACACTCTAAGTGGGCCACAACCAAGCATCGTAAGGGCGCGCAGGACGCCAAGCGTTCCGCCCTCTTCTCCAAGCTCAGCCGCAACATCACCGTTGCTGCCCGTCTCGGCGGCGACCCGCTGCCCGAGAACAACGCCAGCCTCGCCGCTGCCGTCGCCAAGGCCAAGGCTCAGTCCATGCCTAAGGACAAGATCAAGTCCGCTATCGATAAGGCCTTTGGTTCGGGTGCCGATGCCGCCGTCTACGAGAACATCGTGTACGAGGGCTACGGTCCCGCCGGTGTCGCCGTCTACGTCGACTGCCTGACCGACAACCGCAACCGCACCGCTGCCGACGTCCGTTCCGCCTTCTCCCACGCTGGTGGCAACCTGGGCACCTCCGGTTCCGTCGCCTTCCAGTTTGAGCGCAAGGGCCAGATCGTCGTTGCCAAGGAGGTCCTGGACGAGAACGCCAAGAAGGAGACCATGATCGCCAACGGTGCTGCCGGTGACGAGGATGAGTTTATGATGGCGATCGCCGAGGCCGGTGGCGAGGACTACGAGGACGCCGGCGAGGAGTGGATCGTCTGGACCGCTGCCAACGACGTCATGGCTGTCTCCAAGGCACTCGAGGAGCAGGGCATCCAGGTCAAGGGCTCCGAGACCACCATGGTCCCGACCACCCCGACCGAGGTCTCCGGTACCGATGCCAAGAAGGTTCAGCGCCTCATCGACCGTCTTGAGGAGCTCGACGATGTCCAGGACGTCTACAGCACCATGGACATGACCGACGAGGTCATCGCTGCCCTCGAGGAGGAGTAGCGCCCGCACGGAT
The DNA here is from genome assembly GCA_958423535.1 of uncultured Collinsella sp. Classification (GTDB taxonomy): domain Bacteria; phylum Actinomycetota; class Coriobacteriia; order Coriobacteriales; family Coriobacteriaceae; genus Collinsella. The sequence continues at coordinate 26,816 of CATZRJ010000016.1, forward strand.
TGAGCCGTGCATATCTGGGCATAATGAAGCGAGCATGCAAGCCTCGTGGAATAGATGAGCCGGATCCGCGTGCATGAGGCACCGGACCCGGCTCTTTTATAATGATGTGAATCGTTTTGCATTCTGTGGATCAAGATTTGAAGGGAGCGCCGCATGCGCGTGCTCAAACGAGCCCTGGCGATCGTGTATCTTGCCGCCGCCGTCGTGGCGCTGGGCACGTTAGTCTGCCAGTTTTGGGGACCATATACCTATCGCTTTATGCTGCTGATGCGCGATCCGCTGCCGCGCATCGTTGTTACGGCGTGCGGCGGTGTCGTGGCGCTCGGCGTGCTCGTGGGTTTCTTCCGCCTGATGTTTGCTCGTCGCGAGCCGTCCTGCGTGCATCCGGCGGGGGAGCGTAATATCGAGGTCACGCTCGCTGCCCTCTCCTCGTGTGCTCGCACTGCGGCAGAGCGCGACGACCGCGTGATGGTCGAGCATGTCGAGGCGCGCGTGCAGGGCTCCGACGAATCGCGTGTCCGTTTTAAGGTCGACGCCATCGCGCTCGACGACCGGGACGTGGCCTCCCTTGCAGCCGCGATGCAGCAACGTATCGAGGAGGCCTGCGACACCATGCTCGGCACGCCGGGCACGACCGCACGCGTTCGTTTTTTGCCGTCCAAGACTACCGTCCAGACCGTGGAGGTTTCCGGTGAGTGATACCAATCAAGACAAGACCGTCCGCACCCCGCGCCTGACCATCGATCAGAGCGCTGCGCCGGCAGGCGAGGTCGTCGATCCCAAGGTGGAGGGTACCGAGTCGCATGACGCGGTCGCCGATGATTTTGATGAGGCCATGGGTCTCATCAAGGGTACGGGGGCAGCCATCTGGAGCTATGCCGTCCGTCATCCCAACACCACGCTCGGAGCCGTCGCGGGTTTTGTGCTCGCTGTGCTGGTGCTCACGCTCGGCCTGTGGGATACGCTCGTCATCGCATTCTTTGTGCTGATCGGCGCCGTGATTGGCCAGATCCGCGACGGCGAGAACGGAATCGTCAACTTCCTTGGCCGCCTGTTTAGTGGCCGCTAGCATGTATTCGACTGTCGCATCCGCGGCAGGCATAAGGAGGAACCATGGCTTTTAACACGAAGGTCGATGTGGCCGATACCGAGGTCGAGGCAGACGAGACCGTCACCGCCGAGGCCGAGGACGTAACGCTCGAGGACGAGGCGCTCGTCGAGGCCGAACCCGCCGACGATGCGGACGAGGACGATGAGGAAACAGACGAGTCCGAGGACTCGCTGACCTATTCCAACGGTGTGATTGAGAAGATCGTCGCTATGGCTACCCGCGAGGTGCCGCACGTCTTGGGCATGAAGGGCAACCTCATGCACTTTGTGCAGGAGCAGTTTGGTGCCGAGAATCTGACCAAGGGCGTGACGGTCGAGGTCACCGATGACAACCGCGTGGTCGTCAACATTTCCGTCATTATCGAGTACGGCGCCTACGCGCCCGCGATTTTCGACGACGTTAAGGCACGCGTGACCGAGCGTCTGGCTGCGATGACCGGCCTTGAGGTGGCGGGCGTCAACCTGCGCATCGAGGATGTCATCACCCCCGAGGAGTACGAGCACCGCATCAACCAGCACGAGTAGCCTACCAAAAAGGTAACCTGCCAAAAAGGGACAGGTTTATTTTGGCAGGTTTTATCTGCGAAAACGTCAAACGGCCGGCCGCACGGATGTATGTGCGGCCGGCCGTTATTTGTATGCCCCCGATGTAGGCATACCGCTCGTCTAACTAGGGGTTGCAATCGTCGCGTTCCGCGTTACCCTAATGGGCGCATTGTTTCCAAATTGTTAACGAGGGGTTGCCGTAATGGCTGACGAGCACGAAACAGAAAGCCAGGCATGGGCAATTGAGGCTGCCGCGGCAGAGGCGGCATCGCGAGCTGCCGAGGAGGTGCATCGTCCTCCCGTGGTGCCGATGGAGCGCGTGGTTGATCGCACCGATATTGAGCGCGGCGAGCGTGCCGGCCAAAAGCGCAGCCAGGAGCCGGGCTTCCCGCGCTTTTTCGCCGAGCTCAATCTGGGCCTGATTCTTACGGCCTTTGCCATCGTTGCGTTTAAAACCCCTAATCACTTTGCTTTTGGCGGCACCTCGGGCGTGTCGGTCATTCTGTCCACGCTGTTCCCGACCCTGCCCGTCGGCGTCTTTATGTGGATTATCAACGCGGTTCTCGTCGTTTTGGGCTTTATCTTTTTGGAGCGCAAGGCAATCCTGTGGAGCGTCTTCGCCTCGTTTGCGCTGTCCGCCTATGTTTCGCTGTTTGAGCTCTTTATTCCGACCGATGTTTCGATGACGGGCGATATGTGGCTCGACCTGTGCTTTGCCGTGATACTGCCGGCGCTCGGCAGCGCCATCGTCTTTGATATTGGCGCCTCGACGGGCGGCACGGACATCCTCGCCATGATCCTCAAGCGCCGCACCACGCTCGAGATTGGCCGCGCGCTGCTGTTGGTTGATATCGGCATCGTGGCCATCGCGGCCTTTTTGTATGGTCCGCGTGTCGGCCTGTATTGCGTGCTCGGCCTGTTTGCCAAGACGCTCGTGGTCGACAAGGCCATCGAGAGCATTCACCTTCGTAAGGTCTGCACGGTCATTTGTTCCGAGCCCCTTAAGGTCGAGGAGTTTATCGTCAAGCATCTCAACCGTACGGCGACCATCAGTCGCGGCTATGGTGCCTTCTCGGGCAAGTGCGTGACGGTGATCATGAGCGTGCTGAGCCGTCGCGAGGCCGTGCAGCTGCGCCGCTATGCGCGCGAAGTCGATCCGGGTGCTTTTATCACGATTGTCGACAGTTCCGAGATCGTCGGCAAGGGTTTCCGCGGTACGAACTAGCGCGGACACATTCATCAAACAATCGAAAAGCGCCTCGCGCGTTGCAAATACGTCATCTAAGAGTATTTGTCCTCACCTTGGGTGATAATGATGACCAAGACATCGTTTGCGATCCAGGTGATTCGCTCTAGATACGAAGGGATGATTTCGATGTTCTGTTCGCAGTGTGGCGCTCCTATGGGCGATAACGACAAGTTCTGCGGCGTGTGCGGTGCTCCTAATGCTGGTGCTGCAGCTTCCGCCCCTCAGGGTCAGCCTCAGCCTCAGCAGTTTGTCCCTCAACCTGCCATGAACGTACCCAAAGGCTGCACGGCTCAGGCGTTTGAGGATATGACCAAGACTCCGGGCGTGCTGCAGCGCGTGTGCCAGATTGCCTTTTTGCCGGCGCTTATCTGTGTCGTGTCGGTGTTCGTGCTGTTTATTCCCGTTATCGGCGGTATTGTAGCCGCTATCGGCTTTTTGGCCGCTTACGTGGCGAGCGTGTGCGGTTCGGGCTTTGGCATCGAGTGGGGTCGCGATCTGTCGCTTAAGATTGATGACGGTATGGATCGTCCGTTGATGCGTTCCACATCGTTTGGCCTTGGAGTCTTTTCGAGCGTTATTTCGGTCGTGCTCGAGGTTATCGCTGCCATTCCCGTTATCGGTGTAGTGCTTTCGCTGGTGGAGAGCGTGGTAATTGGCGCCGCGGGCTCGTATTCGTATTACGGCTCTTATGCGCTCGAGGCTGCGCTGTTTGGCTCGCTTGGTTTGCTTGTCCTGGCTATGATTGCCACGGCGGTCCTGGGGGTCTTCTTTAAGATGTTCGCCGACATTGCCGTGATGCACTTTGCGGTGACCGGTCGCGTCGAGAGCGCGTTTTCGCTCGATAAGGTCTGGGCGGCCTTTAAGCACAACAAGACCAAGCTGTTCTGTGCTTCGTTCCTTCCCGAGTTTTTGACGGGCCTGGTTTCCAACGCCATTACGTGGATCTTGACAGCTGTCTTTGGTGCCATCGCCGGAATTGGCGCGTACGGCTATTACTATCGCCCCACGGGTATCGAGGCGATTGTTACCGCCGGTGGTGTCACGCTCGTATTGTTCCTGGTGCTGATTGCATTCGTCACGGTGTTCCTTACGGTCTTTGGCAAGATGCTCAAGCACCGTGCCGTTGGCTATTGGGCTGCACGTTATGCAAGCGAATGGGCCGATGAGGACAAGGACGACGTTTTGACTTTTGTGCTCCCGGGTGAGAAGAAGCCTGCTCCTGCGGGATTCAATCCCACGGCAGCCACTGGTGCTGCGCCTGCCCCGGCACCTGCTCCTGTCCCCGCACCGGCGTCCGAGGCGACGCCTGCGGAGCCCGATTGGGATGCCGTTGCCACGCCGGCGGATGAGCCGGGCGATAATCCTGCTGCCGAAAACAATCAAACCGAATAGCCGGTCGAGGCGCCCTGGGCAACTGAGCCCGGGGTGCCTTTTTCTACTGCGAAAGCAAGAAAATGCCTGGGAAAACGGTTGCAGCAAAATTTCTCGGAAATTGGTCAATGTTGCGCAACAACGTCGCGGCTATTGTTGAGAACGTAGACGTGTAAGGTTTGAAGGCGTGCGACGCCTTAGGAAAAGGAGAGGCTCATGTTCTGTCCCACTTGTGGTTCTCCCATTTCGGATGATGCCAAATTCTGCCCTGTTTGCGGATCCGCCGTTGGTGCCGCTTCTGCCGCTGCGGCCCCGCAGCCCCAGCCCGCTCCGGCCCAGGCTATTCAGCCCGCGCCCCAGCCTCAGCAGCAGTACACCGGTCAATACGCCCAACAGTCCGCATCCGCTCCGATGGGCTATGGCCCCATTAAGGCTGACCGCAGCCTGATCGGCTGGCTGCTGCTCTCTCTTGTGACCTGCGGTATCTATTCGTTCTACTTCCTGTATTGCTTGGCACGCGACGTCAACACGTTGTGTCAGGATGACGGCGATTACACGCCGGGTCTGGCGGAATTCATCCTTCTATCGTTTGTGACCTGCGGCTTCTACGCGTACTACTGGTATTACAAGATTGGCAACCGCCTGCAGGCCAACGCTCCTCGCTACGGCCTGGTGTTCCAGGAAAACGGCACCACCGTTCTTCTGTGGCAGATCTTCGGCGCGCTCCTGTGCGGCCTTGGTCCCATCTTCGCTATGAACATCGTCATCAATAATACCAATGCCATGGCAACGGCTTACAACACTCGCCTTGGCGCTCGTGCCTAACAATAAGGGCGGCGTGAACAGCTCCCAGGGACATAGGGGCACGGCAGAGCTCCTTCGCCGCGCCCTTTTTTGCACCGGCGCGCTCTTTGTCGCCTGGCTCGCGCTCTACCTGCTCGACATTGGCTGCATTTTTCGATTGATGACGGGCATTCCTTGTCCGGGATGCGGCATGACGAGGGCGTGGCTGGCGGCGCTGCGCCTCGATTATGCGGCTGCCTTTGCCTACCATCCGCTGTTTTGGGTGGTGCCGATTGCGTTTGTGCTCGCGTTCGTGCGCGAGGAGGTGGCATCGAGCAAGCTAAAGCGTGGTATCGACATTGCGGTCACCGTGTTGTGCGTGCTGGTCGTCGTCGTATGGATCGTGCGCCTCATCAATCCGGCAGATGCCGGTCTGCTCTTTGGCGGCTATGCGCCCGCCGGAGTTCCCGACGATATCATCCACCTCGAACCCCCACGCTGGCTCACCATCCTTCGCTCTTACCTGGCGTGACGGAGGACGCGCTAGAAAAACGGTCGACACATAAGCGGGGGCGAACGTTGAGATAACGTCCGCCCCCGCTTTGCTTTAGCCAGGCTGTTATGGATGGGCGTGACGGCTACTCGTCGCGCTTTTCCTCGTGGCGAGCGGCAGCCCGCGCATCGTGGATGCCCTTGATTGCAGCATGGCGGGCGGTGCGAGCATCGTGCATGGCGTCGCGCGCCTCAGCGGCCGTGGCCTTGGCAGAGCGCAGCTTGGCGGCCAAGTCGGGGTTGGTCTCGGCAACCGCGGCGATCGTGGGGCCGTCGAGCTCCTCTTGAGTGGGCTCGGCCAAAAAGTCGATGGCATACTGGGCTGCTACCATGGAACCCTTGGCCAGTACCGACTCGTCAATCTTGTAGAAGCAAGAATGTTGGGCGTACGTGGCGCCAATCTGGGGGTTGCGCGTGCCAACAAAGGCGAGCACGCCCGGCACGCGGCGCAGGTACTCCGAGAAGTCCTCGCCCGAAAGCGTGCCGCGATAATGGCCTTCGCCCGCGGGGCCCAAGCACTTGACCACGGCCTGACGACAACGCTCGCTCGAGGCGACGTCGTTTTCGACCTTATAGTTGGCGATGGTGTAGTCGGTAAGTTCGGCCTCTGCGCCCAGGGCTGCCGCGGTGTGCTCCACGATGCGGCGCATAAGCTCGGGCATTTCCTCGTGCGTCTTGTCGCCATAGGTGCGCACCGTGCCGGCGAGGTAGGCCGTGCCGGCGATAACGTTGCGCGCGGTGCCGCCGTGCAGCTCGCCGACGGTGATGACAGCCGGCTCGTAGGGGCTGATCTCGCGCGAAACGATGGTCTGCAGGGCGTTGACGATCTCGGCGGCAACCATAACGGCGTCGTGGCCGCGCTGGGGCATGGCGCCGTGGCATGAGGTGCCGCGGACGTCGATGCGGAACCAGTCGGTATTGGCCATGCGCGGGCCGGGCTCGCAGCTTACGGTGCCGGCGTCGACCTCGCTCCAGATGTGCGCGGCGTAGGCACCATCGACGCCGTCGAGCACGCCCGTGCCGATCATGAGTTTCGCGCCCTGGCCGTTTTCCTCGCTGGGCTGGAAGACGATGCGGACCTCGCCGTGGATGTCGTCGGTCATATGGCGCAGGATTTGCAGCGTGCCGAGCATCATGGCGATGTGGCAGTCGTGGCCGCAGGCGTGCATGCAACCCTCGTTGACGCTGGCGAACTCCTCGCCGGTCTGCTCGGTGACGGGCAGGGCGTCGATATCGGCGCGCAGCAGGATACGGCGGCGCGGCGTGCCGTCCTCGCGGTAGGCATCGGGCGCGGTACCGCGAAGCGTTGCCACCAAGCCTGTCTTGAGCGGACGCTCGTAGGGGATATTCATGGCGTCGAGCTGGTTGGCGATGTCGGAGGTTGTGCGCTCCTCGGCAAGGCTCAGCTCCGGATGCTTATGGAAGTGCCGACGCTGCTTGATGATATAGGGCTCAAACTCGGCGGCGATATCTCGGATGGCCGCGGTGACGTCGTCTGCCGCGCGAGCCTCGGTCGCCGCCATAATCTGCTGTGCCTTGGTCTTCGTCATGATCGATTTGCTCCTTGCTGGGTTGATCGCAAAATCGTACAAGCTCTCTCCAGTATGCCACCTGCCGCTAGGGCTGGCAAAGCTGCCGTTTGCCGCTTGGCATTTTGTAACCGAGACGGGGGAGTACACTCGGGGGTGTTGAATTTCCTGCCAGAGATGGGGATGCCCATGCAACATATCGATCGGATTATCCGCTCCAAGAACGTCTTTACCGCGCAAGACGGCATCGATACCGCCCGCGAGCTGGCGATTGCCATCGCAGGCGACCGTATCGTCGCAGTCGGCAAGCCCGATGACGTGATCGCCGCCGCTCCCGCCGCCACGTCGGTTATCGACTACGGCGAGCAGTTTGTCTGCCCCGGTTTCCATGACGCTCATCTGCACTTCTTCCATACCTCGGTCGGCTCCTCGCCGTACATGCTCATGGATATGGGCACGTCCGAGGCGGCGTTGGTGCAACACGCGCTCGAGTTTTCCCAGGACCTGCCCGACGACGCTTGGGTTGTGACGCAGGGCTGGCGCGACTACCGTTGGGACCCGCCCGAGCATCCTACCAAGGCGTCGCTCGATGCGGCATTCCCCGATCGTCCCTGCGTTATGTATTCGGGCGACGGGCATACGCTGTGGCTGAACAGTCGCGCACTCGAGACACTCGGCGTCACGCGCGACAGCGAGCCGCCAGCGGGCGGCAGCTACGACAAGGACGCAAACGGCGAGCTCACGGGAATTGCTCACGAAGCGGCTGCCATGCGGCTGTTGCCGCGCTGCCTTGAGTGGCTGGGCGAAGATCGCATCGCAAGCGCTTACGCCGATCAAATGAGGCGCATGGCCGAGCAGGGCATCACCTCGATCTGCGATATGTCGCTCATGCCCATACCGGGCTGCGATTTTATCCGCGACGATGTCTACGACAAGCTGCAGGCAGCCGGTAGGCTGGGCATTCGTGCCCATCTGTTCCCCACGCTGTTGGATGACCAATCGCGCTTGGAAGAACTTCAGACCCGCTACGCAAACAATGCGTTGCTCTCGGCGCCGGGCTTTAAGCAGTTCTTCGACGGCGTGTCGAGCGAGCATACCGCATACCTCACTGAGCCCTATACCAACCCGCGCTTTCCGGGCGATCAGGGTCGTCTGACGGTTCCTGCCGAGCGTATGCGCAAGCTGGTCCTCGCTGCCGCGGAGCGCGGTCACACCGTGCGCATCCACGTTATCGGCGACGGCGCCATTCATGCCGCACTCGATATCTTCGAGGAGGCGGCAGAGCTCTACGGCTTGCCCCAGCACGGCCATAATACGCTTGAGCATTTGGAGAATCTGCTGCCCGAGGACATCGATCGTCTGCGCAAACTCAACGTCATTGCCTCGAGCCAGCCCTGTCATATCACGCTCGACCCGGGTGGTCCGGAGCGCGACCTGGGCTTGGAGCGCAGCCGCATCATGTGGCCGTTTGCGACCTATAAGCAGCGCGGCATACGCCAAGCCTTCGGCACCGATAGCCCCATCACAGCCGTTACCAGCATGAACGTGCTCTACACGGCTATCACGCGCCAAGACCCCCGCAGCCACTGGCCCGAGGGTGGCTGGTTGCCGAGTGAGCGTATCGACGCGGCAACGGCCCTGCGCAACTACACGCTTGGCAGCGCGTACGCAGCGGGCGACGAGCAAAACCTCGGCAGCCTGGAGCCCGGCAAATACGCCGATCTGGTAGTCCTGGATCAAAACCCGCTCACCATCGACCCCCAAGAGCTGCAAGCCACCAAGGTTCAGGCCACCTACCTTGCAGGTAACTTGATTTACGAGCGCTAGCCCCATACCCCACCCATAAGGGGCACGTTTCAACAACGTGCCCCTTTCTTGTTCGCACCATCTGCATCGCCATTTTGCTGCACTGACTTTTTCTGAATGCCGGGTCCGATAACGTTGACTCAGCTCCCGTGTGGCGCCGGAGGGGCGGGATATAAGGTTTATCGCGAGTTCCGCACGAGCCGAAGGCCACTTAATGTGGCCTTCGTGCGAGCAGGACTGCCCGAGCAGGAAACCTTATATCCCGCCCCTCCGGCGCCACACGGGAGCTGCGCACAAGTTATCCCCCGGCATTCAGAAAATCTAAGTGCCAAAAAATAAGATTTTTTGACTCCGTGTTGTATAACCCGCCATTCGTGGGTACCATTCAACGCGTACGCAAACAAAAAGGGTTAACCCGCGCGGCATGACCGCGCGGCCCACAAAGGAGGAAACAAGTATGTCGTCTTTGAAGCCGCTTGCAGATCGCGTCCTGGTCAAGCCCGACGAGGCCGAGCAGAAGACCGCCTCTGGTCTGTACATCGCCAGCAACGCTCAGGAGAAGCCGCAGCGCGGCACCATCGTTGCCGTGGGCGCCGGCAAGGTCAACGACAAGGGTGAGCGCATCCCCATGGATGTCAAGGTTGGCGACGTTGTCATCTACGGTAAGTTCGGTGGCAACGAGGTCAAGGTCGACGGCGAGAAGTATCTGCTCATGCGCGCCGACGACATCTACGCTGTCGTCGAGGCCTAGTCTCGTCAGAATCTCTGATTCGTCTTTGAACACGCCCGCCGCATAGGACTCGGAAGCGGCGACGCGAGTCACATTTCTTTTGGAGGATTACCTACTATGGCAAAGAACATTACGTTCAACACCGATGCCCGCGCTAAGCTTGCCAAGGGCGTCAACACTCTGGCCGACGCCGTTACCGTCACCATGGGCCCCAAGGGTCGTTACGTTGCGCTGCAGCGCACGTTCGGTGCCCCGACCATCACCAACGACGGCGTTTCTGTCGCTAAGGAGATCGAGCTCGAGGACAACATCGAGAACATGGGCGCTCAGCTGGTGAAGGAGGTCGCCACCAAGACCAACGACACCGTGGGTGACGGCACCA
>CATZRJ010000017.1 GCA_958423535.1 uncultured Collinsella sp.
TCAGGGAATTGTAATTGATGGTGAAGGTTCAAAGGTTATTTGCAAAGACTAATTTAAAATTCCAGTTTGCTGCACTCGTTCCTAGCAGGGTTTGGGGCAGGAGGGGCGCAAGAGACGGGAGGGCCTTGTACGCGTTCCTGCGCGAGGACCGCGGGGAGGGACTGCCTGGGTACGGCACCTGTCAACTCGGTCTACGTCTTTGATGACCGGGTCGTACTCAATATCAACTTCACGGATGATGCCAAAACGGTCACCCGTGAGGAAGTGTTGGATTCGAGTGCTGTGGACAATGTTCCAGCATGCTGGGATCGAACTCGCTAGCCGGAATCACACGGTACCCGTGGCGCAGGAGCAGGTCGACGAAAACACCGTTGCCCGCGGTGAGCGTACCGCTAAAGGTGCCGTCGTAGATGTGACCCGCACCGCACGAGGGGCTGCGGTCCTGAAGGATGCACGCGACTATCTCTTCCGGTCCGCCCGCCTGCTCGCACATATCGAGCGCACGTTGGGCACCCAGGCGAAATTCGCGATCAACCGAGATGCCCTCGCAGGTACGAACCTCGCCGTTCACAATCTCGGACGGCTTGCGCGGCGTGGGAAGACCCCCAAAGACCTCAGGACACACCAAGAGGACCTCGGTCCCCGTGCGCTCGCAGGCCTCGACCAACTCTCGATGATAGTTGTCGAGCCCGTTATACTTGCAGCTCTCGCCCATCAAGCCGGCACTTACCACGATCTTCATATACAACTCTCCCTACGCAAAACGCCCCATTTGAGATGGACACTCAAATGGGGCGATTGAGACTGCGCAACCAGTATTACTGCTGCTTCGGCATCAGCGGATTCTCGCGCGTGAGGAGATTCATAAACTCCTCGCCCGTGATCGTCTCCTTCTTGTACAGATAACGAGCCAGCTCGTGGAGCTTGAACTTGTTCTCCTTCAGGATCTGCAGAGCGCGGTCGTGCGCGTCCTCGATCAGCTTGGCGACAATTGCGTCCACGCGCTCGGCCGTACCGGGGGCGCAGGTGAGCGACGTGTCCTGGTTGAGATACGCATTCTGCACGGTACCGAGCGCCATCATGCCAAACTCATCGGACATACCAAAGCGCGTCACCATGTTGCGGGCGAGCTTGGTGGCCTGCTCGATATCGTTGGCGGCGCCGGTCGTCATCTCACCAAAGATGAGCTCCTCGGCGGCACGTCCGCCGCAGTAGACGGCGAGCTTGTCCAGGACCTCCTGGCGTGTGGTCAGGAAGCGCTCATCCTCCTCAACCTGCATGGTATAGCCCAGAGCGCCGCTCGTGCGCGGCACGATGGTAATCTTGGTGACCGGCGCAGACCCCTTCTGGCGGGCGGCAACGATAGCATGGCCGATCTCGTGGTAGGAAACGACCTGCTTCTCGTGGTCGGACAGCACCGTGGACTTACGCTGCTGTCCGGCGATAACGACCTCCACCGACTCCTCAAAATCGTCCTGCGTGGCACGCTTGCGCCCCTCGCGGACGGCACGTAGGGCGCCCTCGTTGATGATGTTGGCCAGGTCGGCGCCCGAGGCGCCGGGCGTGGCGCGGGCAATCGCGGACAGGTCGATCGGCGGCTGCGTCTTCACGCTCTTCGCATGCAGCTCGAGGATGTTCTTACGGCCGGTCAGGTCGGGCAGCTCGACGGGGATGCGGCGGTCAAAACGACCGGGGCGCAGCAAGGCCGGGTCAAGGCTGTCGGGGCGGTTGGTAGCGGCGAGGACGACGATGCCCTTGTGGTTATCGAAGCCGTCCATCTCGGTCAGCAACTGGTTGAGCGTTTGCTCGCGCTCGTCGTTGCCGCTAAAGCCGCCGCCGTCACGCTTTTTGCCGATGGTATCGATCTCGTCGATAAACACAATGCACGGGGCCTTTTCCTTGGCCTGCTTAAACAGGTCGCGAACCTTGGCGGCGCCGCGGCCGACAAACATCTCGACGAACTCAGAACCCGAAATGCTAAAGAACGGAACGCCCGCCTCACCGGCAACGGCCTTGGCGAGCAGGGTTTTACCGGTACCCGGAGGGCCGACAAGGAGGGCACCGCGCGGCAGCTTGGCGCCAATTTCCTCGTAGCGCTGCGGCTTCTCCAGAAAGTCGACGACCTCCTTAAGGGATTCCTTGGCCTCTTCCTGGCCTGCAACATCCTTAAAGGTCACGCCCACATCTTTGGAGGCGATAACGCGAGCGCCGGACTTACCCAGTCCGCCGCCGCCAAAGCCACCACCGCCAAAGTTCATCGACGGACCGTCATCGCCCATGGCCTTCTTCATACGGCGGTTGAGCCACCAGCCGATGAGGAAGAAAATCGCCATGGGAAGAATGAGGGTGAGCAGGTAGTAGGTCATCAGACCCGAGTTCTTATCGGGAACGACCGACTCAAGCGAGGCGCCAGATTCAAGCACGCGATCGGTAAAGCCCGCATCATTCGGCACACCGGTCGTCTTGTAGGCGATGTTCTCGTCCTCGCCCTTCTTGGTGTAATAAATCGTGTAATCGTCCGTGTTGTACTCAACCTTGTCAACGCTCTTCTTATCGAGCGCTTTGACAAACGTCGAGTAATCGGTCTTCGTAATCTGCTGCGTGTGACCGATGTTGGGGAACAGAACGGTCGAGAGCACGAGGTAGACGACGAAGGCGATGAGCACGTAGAGGATCATATTCCGTCTACGTTTGTTGTCATCCATCTCCATCTGCTTGAACTCCATCTACTGGGGTTGATAATGCTAACTAGAATACCCAACCCGGACGGCGATAAACCGACGACGGGCACGAAAGGACAGAGATGGCATCACTTGAAGTCGGCAAGGTTCAGATCTATACGGGCGACGGCAAGGGCAAAACCACGGCTGCGCTGGGATTGGCGATGCGCGCCAAAGGTTATGGGCTCGACGTACTCATGCTGCAGTTTGCCAAGAAGCTGCACTGCGCCGAGCACGACGCCGCGCCGCGCCTGGGACTGCGCATTGTACAGGCCGATCGCGACACACCCGAGGCCTGCGCCGAGCAGATCATGGAGCTCGCACGCGAGCAGATATCACAGGTCGACGTTCTGATTTTGGACGAACTCGGCGAAGCGATGCGCCGCGGATTCGTGACGCGCGAGGATGTGGAGGGGCTGATCGCGCTGAAGCCTGCCACCACGGAGCTCGTGCTCACCGGCCGCGGGCTGCTGCCTCTCGCGGACCTCGCCGACCTAGTCACCGAAATGCGCCCCGTCAAACACTACTTCGACGAAGGCCTCCTAGCCCGTCAAGGCATCGAATACTAAATGATCCAAAAGGGACGGAGGAAAACGGATCATCGACATCAAGACGGAGAGAAATGATCCTTTTTCCTCCGTCTCATACGGATCATTAGGCGGTGGCGCGGCCGAGCCAGTTGCCGCTATGGTGGTAGATGGTGAACATCGTGGCGGTGATGAGCCAGGTTACAGGGTAGACCAGCAGCAGGTGCTCAAGCGACGGATCGAACGGCATAATCGCAAACACCCAGATCACCCTGAGCACGACGGTGCCAAAAATCGTGAGCAGCATGGGCTGCAAGCTCACGCCGGCACCACGAATGGAGCCCGACGCGTTCTCGATAATCGAGAAAATCGCGTAGAACGGCGCAATGAAATGAAGAATCGTCGTGGTATACGCCGAAATCGAAGCATCGTCGACAAACAGACGCGACAACGGACCCGAGAATACCAGCAGCACGGCAGACAGGCCGCCAATGAGCATAAACGACAGCACGAGCGACGTATGGTAGCCCTTGCGCATGCGCTCGTAGTTGCGCGCGCCAAAGTTCTGTGCCGAGAACGTGGTGATCGACACGCCAAGCGCCTCGGTAACCATCCAGACGATGCCATCCAAGCGGCCCGAAAGACCCCACGCCGTGGTGACATCGGCACCAAACGAATTGACCGACACCTGAATCAAAACGTTGGAAATCGAATACGCAGCAGACTGAAAGCCAAGCGGCAGACCACACGAGATCATGCTCTTGCAAATGCCAGGATCAATGCCGAGTTTGGACAGTGAAAGCCGCCACGCACCCGGTGCGTGCATCATGCGAATCACGATCATCGTGGCGTTGGAGCAAATGGTCAGCGCCACCGCGATGCCGCAGCCCAGCGCCTCCATATGAAGCACGGCAACAAAGATGACATCCAGCACCGCATTAACAAGGCAGCCGGAAGCGATGATCACAGCAGGCCCGCGCGTGTCGCCCACGGCGCGCAGCAGTGCCGTTCCCATATTGAGCAGCAGCGCCGCAACCATGGCGGCAAAATAGCAACGAGCATATGCCACGCCCTCGGCCAATAGTTCATGCGGCGTGTTCATAAGTACCAGCATGGGCTCAACGAACACTATGCCAAGAATCGAGAAAACGATACCGCCCACCAGCGCGAGCGTCATGGCCGTATGGACCGAACGGCTCAGTCGCTCATCATCGTGCTGACCAAAATACTGACCGGTAATGACCGCGCAGCCGGCGCCGACGCCAACGCAAAAGCCAATGCAGAGCTCGGTGAGCACCATCGTAGCTTGAATGCCACCTAGCGCGAGCTTGCCGCCAAACTGGCCGACGATATAGGTACCGATAAGCGTGTAGGCCTGCTGAAAAAACGAACTAAAAAAGATGGGAACGCACAGCGAAAGCAGCTGCTGCCAAATAACACCCTGCGTTACATCGATAGCCGTAGATTTCTTAGCCACACGCCCTCCCCAAAAGCGTACGTCAACCGACAAAACAGTAATTAAAGACCTAAGCTAATAGCAGCTTAGCACCGACCGACGTCGACCGAAACACCCCGAGTCAGAGCCCGGTGCAAACTATCTGCCTAGTGATACAGCCCCGGCTGGTAGTGATACTCGTTGCTCACGTGCGGGCACAGCTGCCAAAAGGCGACGGCACTCGCCGCTGCCACGTTAAGCGAATCGACCCCGTGCGCCATCGGAATGCGCACGGCCCGGTCGCAGCCCGCGATAGTCTTGGCACCCAGGCCGGCACCCTCGGTACCCATAAAGATTGCCAGGCGGTCAATCTCCTGCAGCACGGGATCGTCCAGCGATACGGAATCGTCCGTCAATGCCATGGCAGCACAAGAAAAACCGGCTTCGTGCAGTGCCGCCAGGCCATCGTGCGGCCACACGCGAGCCTCGCTGCCAATGCGCGTCCACGGCACCTGAAACACCGTGCCCATGCTCACGCGGGCCGAGCGACGGTACAGCGGGTCGCAGCACGTAGGGCTGACCAAAATACCGTCAACGTTCAATGCGGCCGCCGAACGGAAAATCGCGCCCACATTGGTATGGTCGACAATACCCTCGAGCACGCACACGCGCACCGGGCGCTCGCCCGCCGCCTCGACGACGCCACCCAAGAACTCATCAACCGGAATCTGCCGCGGGCGACGAAACGCCGCGAGCGCACCGCGCGTCACGTTAAAGCCCGTCAATTGCTCCATGAGCTCCATGGAGGCAACGAACACAGGAACCGGACCTGCGCCCTCGCGCACAACCAGGCGCTCAAACAGCGGCATCATCTGATCGAGCCAGCGTTCGCCCAAAAGAAAGCTCAACGGCTGGTATCCGGCACGCACCGCGCGCTCGATAACCTTGGCACTCTCAGCGATAAAGATACCCTTTTGGGGCTCCAGCACGCAGCGAAGCTCGCGCTCGGTCAGTCGCACGTAGGCGTCGAGCCGCTCATCCGTAAGCGAATCGATTCGCAGAACCTCAACGGCATCAGTCATAGCAGCCAACCCGCACCCTTCTTAACAGCACATCTATACCAAACGAGGCGACGCGAAGCGCCGCCCCATGCATTCAATCAACCCGATAATACCGTTCACGCTAGGCGATTCACGCCTCAACGCGACGATATGTCACGAACTCATAATCGAGACCCTCGTCACCCTCGCCCGCGGCAATCGTGGCAACCCCGCCAGCCTGCGAAACTTCCCATGCAGGATCGGCGTCCAAATTGGGAAAATACGTGTCCACGGGATGGACGCAGTGGTTATGCGTGACCTCGGCCTCCACGCAGTACGGCAAAAACTGCCGATAGACATCGCCACCACCGATCACCCAGGCAACGGGCTCATCGGCAACCGCGGCGAGCGCCTCGTCGATACTATGCACCACGTCGACGCCCTCGGGAGCAAAGCTCTCGTCGCGGGTGAGCACGATATTGCGACGGTTCTTGAGCGGACGCCCGCCGGGAAAACTCAGCAGGGTCTTGCGCCCCATAATAACCGGGCAACCTTTGGTGCACGCCACAAAATGGCGCATGTCGGCGCGATTGGACACCACCATGTCGCCCTCGCACCCAATGCCCCAGTCGTCACAAACGGCGACGATAGCAGATAGCTTACACGTCATGAGCGCCACCTACACTGCAATGGGAATGTTCTTGACCTGCGGGCCGTGCTCGTAGCCCTCGACGATCAGGTCGTCAGTCGTAAACGCGTAGAAATCGTGCACGTCGGGATTAAGCGTTACCTTGGGCGCAGCAAACTGGGGACGCTCGATAAGCTCGCGGACGATATCGACATGACGGTCGTAAATGTGGGCATCGGCAATCACATGCAGCAGCTCACCGGGAATCATATCGACCGACTGCGCGACCATCATCAGCAAGATGGCGTACTGGCACACGTTCCAGTTGTTCGCGGCCAAAATGTCCTGGCTGCGCTGGTTGAGAATCATGTTGAGTGTGGGTTTATCGTCCTGCGGGCGCTGCGTGACGTTATAGGTCACGCCGTAAGCGCATGGATACAGGTGCATCTCGGACAGGTCGCTAAACACGTACGTGTTAGTCATGATGCGGCGGCTGTACGGCGTATGCTTAAGGTCGTACAGCACGCGATCCATCTGGTCGAAGTCACCCTCGGCATAATGGCTCTTCTGCCCAATCTGGTACCCGTAGGCCTTACCGATGGAGCCGGTCTCATCGGCCCACTCGTCCCAAATATGGCTGTTGAGGTCATGGACATTATTGGACTTCTTTTGATAGATCCACAGGATCTCGTCCATGGCAGACTTAAGCGCCGTGCGGCGCAGCGTGAGCGCGGGGAACTCCTCGCGCAGGTCATAGCGTGCCGTAACGCCAAAGTTTTTAATGGTATAGGCAGGGGTGCCGTCCTCCCACACCGGACGGACCTTTTGGCCCTCGGTGGTGGTGCCATGGTCCAAAATATCGCGGCACATGGCTACAAACTGTTGATCAGCTTTGCTCATTGACCCTCCTGTCAGTCGCCTATAAGCGAGATTCATTGTAGCCCAGGCGCACGCGGCCCCACAGCCCAAACATAAGCCCTCATTTTCTGACATATGCCAAAAATGCCTTGCACGGTTCCGCTCGCGCGCTATCTTATTGCTGACATATGTCAGATTTGGAGAGTGTATGGCAGGAAGACGCGAAAAATTACGCCGTGTTGGGATCATCCCCGAATATCGCGGCTTTACCCCCGACGGCCTTGCCAGCGGAGACGCCATCGAGATGACGGTCGACGAGCTCGAAGTCCTGCGGCTATGTGACCTGGACGGCCTCAATCAGGAGGCCGTCGCCCAGCACATGGGCATTGCCCGCGCCACTGTGGCGGCCATCTGCAGCCGCGCACATCGCAAGGTGGCAAACGCGCTGGTCAACGGACGCGCACTGTGTATCGATGGCGGCAATATCGCATACTCCCCCATCACCACGACGACGGCCGCATGGCCAGCAAAGGAGGTCGGCACCATGAGGGTGGCAACGACGTACGACAACGGCAACATCTTTATGCACTTTGGCCGCAGCGAGCAATTCAAGATCTACGACATCCAGGGTGGCAAGGTGCTCAACGAGCAGGTCGTAGGCACCGGCGGCACCGGTCACGGCGCCCTGGCGGGTCTGCTTGCCAACGGTGGCGTAGACACGCTCATCTGCGGCGGTATCGGAGGCGGGGCCATCAACGCGCTCACCCAGGCTGGCATCATGGTCTATGCGGGCGCCCAGGGCAGCTGCGACGCCTGCGTCGATGCCCTCATTGCCGGCACGCTCGCGCAGACCGGCGAGGCCACCTGCGATTGCCACGGCCATGACCACGAGCACACCCACGAGCAAGGCGAGTCCTGCGGCTGCCACGGCCATCACGAGCACGAGGGCCACGAGGGCTGCGGCTGCCACTAACGGCACGGCACCGCGAGCTCGGGGTGCGACGCTGAACGCAACCCAGCAATCAAAGCCAACAACAAAGGCCACCCGGTAGCTTCCGAGTGGCCTTTGCCATATCAAGCTGGAATTACAGCCCTATTTCTTATTGCGCATCTGCGCTTCCATCTGGCGCAGCAGATCCATATCGGACTTGGGGCCGCCCGTTCCCAGGCCGCCCATGCCGCCCAGACCCATGGCATCCAGACCGGGAATATTGGGCATGCGCATCTTTTTGCCCTTCTTACCCTTTTTGCCCTTCTTGCCGCCGGCCTGCGCCTGATTGGCCATCGTGCGCATGCGGCCCATCATCTTGTTCATCTCGCCCCACTGCTTCATTAGGCTGTTGACCTCGGTGGGAGTCACGCCGGCGCCCTTGGCGATACGCGCGCGGCGCTGGCCGTTGATGATGGAGGGACGCAGGCGCTCCTCCTTGGTCATCGACATGATGATGGCCTCATTCTTGTCGAAGATGCCCTCGTCCAGATTGCCACCCATCTGGTTGAGCGCGCGCTGGCCACCGGGGAGCATGCCCAGAATGCCCTTCATGCCGCCCATCTTCTTGACGGCTTTCATCTGGTCGAGCATGTCGTTCATGGTAAAGCCCTCGCGCAGCATGCGCTCGGCAGCCTCGAGCTGCTCGGCGTCAGCCGCCTCCTGGGCCTTCTCGATGATGCCGACAACATCGCCCATGCCCAAGATGCGCTTGGCCATGCGGTCGGGGTAGAACGGCTCAAGCGAATCGGGCTTCTCGCCCATGCTCACGAACTTGATGGGCTTGCCGGTCACCTGGCGCACGGAAAGCGCGCCGCCGCCACGGGCGTCGCCGTCGAGCTTGGAGATGATCACGCCGTCAAAGTCGGTGCGCTCGGCGAAGGTCGAGACGACGTTGACGATATCCTGGCCGGTCATGGCATCGACGACCATCAGCACCTGATCGGGCTTGACGGCCTTCTTGATGTCCACGGCCTCCTGCATCATCTGCTCATCGATCTGCAGACGACCGGCGGTATCGACGATGACGACGTCGCGCAGGTGGTCGACGGCCTCCTGGATGGCGCCTTTGGCGATGTCGACCGGATGCTTGCCGTCGCCGCGGAAGACCGGCACGCCGATCTCTCCACCGAGTGTGGCCAGCTGGTCGGCAGCGGCGGGACGGTAGACGTCGCACGCGGCGAGCAGCGGAGAGCGGCCCTGCTTCTTGAGCAGGTAGGCCAGCTTTACGGCCGCCGTGGTCTTACCGGAGCCCTGCAGGCCCACGAGCATGATGACATTGGGAATGCGGTTGCTAAAGACGAGCTTGCTCTCGGTGGAGCCGAGCATCTCGGTAAGCTCGTCGAGCACGATCTTGACGACGTTTTGCGCCGGCGACAGCGACTCCATGACCTCGGCGGTCATGCAGCGCTCCTTGGTCTTGGCGACGAACTCCTTGACAACCTTGAAGTTGACGTCGGCTTCGAGCAGCGCCATGCGAATGTCGCGCATGGCCGAGGTGATATCGGCCTCGGTCAGCTTACCCTTGCCGCGCAGGCGGTCAAATGTGTCGTTGAGGCGATCGCTCAGAGAATCAAACACTAGTCACTCCTTAATTGGACTCGCCCACCAGGGCGCGGCAGAAATCTTTGGCATTGAACTCCTGCAGGTCATCGACCTGCTCGCCCACGCCGATGCGCAGGATTGGGAGCTTGAGCTTCTCGGCCACGGCCATGGCGATACCGCCCTTTGCCGTGCCGTCGAGCTTTGTCATGATAATACCGTCCAGGCCAAGCGCCTCGTTAAACTCGAGCGCCTGGTTCAGACCGTTTTGGCCTGTCGCGGCATCGATTACGAGGACGACCGAGACGGGCATGGGGCCGGCGGCCATATTGGCGGCGCGCTTACGCGTCACGTTGACCACCTTGGCAAGCTCACGCATGAGCTCGGGGCTCGTGTGCAGACGACCGGCGGTATCGATAAGCACCAGGTCGCTGCCGCGCTTATCGGCCTCGTCGAGCACGTCGTAGCAAACGCTTGCCGGATCGGAGCCGCGGTCGCGCTTGATGACGGGGACGCCGGCGCGCTGGCCCCACACATCGAGCTGCTCGATAGCGGCAGCGCGGAAGGTATCGGCCGAGCCGATCACGACGTTCTTGCCGCGGGCGGCCATGGCGCTCGCGATCTTACCGACCGTCGTGGTCTTGCCGGCACCGTTAATGCCCACAAACAGCACGCAGCTCGGCGTGTCGGCGAACGGATCGCGCTCAGCGGGCACAAAATGCTGCTCGAGCTGCTCGGCCAGGGCACGACGGAGTTGCGGGGCGGTCTTGAGGTTCTTCTTGGCCGCGGTATCGCGCAGGTCATCGGACACCTTGATCGCGACCTCGGCACCCATGTCACCCATGACGAGAGTGTCCTCTAGGTCCTCCCAAAAATCCTCGTCGACCTCACCGCCAAAGTAAAAGACCTCGTTGAGGGCCTCGCGGCTGCGCTCAAGTCCGCGCGAGAGAGCATCAAAGAATCCCATTATGCATTCACGACCTTTCCGGTTTCGCGATCGAGTTTTTGCGAGACGACGCGACTGACGCCGTCGGCTTGCATCGAGACGCCGTAGAGGACGTCAGCGTCCTCCATAGTACGGCGCTGATGCGAGATAACCAAGAGCTGCGTATCGGAACGCAGCACATCGAGGGCGCCGATGAGCTTGGACAGGTTGGCGTCGTCGAGCGCCGCCTCGACCTCATCCAGCACATAGAACGGCACCGTGCGCGTGCGATACACGGCAAAGAGCAGAGCGAGCGCCGTCAGGCTCTTCTCGCCGCCCGACATGAGCATCATCTTGGTGATGCGCTTGCCGCGCGGCTGCGCCACGACCTCGATGCCCGTCTCGGCCGGATGCTCGGGGTCGGTCATCTCCAGATGTGCCTGGCCGCCCGGGAACAGCATGGCGAAGATCTCGCGGAAGTTCGCATCGACCTTCTCAAAGGTCACCAGGAAGGCTTTGCGCATCTTACGGTCGATGGCAACGGTAATCTTGGTGAGCGCCTTACGCGCGCTCTCCAAATCGGCCAGTTGCTCCTCGATGTAATCGGCGCGACGCTTAAGCTGCTCGTACTCCTCCATGGCAACCTGGTTCACAGGGCCCAGGTTGTTGATCTGGCGCACGAGCTGGTTGAGCTCGCGCTCGGCGGCGTCGCGGTCGGTAGGCGCAGGAAGCATGAGCGCTTCCTCGAGCACCGTGGTGCCATCGGCGGTGATGGCCTTGATGGCCGCCTCCACCTGCACCTCGAGCTTGCCGCGTGCGACCTTGAAATCGTTTTGCGTCGCGGTGGCGGCATCGACCCGCTCCTTGGCGCGAGAGACCTCGGCCTTGGCATCCTCGATGGTCTTCTTGAGCGAGGCCGAGTCCGCCTCCTCGAGCGAAGCCTGGTCACGCAGACGCGCGGCCCAATCCGACGCGCGCTCCAGCAGGGCCGAATAGCGCTCGTGCATGGGGTCGACGCGCAGACGCAGCAACTCGAGCGAGCGCGAAGCCTGGCGTGTTCCACGGATACGGCGGTCGATGCCCTCCAGGCGATGCTCCAGGTCGGGCACACGGCCCTTCAGCGAACGCAGACGCTCGCTCGTCTGGGCCAGGCGAACCTTGGCATCGGCGAGCTTGCCGGCTGCCTCTGAATCGTCACGGCGCACGCGATCGAGCTCGTCGTTGGCTTCGGCAATCTGGAGACCCAGGTCGCTTGCCTGCGCACGGGCCTCGTCGCGCGAACGGGTGAGCTCGTCAACGCGCGGGCGCGCTGCGCGAACGGCCTCGGCTGCCTGTTCGCGGCGCTTGGAAATGCGCACGCGCTCGACCTCGGCATTGTTGGCGCTTTGCTCCAAGCGGCCGATCTCAGAGAGCAGCGAGCGGCGCTCGCCCTCAAGACGGGCGATCTCGCCGGCGGCATCGCCCTCGGCGGCACGCGCCTCCTCGACGGCCGCATTGGCCTCGACGACCTGATCCGACACGTGCTCAAACACGGCAGCCAAATCGGGCTCCAGGCCCTCCAGCTCGCGAATGCGACGTTTGCGCTCAAGGGCACCCGAAGCCTCGCCGGCATCGAGCCCCACGCGCACCAGGCCGCCACAGCTCACGCGGGCGCCATCGGGCGTCACATAGGTCACGCCGTCAACGACTGGTGCCGCCAGCGCAGCAGCCAAGTCATCGACCACGTAATAGCCGCCGAGCAGGGCCTCGACAACCGGACCATAACCGGCGCGCACGGACAGGCGATCGACCAGACGCGAACCGGCAGCGCCCTCGGCAGCAGCAGAGCCGCTCACGCCGCGCGCCATCAGCAGTGCCTCGCCCGAGGCCTTCTTTTGGTCCAGTGCCGCACGACCGGCACGCTCAAGCGTGGCGGCGTCATCAAACAGCAGGGCGTCGATATCGCCGGCAAGCAGCTGCTCGACCAGGCCCTCAAGCTCACGAGGAGCCTCGAGCACATCTCCCAGACGACCCGAGACATCATCGCCCAGTGCGCCCATCAGACGGCTCACCAGCGGCGAGCTATCGGCCATGCGAGCATCGAGCTTCTTTTGGCTCGCGAGCTCAGAGCGAACCTCGGACAGTTTGTTGCGCGCCTCGCTCTCGCGATCACGCAAGTCCTTCAACGCCGCACGGGCGACCTCGGTGGCCTCGCGCGCATCGACCTGAGCCTGGCGGGCCTGATCGAGTGCGCCGTCGAGCTCCTCAGCGCGGTCGCGACGGCTCTCGAGCGAGGCCGTGACCTCCTCGAGCTGCTCGTCGATCTGCTCCAGGCGCGAGGCGTACATGTTATCCTCGACCTCGGCGTTACTCAGCGAGTCCTTCACCTTGGCAAGCTCGAGCGCGGCGTTATCGGCCACACGCTGGACATCGCGCTGTTCGCGCGTAAGCTGCGAAATCTGGTTGTCGAGCGCAACGCGACGCTCGTGGAGCTCGGCGGCGGCAGGTCCGGCGGCGTCAACGTCGTCCTGGGCCTGCATGTGCGCACCGGTCACTTCCTCAAGCTGGGCACGTGCATCCTCGAGCTCCTCGACCACGCGACGCCGCTGATGCTCGGAGCTCGAGATCTGGCCGCGCATGTCGGACAGGCGCGACACCATGTTGTGGCCTTTTTCCTCGAGCAGGCGCATATCGGAGTTAATGCGGCCGACCACGTCTTGCATATGGCGGCGCTGCTCGCCCAGATCGCCCACAAACAGACCCTTTTCCTCGAGCATGACCTGGAGCTTCTCGAGCTCGCGCTCCTTTTCGCCCAGGCGGTACTGCGCAAGCTCAAGCTCGGCAGCGCCCTCCTTGGAGCGACTCTCCAGGTCGTTCCACTGCGACTGCAGCGAACGAAGCTCGTCGACGGCCAGCATCTGCGTAAGCTCGTTCGCGCGCGAGGACAGCTCTTTATACTTGCGCGCGCGATCGACCTGACGCTCCAGCGGCCGCAGCTGACGGGCGATCTCCTTATTGATGTCGCGGGCACGGGTCAGGTGCTCGTCCATCGATTTAATCTTTTTGAGCGCACGCTCCTTGCGGCGCTTGTGCTTGGAGATGCCGGCAGCCTCCTCGATCAGGGCGCGGCGCTCCTCGGGGCGGCTCTGCAAAATGGCATCGAGCTTGCCCTGGCTGATGATGGAATGCGTATCCTTGCCCAGGCCCGAATCGTGCAGGATGTCCTGAATGTCCATCAGGCGGCACGGGCTCGAGTTGATGAGGTACTCGCTTTCGCCCGAGCGATACATACGACGGGTGATGGCGACCTCATCAAAGTCAACGGGCAACATATGGTCCGAGTTATCGAGCACCAGCGTGACCTCGGCGACACCCACCGGCTTGCGCGCCGACGAGCCCGAGAAGATGACGTCCTCCATGGCCTGGCCGCGCAGCTGCTTGGCGCTCTGCTCGCCCAGGACCCACAGAATCGAGTCGGAGATGTTCGATTTTCCCGAGCCATTGGGACCGACGATAACGGTCAGGCCCGGCTCAAATGACATATGGGCACGGTCGGCAAACGACTTGAACCCTTTGAGCGTGAGGGACTTGAGATACACGGTTCCTCGCTTAAACAGGCTTCTTGTTAAGAATCACGCCGTTGGTGGTGTAGCCCATGCGGTCGAGCGCCTCGAGCGCAGCGGCCCCCTCGGCCTCCTTCTTGGAGGAACCGGTGCCGCGGCCCTGGCGAATACCGTCGATGAGCACCACAGCGGTAAAGGTGGGCGCATGCGCGGGGCCCTCGGAGCCGACCAGCTTATACGCGGGAGGCTCGTGGCCGTCTGCCTGCACGCACTCCTGCAAGAACGACTTGGGGTTCGCGGGGTGCTCGGCACGCTCGGAAGCCAGGTGCGGCTTGAGCGTACGATGGATAAACTCCGCCGCAGCATCCCAGCCGGCATCCAGATACAGCGCGCCCACGAGCGACTCGTAGACGTTCTCGAGCGCCGAGTGCAGGCCACGCGCGCCGGTGCCGGTCTCGGAGGCACCAAAGATGATGATGTCGTCGATACCCAGCTCGTGTGACACCTCGGACAGCGTGGCGCCCGAGACAAGGGACACCTTCAGGCGCGTGAGCTTGCCCTCGTCAAACTCGGGATAGGACTCAAAGAGCGAACGGGCCACCACGGCGCCCAAAATGGAATCTCCCAAAAACTCAAGGCGCTCATAGCTGGCAGAAACCGGCTGGCCCTCGACGGCCGAGGGATGCGTGAGCGCTGCGCGCAGCAGCACCTTGTTATTGAACTCATGGCCCAGAATCTCCTGGGCGCGCGTGAGTCGTTCAGACAAAGCCAAGACTTAGGCCTCCTTGGCGTTTTCGATCGCGTCGACGGCGTCGGCGACAGAGTTGAGCGACAGCAGGGTCTCGTCATCGATCTCGAGGTCGAACTCGTCCTCGATGGCCGTCACCAGCTGCAGACGCTCGAGCGAATCGGCATCGAGATCGTCAAAAGTGGTCTCGTCGCTAATGTCGGCGACATCGACACCCAGCACGTCAGCGGCGATTTCGGCGATCTTATCGAAGATATCGGAGCGGTCCATAGCGCTTCCTCTCGTATGTCATGGAACACAACACAACACGGCAATCGGAGCCGCATTGCAATACGGCTCCGATTCTACCCCACACGGTACAGGTTGAGCCACGTAACGGGGCTCTTACAAAACGATACCGTCCATGGAATTGGCAACGTCCTGAACAAGCCCGGCACGTACGGCCTGGGCCGCGGCAAGCGTACCGTTCTTGACGGCCTCGACCGACGTGGCACCGTGGCCGATCAACACGACACCGCGCAGGCCCAGCAGGATCGCGCCGCCCTTGGCGTCGCCCGAAAGCTTGGCCTTAATCTCGCGCATCTGCTTTTTGATGAGCAGCGCGGCGATCTTGGTGCCGAACGAAGACATAAAGGCACCCTTGAGCTCCTCCAGCAAAAACTTGGCAGCGCCCTCGGTGGCCTTGAGCGCAATATTGCCCGACATGCCGTCGGCAACCACGACGTCAAAATTGCCCGACGTAAGGTCGGTACCCTCGCAGTTGCCCACAAAGCCGGGAACCGCGGCCTTCATGGCAGGGAAGCACGCCTTGGTAAAGTTGGAGCCTTTCTCGTCCTCGGTGCCGTTGGCAAGCAGGCCCACGCGAGGATGCTCAATGCCCAAAACAACGCGAGCATAGGCAGCGCCCATCTGGGCGAAGCGCACCATGTCGTCCACCGTGACATCGGGATTGGCGCCCATATCGCACAGTACCGTCAGGCCACCGGCGCGATTGGGCAACGCGTTGGTTAGGCACGGACGGACCGGCTGCTTCTTGCCCTCTGCCAAATACCTAAACGGCGTGACGTAGGCCGTGGCGGCAGCGGTCATGGCGCCGGTGGAGCCGGCCGAGAAAAACGCGTCCGCATTGCCTTTCTTAATGGCACGGCACGCAAGCACGATCGAGGACTTGCGCTTAGTCATCACGGCGCGGATGGGATCGTCCTCCATGCTGATGACATCGGGGGCCTCCAGAGCCTCCACGCGGGCATGCGCTGCGGCAAAGGGGTTGACGATTTCGGCGGGACCGACGGCCAAAATCTCGATCTCGGAATCTGCCTCGAGCGCAGCCTCGATACCGTCGAGGACAACCTGGGGCCTCTCGTCTCCGCCCACAACGTCTACACAAACGCGAACGTTACTCATTTCATATGCTCCTTATACAAAAATGGCCGACTCATTGAGCCGGCCATTGTGGTTCCAGTTGGAACGGCATCGTATCCAGAGTATACAGTTACTCGGTAACGATAACCTCGCGGTCCTTGTAGAAACCGCAGCTGGGGCACACGTGGTGCGGGAGCTTAACAGCGCCGCAACGGGGGCACGTGGACTGAGCCGCAGCCGAGATCTTCATGTTGGCGGAACGACGGGTATGGGTGCGGATACGACCCTGCTTTTGTTTAGGTACGGGCATAGTGACCTTCCTTATGAACTATCCAGTGTGGCGATTACGCGCAAGTAGCGATACTACCACAGTTTTACTCGTCAAGCTTGAGATTCTTCAATGCTGCAAATGGATTTTCCGTGGCAGCGGCCCATTCGGCCTCCGCCTTGGCGGCGCAATCGCATTGCTCGACGTTGAGATTGATGCCGCAGGTGGGGCAAAGGCCGCGGCAATCGGGCTTGCACAGGACAACAAACGGCGTGTCCATGACGACCGCGTCGTTGATGGGCTCGCCCAGATCGACAATGCGATCCTCGCCCAGCAACTCGTAGCCGTCTTCGTAGGCCTCGGGGTCCTCGGGCTCGTTAAAGAGGTAGAACTCCTCGATCTCGCCTGCGATATCAAACGATGCGGGCTCCAGGCAGCGATCGCACTCGCCGGTGGCGTGAGCGCGGACCATGCCCGAAAGCAGAACACCGGTACCGGCGTTGGTAAAGACCACGTCGTAGGAAATGCCGTCCTGCAGCTGGTACTCCTTCTCGCCCACCGTGTAGGTGGCGACATCGACCTTGCCGGTCAGCGGATAAGAGTCTCCGGGAAACTCGAGCTGCTCGGAAAGATCGACGGTTACGCTCGGGAACTCAGCCATTACCACTGACCGTTCTGCTGGGCGGCGCCCTCGTTGAGCTGCTGACGGCAACGAGTGACGGTGCCGGTCAGACTCTTAAGGTTCTCCTCGAGGTGCGTAAAGACCTGCTCGGCGTAATCCTCGGCGGCATAACGCGTCTCGCGCTCGTACTGCTGGGCACGGTCGCGGATGTCGTCGGCCTGCTGCTGGGCTAAGCGGACGATCTCCTGCTCACCGGCAATGGTGAGCGCCTGCTGCTGAGCATCGGCAATGATGGAATCGGCCTGAGCGGCGGCGGAGGCCATAAGCTCCTCGCGCTCTTTGAGGATACGGCGGGACTTCTGCCACTCCTCGGGATAGCTCATGCGGATCTCATCGAGGATGTTAAAGAAGACGTCGGCGTCGATAACCTTCATCTGGGCGTTCTTGCCGAACGGCGTCTTAGCCTCTTCGATGAGCCCCTCGAGCTCGTCGACAAGACTCACGATCCTGTCGCCAGGAAAATTCTCGCCCGGCATCCGGTCTCCTTTCATAGGTAACATATCATCGTGTTAGTTTACCACATGCCACCAGGCAATAAAAAACGTCACGAAAAGCGATGTTTGAGTGCTTCGACCACGTTGGGCGGCACAAACGTCGACACGTCGCTGCCAAGCGACGCGATCTGGCGCACCACCGAACTCGAGATATAGCCGTACTGCGGAGCACTCATGACAAAGATGGACTCCAGCTCGCTATCCAGGCGATAGTTGAGGTCGGCCTGCTGCAACTCGTACTCAAAGTCGGTCATGGCGCGCAGACCCTTAACGACGGCACCCGCCCTCTGTTCACGTGCAAAGTCGACCAGCAGGCCGGTGAAGGGCAGTACCTCGACGCCGTCCAAATCACCGAGGGCCTCGCGGGCCAGCGCCACGCGCTCGTCGAGCATAAAGGTGGTACCCACGCCGTTTTTACCCTGCGATTCGGCCACGGCGACGATCACGCTGGGAAAGATACGGCGAGCTCGGCGGATGACGTCGATATGGCCAAACGTGATGGGATCGAAGGTGCCCGGGACGATCACGCGGTTGATGGTGTCATTCATGGGCGTCCTCCAAAGGCGCATCCTCGTCATTGTCGCTGTCGTCGGCATTGTCGGCCCCGTTCGTGGCCGACCAGCGCAGCAAGTCAACCGAAGTTATGCCGTAGCGCTTCTCGCGCACGGTCTCAAAACCGGTCGGGTGAGCGCCCGCGTCGGCGGCAGCGTGCTCAAAGAGCGCGTAGGCACCCTGCGCCAGCAAGCCTTGCTGAGCCAGGTTCTGCAGCAGCTCCTCGACCGGCTCAGCGCCAAAAGCGTAGGGCGGATCGAGCAGGACCAGGTCAAAGGGACCGCCCGGCACGCGGCCGCGCGAGGCACTCGCCAGCACATCGCCGGTAACGACACGCCAACGCGAGCGGTCGCGGCACAGCGACTCGACGTTCTTGGTGATCAGACGGGCGGCGTTGCGATCGATCTCGAACGTGGTGAGCGTGCGGGCGCCACGCGAGAGCATCTCAATTCCCAGGGCGCCGGAGCCGCCAAAAGCGTCCAGCACGCGGACCTCGTCCAAATCGAAGTCGAACGCCGACATGACCATGGATGCACATGCCTCGCGCACGCGATCGGTCGTGGGACGGGTGACATCGCGCCCGCGCGGCTCTTCGATCTTACGGCCGCGCCATTCACCGCCGATGATTCTCATCCTCCGCTGACCTCCTTAAAGATATGTCGATAGCGCGTGGCGACCGCGTCACGCAAGGGACGCGTCGCCACGGAGTCAAGGTTGCAAGCATACCGCAAGAGCTCGACCGCGTCCAAATGGGCCCATTCGATAAGATCCTCGTCGGCGTCCAGGTCCACAAAGCGCAGGGTCACGCCGCCATGCTGACGGTAGCCCAGGATTTCGCCCTCATGGCGCAAACGCAGGTCCATCTGGGCGAGCGTAAAGCCGTCTGAGGTCTTTTCGAGCGACTGGAGGCGGTCTTGTGCCGCCGACGCGCCGCCGTTGCCCTTGGAGTGCGTCATGACCAGGCAGGTGCCCGACACGCTGCCGCGGCCCACACGGCCGCGCAACTGGTGCAGGGCCGCCAAGCCAAAGCGCTCACCGTTCTCGATGACCATGACGGTGGCGTTGGGCACGTCGACGCCCACCTCGACCACCGTGGTCGAAACGAGCACGTCGATCTCACCGCGCTTGAAAGCATCGATCACGCGGTCCTTCTCCCCCGCCGGCATGCGGCCATGAAGGCGCTCGATAGTAAGTCCCGGCAACGCCAGGCGCAGCCGGTCGAGCTCAGTTGCCGTATCGTGCAGCGGCACGGGGACGGTCACGCGGCCCTCATCGTCGCGGGCGATACCGGGGACATCCTCAAGCTCATCGGCCGAATCGCTCGGCTCCACAAGCGGGCAGATCACGTAAGCCTGCTGGCCCTTTTCATGCGCCTCGCGAATGGCGCCGTAGGCCAGGTCGCGGCTCGACTCGGTGAGCACACGCGTCGTAACGCCCGCCCCCGGAACAGGCCGATGGCGGATGATGCTCGTGTCAAGGTCGCCGTAGACCGAGAGCGCCAACGTGCGCGGAATCGGCGTCGCCGTCATAACGAGCAGGTCGGCACCCGGGCCCTTGGCACGCAGGACATTGCGCTGGCCCACACCAAAGCGGTGTTGCTCGTCGATGACGACAAGCGACAGATGCTTAAACGCCACATTGTCCGAAAGGACCGCGTGGGTTCCAAAGAGGACATCGAGCTCGCCCGATTTCAGCTGCGCATGGATCTGCTCGCGCTCGGCTGCCGGCGTGGCACCCGTCAGGAGCGCCCAGGACATGCCGGCCTGCGAGAGCAAGGGGCCGGTCTTATCGGCATATTGGCGCGCCAGCACGCCCGTTGGCGCCATAACGCAGGACTGGGTGCCGCTATCGGCCGCAACGGCCAGCGCGCAGGCGGCGACGGCGGTCTTGCCGGTTCCGACGTCGCCCAGCAGCAGGCGGTTCATCACGCGCCCGCCATCGCACATGTCGTGCAGGATGTCTTGGAACGCGGCCTCTTGCTCGTAGCTCAGCGAAAACGGGAGGGCCTGCTTAAGCGCGGCCAGATGCTCGCCCGCGGTGTGGGCGTAGGGAACGACGCCGACCATGCCACCGTCGTTGCGCAGACGCAGCGCCAGCTGAAGGTAGAGGCACTCCTCGTAGGCAAGCCGTGCGCGCGCGATATCGCGCTCGGCCATGCTCGATGGAAAGTGAATTGAGCGCAGCGCACGAGCATTGCTCATCAGCTGGCGCTTGACGCGTAAGCGAGCGGGAATCGGGTCGAAGGGATTGCCGACAACCTCGAGCGCGCCGCTTACGATGCGGCGCATCCACGCCTGGCTCACGCCATCGCTCACATAATGGACCGGCAGTATGGTGCCCGCGGCACGCCCATCCTCGAGCTTTTCGAAATGCGGCGAGGCCATCTGCTTAAAGCCGTAGGCAAACTCGACCTTACCCATCACGGCCAGGCGGTCGCCTTGCTTGAACTGCTGGGCGATCCAGGGCTGACGGAAAAAGGCGACCTGCAGCACGCCCGTCTCGTCCACCAGCGAGACCTCGGTCATCTGCATACGCGGGCGGGGCTGCTTTTGAACGATACGATCGACCGTGGCGACAATCGTGCACACGGTACCGATGGGAGCCATCTCGATGGACCAGGAGCGCGTAAAGTCGAGATATCGGTGAGGGATATGGAGAAGGAGGTCCCCCACCGTCCGAATTCCCAGACGGCGAAGGGCCTCCTCACGTTTACCCGAAACATATTTGAGTCGCGCGATATCCTCGTCGAGCGCATTGCTCTGGGCAAAGCGCTCCGAGGCGCGCGGCACGGAGCACAGCTCGGACATGGGTAGATGCCTACTCGATCGAGAAGATCACGGGATAGAGCGGCTGCTCGCCACGATGAGCATCGATCTCCAGGTCGGGCTGAGCCTCCTCGATGGCGTCGACGATCTCCTGGAAGGCCTCATCGGACAGCTCCTCGCCGGCCAGAATCGTCAGTGCGTCGCCCTCCTCTTCCTCCTGCATGCGGTTGATGCAATCGAGCGTGACCTGCTTCACATCGGAGCCGACCACGTCGATGGAGCCGGCAATGATACCCATGACATCACCGGAGTGAATCGGAGAGCCGTCAGAGGCGCTGGAATCGCGCACGGCACGGGTGACCTCGCCATCGCGGACCTCGCTGATGGCGTCGACCATAGCGGCGACGGCGTCCTCGAGCTCGGAATCGGGCAGGACAGCGAACAGCGCGGAGAAGGCCTGCGGAACGGTCTTAGTGGGAACGACGGCGACCTTCTTGTCGGTGCAGGCAGAGGCAGCGGCCTCGGCAGCCATGCGGATATTGCCGTTGTTGGGCAGGATGATGACCGAGGTCGCGTTGACCTGGTCCACCGCGCCCAGTAGGTCGGCGGTCGAGGGGTTCATGGTCTGGCCACCCGAGACGATCACGTCAACGCCGAGGGACTTGAGGATGTCGGCCTCGCCAGAGCCGGCGGCAACGGCGACAAAGCCCAACGCCTTGGCAGGCTCAGCGGCCTTTTCCTGGTCCTCGTGAATCTTGGCGGTACGGTCGTGGGCCTCCATCTCCATGTTGTGGATAAAGACCTCGTAGATCTGACCAAGCTGCAGCATGTGCTCGAGCACCAGGTTAGGCGTGTTGGAGTGCACATGGATCTTGTAGTCGGGGTAGGCACCCACGAGAAGCTCACAGTCGCCCATGGAGCCCAGGAACTTAAGGCACTCGTCCTCGTCAAACGGGGCGTCGGCCTTAAAGAGGAACTCGTTGCAGTAGCGGAACTCCGAGCCCTCCCAGTCGTCGTTGGCCTCGATCTCAACGCGACCAAGGGCCGCGTCGCGGGCAGAGCCAGCGGAATCAAACGTGGCGGAGAAATCCTCGACAACGGTGCTGCGGCCAAGAGCGGCGGCAACAAAGTTCTCCAGGAAGATGGCAAAGCCAAAGGCGCCAGAGTCGACCACGCCGTTCTCCTTCAGAACGGGCAGCAGGTCGGGCGTGCGGGCGACGGACTGGTAGGCCTCGACGACGATAGCATCGAGCGCGTCCTCGGCCGAGAACTTCTTCTTTTCGCACTCGTCGGCCTTGGTCGAGACATCGCGCAGCACCGTGAGGATCGTGCCCTCGATGGGTTTACGGACAGCCTGGAAGGCGACCTTGACGGCGCGGCGGAAGGCGAAGGCGATGTTGGCGGACGTGATAGGCTCATCGGCGGAGACGAGACCCTCGGCCACGCCGCGCAGAATCTGCGAGGTGATGACGCCGGAGTTGCCGCGAGCGCCCATCAGGGAGCCGTGGGTGATGGCGCCGGCGATGGCCTCCATATCGGCATCGGCGGGAAGGGCGGAAAGCTCCTTGGTCACCGAGGCGAGCGTGAGTGACATGTTGGTACCGGTGTCGCCGTCGGGCACGGGGAAGACGTTGAGCTTGTTGATCTCCTCGGCCTTGTCGGAAACGGCAGCCGCAGCGATCGGAAAACAGGTGCGAATGGTCTTTGCAATCATGGGTATTTGAATCTCCGTTTTCGGATGCTAGTTCAGACGGCTCTTGAGCGCGTCGATGTGGATGCCGATCTTAAGGCTGGCGGGATCGATCTGGGCGATCTCCTGCAGGGTGAAGGCAACGGAGCTCGAAAGATTGTGGCAGACGGACTTCATGTTGACGCCGTTCTCGAGCACGACGTGAAGATCGACCGTAAGGCCGTTCTCGTCGGCGGAGACAAGCACGCCCTTGCGGAGGCGCTGACCGGCAAGCAGGCGCACGCTCTCGGCGCCCTGGAGCTGCTCAGCCATGCCGACGACGCCATAGCACGTCATCGCGGCATAACCGGCAATATCGGCAATAACGTCGTTCGAGACGCTCAGGCTGCCGTTAATGGTCTCAGACACAAGAATCTCCTTTTCTTGGTGCTCGCGGCACCATGTCGTGGGAGCAATCATTGCAATATTCTACAACGACCGCGGCATGTTGAGGTGGCGGGCCTCGGGATTACATCCTCGACACGAAATGTTGATATGGTAACGTTCGCGAACGGCGATCGCGGCATGAAAAAACCCGCCACATAAGCGACGGGTTTTACAACCTGGCTCCCCGGGTAGGACTCGAACCTACAACAGCGCGGTTAACAGCCGCGTGCTCTACCATTGAGCTACCGAGGAATTAAAAAGCCCAACGGAAAGGGCTGAAAAATTCTGGCTCCCCGGGTAGGACTCGAACCTACAACAGCGCGGTTAACAGCCGCGTGCTCTACCATTGAGCTACCGAGGAATAGGTGCGTGCTCTCAAGCAACGAAGTTTATTATACGGACGAATCAGCTTAGGGCAAGAACTTTTTTGAGAATTTTTCCGATCTAGTCATTGGGGACGTCCCCAATGACTACCCAACGACTACATGAAAGCGCCCCCAAGTGGATGTGCTTGAGGGCGCTTCTTGCTTGCGAGGTTAAGACTCAATATAGTCTTTGAGCTTGCTGGAGCGGCTGGGGTGACGGAGCTTGGCCAGGGTCTTGGACTCGATCTGACGGATGCGCTCACGCGTGACGCCAAACTCGCGGCCGACTTCCTCGAGCGTACGGGGATGTCCGTCAACAAGGCCAAAGCGCAGCTCGATAACCTTGCGCTCACGATCGGCAAGCGAGTCGAGCACCTGGGTGAGCTGCTCCTGCAGCATGGAGAAGCTGGCGGCATCGGGCGGAACGATGGCCTGGGAGTCCTCGATGAAGTCGCCCAGCTGGGAATCCTCTTCCTCGCCGATAGGGGTCTCGAGCGACACGGGCTCCTGCGAAATCTTCTGGATCTCGCGGACGCGGTCGGCACTCATGTCCATCTCGGCACCGATCTCCTCGGGGGTCGGGTCGCGGCCCAGGTCCTGGAGGAGCTGGCGCTGCACGCGGACGAGTTTGTTGATGGTCTCGACCATGTGCACGGGAATACGGATGGTACGGGCCTGGTCGGCGATAGCGCGCGTGATGGCCTGACGGATCCACCACGTGGCGTACGTGGAGAACTTAAAGCCCTTCTGGTAGTCGAACTTCTCGACGGCGCGGATCAGACCGAGGTTGCCCTCCTGGATCAGGTCCAAGAACAGCATGCCGCGACCGACGTAGCGCTTGGCGATGGAGACGACCAGACGC
Organism: uncultured Collinsella sp.; assembly: GCA_958423535.1. Lineage (GTDB taxonomy): Bacteria > Actinomycetota > Coriobacteriia > Coriobacteriales > Coriobacteriaceae > Collinsella. Next base: position 24,420 of record CATZRJ010000017.1, read on the forward strand.
AGGTTGGCGCTGATGAGCGCCTGCTTGGCCTCGAGACCCACGTTCTCGATACGGGTCAGGCGACGCATCTCGGCGCGGGTGAGCTCGATCTCGCCCGCATCGGCGGCCTCGAGCTTCTCGGTGGCATCGAGACCGGCCTCGATCTTCATGGCCAGATCGACCTCTTCGGAGGCGGTCAGCAGGTCGACCTTACCGATCTCCTTAAGGTACATACGAACCGGGTCGCCGGTCAGCATCACCGTGGAGGCATCGATGCCACGCACGCGCGAACGCGAACGGGACGTGCGCACGGTGCGCTTCTTCTTGCTCTTGGAAGAACCCATCTCGGCGTCGGCCTGACGGGCCATCTTAAGCTCGTGATCGTCGAGCGAGCCGGAATCGTGCTCGTCGTCATCAAAATCGTCGGTATCGCTATCGTTATCGTCATCGTCGACGTCCATGGGGGCGTCGTCGTTTCCGCTCGCGGAGATAATCTGGATGCCGCTGTTGCGCAGCGCGGAATACACCGCGTTGAGCTGCTCATCAGTAACATCGATATCCTTCAGGGCGACATGAATCTCGTCCTCGGTTACCGAAGTCCTGTTTGAGCCGTTGCCCATGAGCTTTGCAACGTAGGATTCCAGCCCAGTACCCGTGCTCTCACTCTTATTTGGCACAGATTCTCCCTTCATAGTCCACAGGACTCATTACTTTAGCACACACATTGACGTCTATACCCAAAATTCAGACTGGATATAGCCGCAAATACGCTGGTTGACCACAACATCTAGGCCTGATCGGCGCCCGCCGTCTCCAAACCGATCAAACGGAACGGATCGGCCACACCGCCAATCGACTTTTGGAGCTCACGTTGACGTTGAGAATCTTGCATCGCTTGCATCGTCAGCACACGGCGCGCCTCATCGTCGAGCGACCGATCCTGACGTAGCCTGGCCTGTGCGGCGCGCATGCGGCGCTTGATGGTGTAGAGCTCGAGGGTGTCGAGCATAAACACGATGTTCGTCTCGGTGGGGTGCTTGCTCGTCGACGAAATACGCCCGGCGCTGACAAGCGACGCTGCCTCGGGGCACACCGCGCGTGCCGCATCCATGCACGCCGTGGGGTCGGTGCCCGGCGGCGTCGCGAGCACGGCCCACGCGATGGACTCGTGGCGCGGGTCCACCCACTCGATAGAGCAGATGCGGTCGGCATACGTGCGGAACAGGTCAGGGTAGCTCGTGAGCATCGTCAGCAGCTCACGCTCCCCCGCCAAAGACTTTCGCTCCAGGTCGGTCAACACGATCGGCATCGTCGGTGCCGCAGGCGCGCCCGCTGTGTCGGAAACCGGCGCCGCGCCATCCATGCCAAACGGTACATCGATCGGCGGCATATCGTCGACGACCTCGACCGGCGCGGCCCCGTAGGCCTCGAGCGGCACATAGTCGTACGGCTCTTCCTCGACCGGTGTGGACACCGACGGCGTCGCACCCGACGCCCAGGCACCGCGAGACGCCCCCTGCGAACCAGACGCCCGACCTCCCGCGCTGCCCGCACGCTCGGCCTGCGCCCGCTGGCGCTCATAGTTCTGCTCACGGCGACGCTCGGCGTCCTCGCGCTTGGCAACATCGCGAAACACACGGCCCGAGCTTGAGCGCACCGTCTCCAAATCCAAACCCAGCAGGTCGGCAATCTGGATAAAGTACGTATCGATCATGTAGCTATCGCGCAGCGGATAGATGAGCGTCAGCGCATCCTCGAGCGCCTTGGCACGACCGCCCGGCGTAGTGATGTCGCTCGACTCCTGCAGTGAGCGGTACACAAAGTCCATGAGGGGCTCGGCGGCGTCGATGCGCGCCTGCAGTGCCTCGCCCCCATGCGCGGTGATGAACTCCATGGGGTCGTTGCCGTCGGGAAGCACCACGCAGCGCAGGTCCATCGAATCCTGCTCGATAAACTGAATCGCGCGGCGAGCGGCCTTTTGACCGGCGGCGTCGCCGTCGAACATATACACGATGCGCTTGGCAAAACGGGTGAGTGTCTTTACATGATGTTCCGTCAGCGCCGTACCCAGCGTGGCGACGACGTTTTTAATCCCCGCCTCCCAGCAGGCGATGCAGTCGGTATATCCCTCAACCACGATGGCGGTATCCTGCGCGACGATAAACTCCTTAGCCCAGTTAAAGCCGTAGAGGTTTCGCTTTTTATGGAACACGCTCGTCTCGGCGGTGTTGAGGTACTTAGGCTGGCCGTCGCCCATGATGCGCCCGCCAAAAGCGATGTTATGACCCTGCTCGTCAAAGATGGGAAACATCACACGGTCGTAAAAACGATCGGCAAGTTGCCCGCGCCCACGGCTCACGGCCACGTTGGCGTCAATCATCTCCTGCGGAGTAAAGCCCGCCTGCGACAGATGCGACACCAGCGCGTTGCGACCCGGCGCAAAGCCCAGGCAGTAGCGGTGGCAGACGTCGCCGCCCATACCGCGGCTGGCAAAGTACTCGCGCGGACGGCTGTCCTTACCGCGCATAAGCATGGTGTGATAGAACTGGGCGGTCTCGGCGCACAGGTCATAGATGCGGGCACGCTTGGTGCCGCGCTCGCGATGGGCGCCGGTATCGTGAAGCTCAATGCCGGCACGGTCGGCCAGGTAGCGAATCGACTCGGGAAAGCTCAGGTTCTCGCGCTTCATGATGTAGGTGAAGACGTCGCCGCCCTCGCCACAGCCAAAGCAGTGCCACACCTGCGTGGCAGGAATAATGTGAAACGACGGGGTCTTTTCGCCATGGAAGGGGCAGCAGCCCCAAAACTCATGGCCGCGGGGCTTGAGCTCAACCGTTTCCTGCACGATGGCAACCAGGTCGGACGCAGCGCGCACCTGGTCTTTCTCCTCATCGCTAATCACGGATGCTCACCCCCTGCTCACCCAAGTTTTGTCGAATATCGTCAATATTGCCCTCGACGGTCGCGATAAGCTCGTCCAGCGAATCGAACACACGCGACGGGCGCAGCCAGCGCGTAAACGCCAACGACACCGAGGCGCCGTACAGGTCGCCCGCATACCCGATCAAGTTGGCCTCGAGATGCGCCGAGGCGGCATCGTCGGCATACGTCGGCGGCAGGCCCACGTTGACGGCGGCAGGCCACACGGTATCGTCGACCAGCACAAGGCCCTCGTAGACGCCATCGGCAGGAACCTGAATGCCCTCGGGCACCTGAATATTTGCCGTGGGAAAACCCATGTCAGAACCCTGGTGACGACCGCCGGCAACAATACCTCGCAACATGTACGGGCGGCCGAGCAGCTCGTCGGCAAGCTCAACATGACCCTGGCGGAGCTCCTGGCGAATACGGGTGGCGCAGATCGTCTGCCCATCGACGCACAGCAGCTCGTGGCCATAGACGTCAACTCCGTGCTCGGAACCCCATGTCTGCATCTCGGCAACTCCCGAGGCGCCGCCGCGACCCAACCTAAAGTCGCTACCCACGCGAATTGAGCGGATATCGACGACGCGCGACAGCAGCTCAAGAAAGCCCACGTGGTCGAGTGCCGCCACCGCAGGCGTAAAGGGAACGGCCACGACCGCATCGACCCCGGTGAGAGCCAGGGCATGCAGACGGTCGGCCGTCGTCATCAATTTTTGAGCGGGCGAAGAGCTCACCACCACGTCCGGGTCGGGATCGAAGGTGACCACGACCGCCTTGCAGCCGTGAGTATGTGCATCGCGAACGACCGCATCGATCAGTTCGTGATGCCCCCGATGCACGCCATCGAACACGCCGATGGCGATCGACGCGACGCCCAGGCAAGCGCAATCATCAAATGCATCAGCGGCGACGATGCGGGCCTCATCCGACTCGCCCGCGAAAAAAATACGCGCGAGCTCGTGGGAGGTCAGCATCATAGAACACCGCCGATCGCCTGCGGAAAGACGTGCTCCATAACAAAGCGACCGCCCTCGATACGGGCGAGCGCCTTGAGCCCGCCATCGAGCACAAGCGCAAACGGCGCCTTCGACGCATCGAAGTGCCCAAGTGCACGCTCAATAGGGATACGACGTCCGCACAGCAGATCGTCGGCAAGATCACCCGGCAAGTCGACGCGCGTGGCGCCCAGTGCCGCAATGGGATCCAGGGCAAAGCCGGCAGCGGACTCGGCAGAAAGTTCCTCGACCGCATGGCAGGCACCGATGGAAACAACACCGGAGGCCGTACGGCGCAGCGCGGAAATATGTGCCGCGTTGTCGCAGGCACGACCCAGGTCGCGAGCGAGCGCGCGGATATAGGTGCCCTTGCTCACCGAAAACGCCACGGTCCAAACGCAAGCGTCGCCATCGCCGCTCACGGCAATCAGGTCGGCGGAATATACCTCGACCGGACGCGGGGGCAACTCAACGGCATTGCCTTCGCGCGCAGACTTATAGGCGCGCACGCCGTTGACCGAAATGGCCGAAAACGCCGGCGGCACCTGCATCTGAGGGCCCAACATGGCGCACAGGCGCTCGCGGGCATAGGCCGGATCGCGCAGGTCGGCGGCAACGGGCACCGTCCGGACGGCCTCGCCCTCCGCATCATCGGTATTGGTCTCGACACCAAACGAGATGTCGGCGACGTAGCTTTTGGTATCGAGCGTAAGCATGCCCAGCAGACGCGTTGCCTGCCCCACGCCCACCACCATGACACCCGATGCCATGGGGTCGAGCGTTCCGGCATGACCGACGCGCCGCTCATGGAGGGCGCGCCGACATTGCGAAACCACGTCGTGGGACGTGCAGCCCACCGGCTTATCGACAGCGAGCAGCATATTAAGTTGAGAAGGTGTACGACGAGCCATGTACCATCCAAAAAGTTAGAGCTCGACGGTCACCGAAGCGGGATCCTCCCCTACCAGCTCGGCCAGCATGGGAAGTGCCGCGGTGAGCGTCTCGGAAATCGTTCCGGCGTTGGTAAAGCCGGCGGCAGCGTGGTGCCCACCTCCGCCAAAGTTGGCCGCAATCTCGGAAACATCAAGTTCGCCCTTGGAGCGCAGGTTGCCGCGCACCTTAGTATCGCCCTCGATGCCCTTAAGGAACAGGCAGACCTCGACGCCCATCACTGAGCGCACCACATCGACCAGGCCGTCGCACTCATCAGAGGTGACGCCGCATTCCTTAAGGTCACTTTCGTACGCATAGCTATACGCCACGCGCCCGTGCGCGACCGTCTTGATGCGACCCATGACGATGGACTTGAGGTGCAAGAACTCGACACGCATGCTCTGATAGACCTCGAGCGCGACGCGTGCCGGATCGGCACCGTGCGCCACCAGGCGAGAGGCAGCATGAAACGCGGCGGCGTCGGCGTTCTGATACTGAAAACGACCGGTGTCGGTGACCAGGCCACACAGCAGGCAAGTCGCGATGCTGTCGCTTGCGGTAATGCCACAATCGGCCAAAAAGCGGTCGATAATCATGGCGCAAGCAGCGGCATTGACACACCTAAGGCTGACCTCGGCAAACTCCTCACGCGCCGGGTGATGGTCAAAGCACGCCACGTGGGCCGAGCGACGCAACACCTCGGCGGAATTATTGAGGCGCTCGACGACCGGCACGTCTACCGAGATGAACAGGTCCGGGTTGCCGGTGTAGGCAGATGCCGGCACCAGCAGATCGGCGCCCTCCATAAAACGGTAGATGCGCGGAACGGGATCGTCGTCTGCCAGCAGCAGGGCGATGTCCTTGTCAGGGAACACCTTCATAAGCGAAAGGCCCAGGCCCAACACGGAGCCCAGGGCATCGCCGTCGGGAGAGGTGTGACCCGAGATCGCAATGGAGGACGCATCCTCGATGAGCTCGAGGATGCGTCGTTTAATATCTGCAGACTCGCACGAGGCGAGGTCGGCGGAATTAGTCATCTAAAGCTGCCTCCTGGGCGGCATCCGCTATCGGATAGCCGTCCTCGTCCTTTTCGATCGCAAGCGTGGCGGGAACGTTCTCCAGCGCACGCGTGATGCGCTCGGCCTCATCGGTCGAGCGATCGATGCGAAAATCGAGCTCGGGCGTAACGCGCCAATCGAGCGAGCGAGCCAACAGGCTGCGAATGCGGCCCTTGGCGCTGGAAAGCGCCTCCATGACCTCATCGTAGCGGCTCGCATCGCACGACACGTACACGCGTGCGAACGAACGGTCCACCGCGACCTCGACCGCGGTCAGGGTGACCAGGTCGAGACGCGGATCGGAAACCTCAAAGAGCAGGATATAACCAAGCTTCTCGCGAAGCTGCTCGCCCAAACGGCGGGTTGCCTGCGTTTGCTTCATAGCGCTACCCCCTACTCGGTACGGGCAACCTGGTCGATGCGGTAACCCTCGATCTGGTCGCCGGGCTTGATGTCCTGGAAGTTCTCCAGGCCAATGCCGCCCTCGGAACCGCTCTTGAGGCTCTTGGCCTCGTCCTTGTAGTGGCGCATCGAGGCGATCTTGCCGTTGAAGACCACGATGCCGTCGCGCACCAGACGCACGGAATCGGTCGCGGCGATCTCGCCCTCCTCGACGCGGACACCGGCGGCGATACCGACTTTGGGCACCTTGAAGGTGTCCAGGACGGTCGCGGTACCCGTGGCGACCTCGACCTCGGTGGGCTTGAGCATGCCGATGCGGGCGGCGTCGAGCTCCTCGAGGCACTTGTAGATAACGTCGTAGCAACGGATCTCGACGCCCTCGCGCTCGGCAGCGGAGCGGGCCTTGCCGTCGGGACGCACGCCAAAGCCGATGATGATGGCGTTGGAGGCGTCGGCCAGGACGACGTCGGTCTCGTTGATGGCACCGACGGCGGAGTGGATCGTGTTGATGCGGACCTCGGACTGATCCATCTTGTCGAGCGAGTCCTGAAGGGCCTCTATGGAACCCTGAACGTCGGCCTTGATGATCAGGTTGAGCTCCTTGACCTCAGCGTCGGCGATGGTCTCGAAGAGGTTCTCGAGCGTGACGTGCTTCACGCGGCTCTGCTCCTCGATACGAGCCTTGAGCGAGCGCTCATCGGCCAAGGCGCGAGCCTCGCGCTCGTCCTCGAACACACGGAACTCGTCGCCGGCGTTGGGCACGGACTGCAGGCCCAAGATCTCGACGGCGTCGGAGGGGCCGGCCTCGGTGACGGCGTTGCCCTTAGGATCGAGCATGGCGCGGACGCGGCCGTAGGTAAGGCCGGCGACCAGCGTATCGCCCACGTGCAGGGTACCGCGGGTCACCAGCACGGTAGCGACCGAGCCGCGGCCCTTGTCGAGCTTGGCCTCGAGGACATTGCCGGAGGCAAAGGTGTCGGGGTTGGCCTTGAGCTCGAGCACGTCGGCCTGGAGCAGCACGGTCTCGAGCAGGTCGTCGATACCGATCTTCTGCTTGGCCGAGATGTTGACGAACATGTTCTGTCCGCCCCACTCCTCGGGGATGACGCCGTACTCGGTGAGTTCCTGGCGCACGCGGTCGGGGTTGGCGCCCGGCTTATCGATCTTGTTGACGGCGACGACGATGGGTACGCCGGCGGCCTTGGCGTGGTTGATCGACTCGATGGTCTGAGGCATGACGCCGTCGTCGGCAGCCACGATCAGAATGACGATGTCGGTCACCTTGGCGCCGCGGGCACGCATGGCCGTAAAGGTCGCGTGGCCCGGGGTATCGATGAAGGTGATCTTGCGGTCGTTAATCATGACCTGCGAAGCACCGATGGCCTGGGTAATGCCGCCCGCCTCGCCGGCAGCGACGCCGGTGTGACGGATGGCGTCGAGCAGGCTCGTCTTGCCATGGTCGACGTGACCCATGACGGTGACGACCGGGGCGCGGGGCTTAAGGTCGGCGGGATCGTCGTAGAACGAGAAGGTGTTCTCCTCCTCGGAGGTGATGATCTTGATCTGACGGCCAAGGTCGTCGGCAACGAGCTCGACGAGGTCATCGGACATGGACTGCGTCATCGTGAGCGGCGTGCCCAGCAGGAACAGGCGCTTGATGATGTCGTTGGCCGGAACGTCGAGCGCCTCGGCGAGCTCCTGGACGGTAACGCCCTGGGAGACCTTGATGGCATCGAGCTCCTCGGGGTTCACGCCCTGGGCCAATGCCTCCTCTATCTTGCGCTCCTCCTGAGCCTTAGCAGCCTCGCGCTCGCGCTTCTCCTTGCGCTTCTTGCGGCGACCGGTGGACTCGCGAGAGGCCTCCTCGACGGCGGCGCGGGCCTCCTCGAGCACCTTCTCGCGGCTGTACTCCTCGGCCTCGCGAGCCATGCGGCTGTAGTGGTCCTCTTCGTTGTTGTGACCGCCCTTGCGCTTCTTGCCCTTGCCCTGCTTGTCGGGGTTGGGGAAGTCCATGCCGGCAGCGACGTTGTTGCTGGCGTTGGTGCGATGGCTGTGCGGACGGCTCTCGGAGGCGTTGCGCTCGGAGTTGTTGTCGGAGGCGTTGCGATCGTTACGACGGCCACCGCGACGGTCGTTGTTGCCGCCACGACGGTTGCCGCGCTCGGAGGCGCGCTCGGCCTTGGCCTTCGCCTCGGCGTCCTTCTTCTCCTTGAGCACGGTCTCCTGTGCGGCGATCTGGTCGAGCAGCGAGCGGAAGCGCGAACCGGAGTCGGAAGCGGGGACGGCGCGGCGCTGGGCCTCGCGGGCAGCCTCCTCCTTCTCGCGGGCAAGGCGCTCCTGCTCGGCCTTCTTCTTGGCCTCGGCCTCAGCGCGGGCGGCCTCCTCGGCAGCCTGGGCGGCGGCGAACTGGCGGCGCTCCTCCTCGCGTGCCTTCTCGGCGGCGATGCGCTCGCGCTCGGCCTCGGCAGCGCGCGCTGCCTCCTCGGCGGCGGCTGCCTCCTCCTCGGCCTGCTTGGCGGCCTCGACTTCCTTGGCACGGGCCTCAATCACCGAGGCGAGCTGCTTGCGGACCATGGCGACGTAAGCGTCCTCCAGGGCGGAGGAAGCGGACTTAGCGGGAATCTTCATTTCGGCGAGATGACCCATCAGTTCCTTGGAGGTCATGCCGAACTCTTTGGCCAGGGTGGACACACGGACTTTTGCCATATGACTTCACCTACCCTTTCTGGCACCTTGGGTGCCTAGAGACTGAACGAGCGTGGGAGATGCGCCGGGACCCGCCCGACGCAACCGCGCGCTAGATCAGGTCCTCCGCATCATCGAAGGCGTCGGTGTCGTGGACACCGCAGAAACGGGAGCCGGGGCGGGCCTGGTTGCGGCACTGGACGCCGTCCTCGGACACGTACTCGCAGCGACGGACGTCGTCGTCCTCCTCGTCACCGATCAGGTCGGCGGCGGGCTCCTCGTGAACGGGAACGTTCTTGAGGATGTCGGCGGCAAGCGTCTCGGACTTAATGTCGATGTGCCAGCCGGTCAGGCGAGCGGCGAGGCGGGCGTTCTGGCCCTCCTTGCCGATGGCGAGCGAAAGCTGGTCGTCAGGCACGATGACGCCGGCGTAGGCCTTCTCCTCGTCGATGAGGACGCGGGTGACCTTGGCGGGCGACAGAGCGTTGGCGACGTAGACGGCAGGATCGGCATCCCACAGGATGACGTCGACGCGCTCGCCGCGGAGCTCGCCCACGACGGCGCGGACACGGCTGCCCTTGGGGCCGACGCAGGCGCCCACGGGATCCAGGCGGTCGTCGAGCGAATGGACGGCGACCTTGGAGCGCTGGCCGGGCTCGCGGGCGATCGACTTGATCTGGACGGTGCCCTCATAGATCTCGGGCACCTCCTGCTCAAACAGACGACGCATGAGCTCGGGGTGGGTGCGGGAGATGACGATCGGCGGACGGCTGTGCTCGCCGCGAACCGGCTGCAGGGTGGAGTTGGGATCGCGGACGTCGATAATCACAGCCTTGATGTGCTGGTTGTGCAGGTAGCGCTCGCCCATCGGACGCTCGTTGCGCTCGTTCTCGTAACGGCGCTGGTCAAAATGCGGCAGCTCGGCCTCGACGCCATCACGGATCTTGACGATCGTGAAGTCGGGCGTGGACTGCAGCACGGTACCGCTGATGAGGTCACCGATACGGCCGGAGAACTCCTCGTAGATCTGCTCGCGGGCGGAGTTGCGCACGATGGCGTTGATCTCGGCCTTGGCGTGCTGGGCGGCGATGCGGCTCGTGTTCTTGGGGGTGACGTCGATCTCCTCGAACTCGGTGAAGTTGCCCTCCTCGTCCATGGAATCGTCGATCGGCTCCAGGCGGTAAACGTAAATCTTACCGGTGGTGCGGTCGATGGTCACCTTGGCGCCCCAGTCAAGATGCAAGATCTCGGCGTAGCTCTTGGCGAGCGACTGCTCCAGGCGGTCGATCAGGTAGAGCTGGTCGATGTGCTTATCCTGGCAAAGCTCCATCAGGGCGGACATCATGTCGGATGCTGCCATGTTAGTTTCCTTCCTTCGCGGGCTTGAAGTCGTAGGTGGGCTTCAACTTGCACTTTTTAACATCACAGAAATCGAGGGTGACGGACTCGCCGTCCTCGAGCTCGAGGGTCACATTCGTCTCAGTTGCGGCGGCAATCTTGCCGGAGTACTTGCGACGGCCCTCGGTAGCGGTGGAGGTGAGCTCACAGTCCTCGCCCACAAAGCGGGCAAAGTCGCGCGGGCGGCGCAGCGGGCGCGCCATACCCGGGCTCGACACCTCGAGCGTATAGCTCGAAGAAATGGGATCGAGCTCCTCGATCACGTCGCCGACCCACTTGGTATTGGCCGTGACGTCGTTGAGCGACAAGCTCTGACCCTCGGCACCCTCGATACGCACACGCACGCAGGGGGCCTTGGTGGCGCCCACGAGCTCAACGTCGACAATGTCGACATCGTGCTGGGGAGCGACGGCCTCGAGCGCGTCGATGATCGCCTGCTCGGTCTTGGTCTTGACCATTGCGGCACCTCCATCCATACAAAAAAGAAGCGGGGCCGAAACCCCACTTCTTTCAATTACTACTTCATTTGCAAGCAAACTATATCAATACCTGCGAAAACGTGCAAGCGTCAAAGAAATTCGCAGGTCAGCGCGCCCACAGCTTCTCCACAAGAATAGGACAATTAGGCGAGGAGTCCTGTGTGGTGCTCCCCAAAAGCCCCAAAACGGGCCATGCGTCCCAGCGCGCCGACCGAATCGGGCCCTATGGGCATTCCATCCCTGGGCTCACATCGGCCAGACTAGAGCTGAGAGGCATGCTGTAGCGAGAAAGCCTGCCGCACGCATTGACCGCACAGCCTTCCAGAATCTCTACGGCAAGGAGGATCCATGAAACGCCTAGGCACCCTCTGCGCGACCGCGCTCGCCGTCACCGCCTGCTCGTTCGTTCTGGCGGGCTGCAGCAACATCGATGGCAGCACCGGACCATGCGAGCCGGATCTCGGCAGCACCAAAGCCATCGAGAAAACGACGCCTTCGGAGCGTTTCGACAAAATAGACGAAGATACAGTCGACCCCCAGGGCTTAGGTCCCGACCCACAAGAACAGTTCCCCATCGACCTAGAGGCAGACGAAAACGTCCATGTTACCTGCGTGGGCAAGGACACGGATGGCTACGGCGACGCCGTGTTGGTCTTTGCGGTGACAAACAACACCGATGTCGACATGATGTTTGGCGATGTTGATGCTTATGCCTACGTCAACGGTGTCGTCCGCGACGTGCGCATGCGCCAGCCCGTCGCCGCAGGCGAAGAAGCGACCGCGATGCTCACCTTTGTAGGAACCTTCGACGATCCGGACTTTGACGTGAACAGTGATCTCAACGACATCTACCTCAATATCTGGATGTTCGAGGAGCAGGCAGGCAATGTCTACTTTAGGGACCTGGTACATATTCCGTAGAGGATGGCGCTAAGCTCCAGCCAAGCGGGGCACACAGTGCAAAACGAGGGACGACCCAACCGGATCGCCCCTCGTCTTTTATGCGTCAGTTATGCTCACAGTGCTTACTTAACCACCAGGTTGACCAGCTTGCCGGGCACGCAGATGGCCTTGACGACCGTCTTGCCCTCGGTCCACTTGGCAACGGCAGCCTCGGCGGCAGCCTGCATCTCCTCGTTGGAGGCATCGCGGGCCACGTCAATGCGGCCGCGGACCTTGCCGAGCACCTGGACGACAATCTGCACCGTGTCCTCGATGGACTCGGCCAGGTCAAACTCGGGCCAGGCGGCGGTGTAGGCGTTGCCCTCGCAGCCGAGCGCCTCGTGCCACAGCTCATCGGCCCAGAACGGGCAGATGGGCGCCAGGACGCTCACGATGTCCTTGGCCACGCCGTAGCACAGGGCCTTGTCGCGCTCAGCACCCTCGGTGGCGTTGAGGTAGGCGCTCGCCGCGTTGACGAGCTCCATGACGGCCG
>CATZRJ010000018.1 GCA_958423535.1 uncultured Collinsella sp.
CGCCTCGCCCACCGCATGGGCCGAGGTTGCGCACGCGGTCACCACGGGCAGGGTCTGGCCCTTTGCCTTATGGCGAATCGCAATGTTGCCCGAAGCCATGTTGGGAATCATCATCGCAATCATGTAGGGCGATGCGCGACGAGGCCCGCGATCGGCAATCGTGTGGACGTTGTCGACAAGCGTCTGCATGCCGCCCACGCCCGAGCCCACATAGACACCCAGGCGATCGCGATCGACCGCGCCCTCAACATCGAGGCCCGCATCGTGCATGGCCTCGTCCGACGCCGCCATCGCAAACTGAACACAGGGGTCGAGATGCTTGGCGTCATGCTTGCCAAAGTACTCGTTGCCGTCAAAGCCCTTGACCTCGGCCGCCACTTTAACGGCGAACGCATCGGTATCGAAGTGCGTGATCGGGCCGATACCGCACGTGCCGGCGCACATGGCCGCCCAGGTGGCAAGCGCGGTATTGCCGAGCGGCGATACGGCACCGATGCCGGTGATTGCAACTCTCTGTTCCATCATGGTCTCCTCATCCAAGCCGCTTAACCGGCTTGCTTTCTATATCGCCATTCCGCCGTCGACGCGTATGACTTCGCCCGTAATGTAAGCGGCCGCATCGCTCGCCAAAAAGCGCACCACGCCGGCCACTTCCTCGGGGCGCGCCATGCGCTTTAGGGGAATCTGCTCCTCGGTTGCCGCGCGAACCTTCTCTGAGAGTTTTGCCGTCATATCTGTCTCGACAAACCCGGGGGCGACCGCGTTCACTCGTACGCCGCGGGGCGCAAGCTCGCGCGCTACCGCCTTAGTCAGGCCGATAACGCCCGCCTTGGAGGCAGCGTAGTTGGCCTGCCCGGCATTGCCCATCAGGCCCACAACCGAGCTCATGTTGACGACGCAACCGCCGCGCTGGCGCATAAAGGTCTTGGTGAGCGCGCGCGTCGTATTGAACGTGCCCTTGAGATTGACATCGAGCACGCGGTCGAAGGCATCGTCGCCCATACGCATGAGCAGGCCGTCGCGCGTGATGCCGGCGTTGTTGACGAGCGCCCAAATGGAGCCAAAGTCATTGAGAATCGCTTCCACGCAGGCGTTGACGGCATCGGGGTCGGCCACATCGCATTGATACGCGCGCGCCGTGGCGCCAGCGGTCTCGCAGGATTCGCACGTCTCGCGCGCCGCATCGACGCTACCGGCATAGACGACGGCGATATCAAAGCCGTCCTCCGCCAGACCGACAGCGCAGGCGCGGCCGATACCGCGCGAGCCGCCCGTAACCAGTGCCACGCGACGTAAGTCGTTGCGCTCGAGCGTGCCGTTGTTCAAGTTGCCCATGTCATTCCTTTCGGGTTATAGCCCTGTGGACTATGCGAGCTCGTCGGCAATAGCTGCGACCTGCTCGGCCGTTTCGCACGAATACACGCGAACGTCGCTCAGCGTACGCTTGACCAGGCCCGACAGCGTTTTGCCAGGGCCAACCTCAATAAACGTGTCGATGCCTTGATCCTGCAGAGCATGCAGCGTTTCGACCCAGCGCACGGCATGGCTCACCTGGTTGGCCAAGACATCCGATGCTGCTCGCGGGTCCGCCGGATAGGGCGCCGCCGTCATATTTGCCATAACAGGAATGAGCAACGGGGACGGCGTGTGACCGGCCTCGATATATGCAGCAAGGCCACAAGTCGCCTCGGCCATATAGGGGCTATGGAATGCACCCGACACCGCGACTTTCATAGCGCGGCCGCCAGCCTCTTTTACCAGGACGTCGAGCTCCTGCAGCGCCTCGGGCGCTCCGGCCACAACCGTCTGCTGCGGGCTGTTGTAGTTGACCGGCCAGCAGTCCTCGCCGGCTTGCGCAGCCAGGTTCTCGACTTGCGCTGCATCGAGCTTGATGACGGCGCGCATGCCGCCCGGATGGCGCTCGGCAGCCGCGGCCATCAATGCCGCGCGCTCACACACGAGCTCAAAACCCGCTCGCGTATCGAATGCCCCCGCAAAGGTGAGCGCGGCGACCTCGCCAAGCGAAAAACCCGCACAGGCGGCAGGCACCACGCCGCGCTCACGCAGGGCGGTAGCCGCTGCCAGGTCGTGAACGAACACGCACGGCTGCGTGTTCTCGGTCTGCGAGAGCTCCTCCTTGGAGGCGCTCCGGCACTGCTCGCTGGTCCCCGGGCGCACCTCGTCGGCAATGGCGAACACCTCGGCAGCCGCCGGCGATGCCTCGATCAGGTCAACGCCCATCGCGGGGTGCTGGGCGCCCTGGCCGGCAAACAGAAACGCTACGCTACCCATGTGGACGCACCCTTCAGAACGCGCTCGGCACCCTCGACCAGGTCGTCAACGATTTCACGTGCGCTTTGGCGCTCGTTGACCATGCCGGCAATCTGCCCACACAAAAACGAACCCTCTTCGTAATTGCCGTCCTTGGCGGCCTTGCGAAGGGCGCCCGTACCCATGGCCCCGAGCTCCTCGGCACTTGCGCCCGCCGCCTCACTTTTGGCGTAGGCATTGGTAAAGGGGTTCTTGAGCGCACGCACCGGATGTCCCGTCGAACGACCGGTCGCGCGCGTCGAGGTGTCTCCCGCCTTGAGCACCAGCTCTTTGTATTGTTCGGAGACGGTACACTCATCGGCAACGAGAAAACGTGTTCCCACCTGGACGCCAGCGGCGCCAAGCATAAAGGCCGCTGCCACGCCGCGACCGTCGGCGATACCGCCAGCTGCCACAACGGGGACATCGACCGCGTCGACAACCTGCGGAACGAGCGCCATCGTCGATGTCTCGCCAATATGTCCACCCGATTCGGTGCCTTCGGCAACCACGGCGGTGGCCCCGCGACGCGCCACGAGACGCGCCAGTGCCACCGAGGCAACGACCGGGATGACCTTGATGCCGGCGTCGTTCCAAGCCTTCATGTACTTGGTGGGATTGCCGGCACCCGTCACGACGACCGGCACCTGCTCGTCAATCACAACCTGCGCGACCTGGTCGGCAAACGGGCTCATAAGCATGACGTTCACACCAAAGGGCTTATCCGTCTTGGTGCGCAGCTCGTGAATCTGATCGCGCAGCCAGTTGGCGTCGGCATTCATGGCCGCGATGATTCCCAACCCGCCGGCCTCGGACACGGCCGATGCCAGCGAGGCATCGGCAATCCAGGCCATGCCGCCCTGGAACACGGGCTTTTCGATGCCGAGCAGCTCGCAGAGAGGAGTCTTGAGCATCTCTACTTCTCCAATGCCGCCTCGACCGTATCGGCGAACTCGCCGACCGTCTTGGGGTTCTCCTCGGTATCGAGCTCAATGCCAAACTCGTCCTCGACGGCGACGAGGATCTCGACGGTGCCCAGGCTGTCGAGGCCAATCTCCTCGAGCGTGGACTCGGGCTTCATCTCGACGTCGTCAAGGCCAGCGGTCTCGCGGATAACGTCGCAAACGCGCTCGAAGGTCTTCTGATCTGCCATGGTAGTTCTCCTTTGGTTGTGCCCTAGGGCGTTTATATTTCCTATGTGCGACTACTTCCAACGAAGCAGATAGCCACCTATATCCAGACCGGCGCCAAATCCAACCAAGGCGATGGTGTCGCCTGTGTGAAGTGCACCGGCGTTTGCCAGCCGGTCGAGGGCAAGCGGAATGCATGCGCTCGAAATGTTGCCGGTCTCGCGCAACGTGCGAACCACGCGCTCGTCCGGCACGCCCAGGCGCTTGACCGCCTGACTCAGGATTCGTTCGTTAGCCTGATGGAATACAAAATGATCGATGTCTTCGACCGAAATGCCCGCATCGATCGCAAGCTTATGGACCGTGTCGCAGATGGCGCTGACGCCGAACTTGAACACGCGGCGGCCTTTCATGGACAGCACGCTCTCACTATCTGCGGAGTCCTTAAACGGCGAGGTGCCGATCAGACCGGGAACGCGCAACGTCTCGACGTCGGGCGCCGTCGAAAGCTCGACGGCAAGGGGGCTATCTCCCCCAGCTTCTATCACTGCAGCACCCGCGCCGTCACCAAAGAGCACGCACGTGGCGCGATCTGTCCAGTCAAGCGCGCGCGTCATCTGCTCGGCAGCAACGACAAGCACATGCTTGGCTCGTCCTCGGGCGATATAGCCCTCGGCGACATCGAGCGCAAATACGAAGCCGGCGCAGGCCGCCGAGACATCGAAGGCAGGGCACGTCGCGCCCAGACGCTCGGCAACGGCACATGCCTCGGCGGGAACGAGATGGTCACCCGTTGTCGTCGAGCAGACGATCAGATCCAGCTGGCTCGCGTCGATTCCGGACACCTGGAGTGCCCGCTCGCTCGCCGCTACGGCAAGGTCGTCAAGTGACTCGGTGGAGCAGACGTGGCGGCTCTTGATACCTGTGCGGGTAAAAATCCACTCATCCGAGGTATCGAGGAACTCAGACAGCTCGTCATTGGAAACACTGCGCTTAGGAAGCGCCGAGCCTGTTCCAAGAATCGTGAAACCCATCACTAACCTCCTTTGAGTTGTTGACGTGTTTACATCGACCAAGAGAGGATAACGCATTTCAGTCGTTGTTGACGTGTTAACATTAAATTGTTCAAATGCGACAAAGGCTTCACATTGTGTCTATCTCTCGACACCATTACGCGATTGCCTTATTACCTTAGGAGGTAGCAGCTGTTATGGATTCTCGTTTAACGGTGGTCGACGTAACCGGATCGACCAACGATGACCTGCTCGAAGCAGGAAAACAGGGAGCGCCGCACGGCACAGGACTTGCCGCCCGGGCTCAGACAGCAGGACGCGGCCGGCGCGGCCACAAGTGGGACTCAACCGCCGGCAACCTATTGCTTTCGATTGTTCTGCGCCCATGCGTTAATCCTGCAAAGTACTCTGGTCTTGCCGCCGTCAGCGGCCTAGCGGTGCTCGAGGCGCTCGAAATGCAGGGCCTTGCAAACGAGATTGACCTCAAATGGCCCAACGATCTGGTCGCGCGAGGGCGCAAGCTCGGCGGCATTCTGGTCGAGGCCGCACGCGATAACGACGGCAAACCTTTCGCCGTCTGCGGCATTGGCGTCAATGTGAACTATGTGCCCTCGGAGGTTCCCGATGGCGGCCTGCCGGCAATCGGTCTCTCGGATCTCAACGAGAACGTTCCCGCCGTCGATGTGTTACTCAAGGAGGTCTATCACACCGTCGTAAACGCTGTGAACGCGTGGGCAGAGCGTCTCAACGCCATGGAAGATAACGCCGGACCACTCGCGCCTGTCCACGGCGAATATGTCGCTCACCTCAATTGGATTGGGGAGCACGTTATCGCCCGTTCCCCTGCCGGTGACGAGCTGGCACGCGGCATCTTTAAAACCGTCGATGCCTTTGGTCGCGCGTGTATCGAAACGGAAGGCGGCGTGCGATCCTTCCATTTTGAGGAGGCATCGCTGCGCCCCTTGAGCGAATAGGGCGCCGCAGCCACCTACTCGGCAGCAATACCCGGCAGTCCAAACCATCATTCAAAACAAAAGAGCCCCGCTACCGTAATGGTAGCAGGGCTCTGTAAGCTATGAGCGATATCGCTTAGAGCTTGATGTCGATGTCGACGCCAGCGGGAAGGTCGAGACGCATGAGCGAATCAACGGTGCCCGAGGTGGGGTCGAGGATGTCGATGAGGCGCTTGTGGGTGCGCATCTCGAACTGCTCACGGGAGTCCTTGTTCACGTGCGGCGAGCGGATAACCGTGTACAGGTTGCGCTCGGTGGGCAGGGGGACAGGACCGGAAACGCGAGCGCCGGTCTTCTGAGCGGTCTCAACGATGAGCTTCGCGGACTGATCGACGACCTCGTGATCATAGCCCTTGAGGCGAATGCGGATCTTCTGGGTAGCCAACTTAAACCTCCAAAGAGTGCGAGAGATGTTCTCGCGGATTACGTAACAGGGAGCTCGAACTTAGGCGTTCTTGCTCATGACCTCGTCCACGATGGACTTGGGCGCCGGCTCATAAGAGTCGAACTGCATCGTGTAGGATGCACGGCCCTGGGTCTGGGAGCGAAGGTCGGTAGCGTAACCGAACATCTCGCCCAGCGGCACCTTGGCACGGATGAGCTTGCTGTTCTTGCGATCCTCCATGCCCTCGATCTTGCCGCGGCGACCGGAGAGGTTGCCCATAACGTCGCCCATGTACTGCTCGGGGGTCTCGACCTCGACAGCCATGATCGGCTCGAGCAGCTGCGGATCGGACTTCTTGAGGGCGTCCTTGATAGCCATGGAACCGGCGATCTTGAAGGCGGCCTCGGAGGAGTCGACCTCGTGGTAAGAACCGTCGAACAGGGTGACCTTAACGTCGAGGACCGGGAAGCCGGCGATAACACCGGTGTTCAGGGCCTCCTGGATGCCCTTGTCGATGGACGGGATGTACTCCTTGGGCACGACGCCGCCGACGATAGCGTTGACGAACTCGTAGCCGAAGCCCTCCTCCATCTTCTCGAGCTTAATGACGGCGTGGCCGTACTGACCGCGACCACCGGACTGACGGACGAACTTGCCCTCAGCCTTCTCGACGTCGTGACCAGCGGTCTCGCGGTAGGCAACCTGGGGCTTACCGACGTTAGCGTCAACCTTGAACTCACGGAGCAGACGGTCGACGATGATCTCGAGGTGCAGCTCGCCCATGCCGGCGATGATGGTCTGGCCGGTCTCGTGGTTGGTGGACACCTGGAAGGTCGGGTCCTCCTCGGCGAGCTTGGTCAGAGCCAGGGACATCTTGTCCTGCTCGGCCTTGGTCTTGGGCTCGATGGCAACGTCGATAACGGGCTTAGCGAACTCGATCTTCTCGAGAACGATCTCCTTGCCCTCGGCGCACAGGGTGTCACCGGTGGTGGAGTTCTTGAAGCCGACGCAAGCGACGATGTCGCCGGCAGCGGCGTCGTCACGGTCGATACGCTCGGCGGCGTTCATCTCGAGGATGCGGCCGAGGCGCTCACGCTGACCGTTGGAAGCGTTGACCACGTAGGAGCCGGACTCGGCGCGACCGGAGTAAACGCGGACGTAGGTGAGCTTACCGACGAACGGGTCGGTCATGATCTTGAAGACCAGGCCGGAGAAGGGCTCGTCGAAGGAAGGATGACGCTGGATCTCCTCGCCGGTGTCCGGATCGGTACCGGTGACGGCCTCGACGTCGAGCGGGCTGGGCAGGTAGTCGACGACAGCGTCGAGCAGCTCCTGAACGCCCTTGTTCTTGTAGGCGGAGCCCACGAAGACGAGGTTGAGCTCGTTGGCCAGAACGCCCTTGCGCAGAGCAGCCTTGAGCTCCTCGACGGTGAAGTCCTCCTCCATGAGGATCTTCTCCATGAGCTCGTCGTCAAAGCTGGCAGCAGCGTCGAGGAGCTCCTCGCGCTTGGTGGCAGCGATGTCAGCAAACTCAGCCGGGATCTCGTCCATCGGCTCGGGGTAGGTCATGCCCTTCTCGTCGGCCTTGAAGTCCCATGCAGTCATGGTAACCAGGTCGATGACGCCCCAGAAGTTGTCCTCGGCACCCATCGGGACCTGAGCGGCCACGGCGTTAGCGTCGAGACGATCCTTCATGGTCTCGATAGCGTTGAAGAAGTCAGCGCCCACGCGGTCATACTTGTTGATGAAGGCGATGCGGGGGACGTTGAAGGTGGAAGCCTGACGCCAAACGGTCTCAGACTGGGGCTGAACGCCGGCAACGGCGTCGAAGACGGCGACAGCGCCATCGAGGACGCGCAGGCAGCGCTCGACCTCGGCGGTGAAGTCAACGTGGCCCGGGGTATCGATGATCTGGATGCGGTAGTCCTTACCGTCCTTGTTCCAGAAGCACGTGGTAGCAGCGGAGGTAATGGTTACGCCGCGCTCCTGCTCCTGAACCATCCAGTCCATGGTGGCAGCGCCCTCATGGACCTCACCGATCTTGTGGGTCTTACCGGTGTAGTAAAGAATACGCTCGGTCGTGGTGGTCTTACCAGCATCGATGTGAGCCATGATGCCGATGTTACGGGTATCGGAAAGCTTGTACTTAGGCTTAGCCATGTTAGTTCCTTACCTTAACTTACCAACGATAGTGAGAGAACGCGCGGTTGGCCTCGGCCATCTTGAAGACGTCCTCACGCTTCTTGACGGAAGCGCCCAGGCCGTTGGAAGCGTCGAGGATCTCGTTGGCGAGACGCTCGGCCATGGTCTTCTCCTTGCGAGCGCGGGAGAAGTTGACGATCCAGCGGATACCCAGAGCGGTGGAACGACGGGAGTTGACCTCCATCGGGACCTGATAGGTAGCGCCACCGACACGCTTGGGCTTAACCTCGAGCGTGGGCTTGACGTTGTCCATAGCCTTCTTGAAGGTAGCGAGAGCGTCGCCACCCTCGGACTTCTCGGCAACGATCTCGAAAGCGGTGTAAACGATGCGCTCAGCGGTGGCCTTCTTGCCGTCAAGAAGGACCTTGTTGATGAGCTGAGTCACCAGGCGGTTGTTGTAAACGGCGTCAGGCTGAACCTCACGACGATTAGCTGCTGCACGACGCGGCATGTGAAATCTCCTTAAGTGTCTACCGTGCGGCGCTTAGGCGGCACACGGCGAAAGTATCAAAACGTTATCTGGCTTATTTGGCCTTGGGGCGCTTAGCACCGTACTTGGAACGGGCCTGCATACGGTTCTGGACCGGAGCAGCGTCGTAGGCGCCACGGATGACGTGATAACGGACACCAGGGAGGTCACGGACACGACCGCCGCGGACGAGCACGATGGAGTGCTCCTGCAGGTTGTGGCCCTCACCCGGGATGTAAGCAGTAACTTCGATGCCGTTGACGAGGCGAACACGGGCAACCTTACGAAGAGCCGAGTTCGGCTTCTTGGGGCTCGTGGTGAAGACACGGGTGCACACGCCGCGCTTCTGGGAGTTGTGCTGCAGAGCAGCGTTCTTGGACTTCTTGGGCACGGAACGACGGCCCTGGCGAACCAGCTGGTTAATAGTAGGCAAAGCGTACTCCTTCTCGAATGATTCCAGCTTTCTGTAAAGTGCAACGGCTTGAATCGAGGGGTCAGCATCCCCCTACGAAACACGCAGTTCGATAGGATACGTGCCGTTAGCTGTGCCGTCAACAGACCACGCCGCCGGGCGTATCCTTAAATAGCCACATTTCCGCAAAGCCTACACAAAAGGAATCCCCTCCTGTGCGCTTGGGCGGATTCCCGGACCGGGCGGCCCAGGTTTTAAGTTTGCTGCTCTACAGTCCTGCGCAAGACGAAAAGCACATTAAGTGCTTTCCTTTGCGTGCGGAACTCGCGACAAACTTAAAACCTGGGCCGCCCGGGCCGGGAATCCGACGTGCTCGTCGGGGCAACGTTTCTCACCAAAAAAAGACCCGCTTCCCTGTTGGGAAACGGGTCTTTGGAAGGGCGGTTAACGTACTAGGAAATTACTCCTCGTCGTTGTCCTTGGCCTCTTCGGCGTCGTCGGTGTCCACGAGCTGGTTAAGCAGCTCGTCGAGAGAAGCCATGTCCTCGTTGATCGCGCCGTTGGCGGGAGCCTTCTTGTCGTCGATCGGGGCGCCCAGGAGCTCCTCGTCGGCGTCGGCGTGATGCGTCGGAGCGGAGGTGCCCAGCAGGATATCGTCCGGACCGTCGGGGCTAAAGACCATCTGCAGCAGCTGCGAGAGGTCTTCCTCGTCGGCAACGTCGTCGTTGTTCTCGAGGATGTAGAGCAGGTCGTGGGCCTCCAGGCCGTCACGGAGCTCCTCGATTGCCTTGGCACCGATGCCATCGATGCGCAGCAGATCCTCCTCGGACTTGCCAACCAGGTCGCCGACCGTCTCGATGCCGACCTCGCTGAACTTGTTGGTCCAGCGCTGCGACACGCCCAGGTCGTCGAACAGGTACAGGCGAGCCTTCTCGGCGGAGATGGTGTGGCCGTTGCGGGTGAACGAACCGTCAGCACCACCGAACTCGTCGTAGCCGGCCCAGTCGAGCTGCTGCGGGAGCTGCTCGTCCAGGTCCTTGAGCTCAACCGGAGCCCACTCGGGCAGCGACTTGGCGTTGGGCGAAGCCGGGCCGTCGATGTCGACATAGCCGTCGGCCGTGCGATACGTCAGCTTGGCGTTGGCGTACGGCTTGAGGCCGGTACCAGCCGGGATCTTCTTACCGACGATGACGTTGGACTTAAGGTCGAGCAGGTGATCGACCTTGCCCTCAATGGCAGCCTCGGTAAGGACGCCAGCGGTACGGATGAACGAAGCGCTCGACAGCCAGGAGTCGATGTTGGACGCGACCTTGAGCGTACCCAGGATGACGGGCTCGGCCACAGGAGCCTGACCGCCCAGACGGGCAACGCGCTCGACCTCGTCGGCGAACTCGTAGCGATCGACGTACTGACCAAGCAGGTACTTGGAGTCGCCGGGGTTGGTGATCTGAACGCGACGCAGCATCTGACGTGCGAGTACCTCGATGTGCTTGTCGTTCAGGTCGACGCCCTGGCTGGTGTAGACGTCCTTAACGCTCTCGACGAAGGTGTGCATCGTCGACTCGATGTCGGTCAGCTTACGCAGGTTGCGGAAGTTGACGAAGCCCTTGGTGATCTGGTCGCCGGCGCGAACCTCACAGCCGTCCTCGATCTCGGGCATAAAGCGCACCGAAGCGGGGACGCGACGCTCGTCGAGGACACGGGTGTGGTCCTCGGAGTCGGTGAGCGTCAGCACGTACTCGGACTTCTCGGGCTTAATCGAGAGGTGGCCGGAGTACGGAGCCAGCTCGGCCTCGCGACCCAGGATCTTCTCGTTGACGTTGCCGACGATATCGAACATACGGCTGACCGTAGGCAGACCCTGCGTAATATCGTCGACGCCAGCGACGCCACCGGAGTGAATGGTACGCATCGTAAGCTGCGTACCGGGCTCGCCGATGGACTGGGCGGCAATAATGCCGACCGCGGTACCGATGGCGACCGGACGACGGGTGGAAAGATCCCAGCCGTAGCACTTCTGGCACACGCCGTACTTGGAGCGGCAGGTGAGCAGCGCGCGAAGCTTGACCTTCTTAAGGCCGGCATCGACCATCTTCTGGATGTCGGCGACCTTCTCGATGTAGCCGTCCTGCTCAAAGAGCACGGTGCCATCGGGGGCCACGACGTCCTCAATGAAGCAACGGCCGACAAGGTCGGTGTTGAGGTCGGTGGTGCCGGGGATGATGAGGTTGTAGGTAACGCCCTCATGCGTACCGCAGTCCTCCTCACGGACGATGACGTCCTGGGCCACGTCGACCAGACGACGGGTCAGGTAACCAGAGTCCGAGGTGTGGGATGCGGTATCGACCAGGCCCTTACGGGCGCCGTAGGTCGAAATGAAGTACTCGAGCGGCAGCAGGCCCTCGCGGAAGTTCGCCTTAATGGGAAGGTCGATCGTCTCGCCGGACATGTCTGCCATCAGGCCACGCATGCCGCCGAGCTGACGCAGCTGGGTCTTAGAACCACGGGCGCCGGAGTCGGCCATCATGTACAGCGGGTTCTCCTCGTCGAACATGTCGAGCATGAGCGCTGCGACCTTGTCGGTACAAGCGGTCCACTCGTTAACGACTTCGATGTGGCGCTCCGTCTCGTTGATGAAGCCCTCCTCGAAGTACTCGTTGATCTGGTCGACGTTGGCCTGGGCGCGATCGAGCAGTTCCTGCTTCTCGGCAGGGATGAGAGCGTCCCATACCGAGATGGTGAGGCCGGCGCGGGTAGCGTAGTGGAAGCCAGAGTACTTGATGGCGTCGAGAATCGGGCCGACCTTGGCCTCGGGGTAACGATCGCAGCAGTCGGCAACCAGCTTGGCCACATCGCCCTTGACCATCTTGTAGTTCATGAACTCGTAGTCTTCGGGCAGGCACTGGCGGTTGAAGATGATGCGGCCGATAGAAGTCTCGAAGCGCGCGGTCTTGTTGCCGGTGACGTCGTAGTCGACAAACTCGTTCTTGCCGTTCTTGACGCGGAAGATACGGGTGCCGTCCTCGTTGATGACGTTGGCGTTCTCGGCGGACACGCGGACCTGGATCTTGGCCTGCATGTCGACCTCGGAGCGGCAGTCATAGGCGTGCAGCGCGTCGTCGAAGCTGGCGAACACGTGGTTCTCGCCCGGCAGGCCGTCGCGGACCTGGGTGAGGTAGTACACACCGATGATCATGTCCTGCGAGGGGATGTTGACCGGCTTGCCGGATGCCGGCGAGCGCAGGTTGTTCGCAGAGAGCATGAGCACGCGAGCCTCGGCCTGAGCCTGGCTGGACAGCGGCACGTGGACAGACATCTGGTCGCCGTCGAAGTCGGCGTTGAAGGGCGAGCAGACCAGCGGATGCAGGTGGATAGCCTTGCCCTCGACCAGCACCGGCTCAAAGGCCTGGATGGACAGACGGTGCAGGGTCGGTGCACGGTTGAGCAGCACGACGCGGCCGTCGATGACCTCTTCGAGGATATCCCACACAAAGGTGGCACCGCGGTCGATAGCGCGCTTGGCGCCCTTGATGTTCTCGACCTTGCCAAGCTCAACCAGGCGCTTCATGACGAAGGGCTTGAAGAGCTCCAGCGCCATGGTCTTGGGCAGACCGCACTGGTGCAGCAGCAGCTTGGGGTCGGTAACGATGACCGAACGGCCGGAGTAGTCGACACGCTTGCCCAGCAGGTTCTGACGGAAACGACCCTGCTTGCCCTTGAGGGCCTCGGCGAGCGACTTGAGCGGGCGACCGCCACGGCCAGAGACCGGGCGACCACGACGGCCGTTGTCGAACAGGGCGTCCACGGACTCCTGGAGCATGCGCTTCTCGTTGTTCACGATGATCGCGGGGGCGTCCAGGTCGAGCAGGCGCTTGAGTCGGTTGTTGCGGTTGATCACGCGACGATACAGGTCGTTGAGGTCGGATGCGGCGAAGCGGCCGCCGTCGAGCTGAACCATCGGGCGCAGATCGGGCGGAATGACCGGGATGACGTCCAGGATCATGTTCGCGGGGCTGTTGCCGCCCTTCAGGAAGGCGTCAACGACCTCGAGGCGCTTGACGGCCTTCTCGCGCTTCTGCTTCTGGGAGTCCTCGTCGGCGATGATGGCCTTGAGCTTCTCGGCCTCGGAGGGGAGGTCGATGGCAGCGAGCAGGTCGCGGACGGCCTCGGCACCCATACCACCCTTGAAGTACATGGAGTAGTAACGGGTCATCTCGCGGAACAGCGGCTCATCGGAGATGAGGTCGCGCTCGGTGAGCTTCATGAAGGCGTTGAAGGCGTCCGTGCGGAGCTGCTTCTCGTCCTTGCACTCTTCCTCGATGTCGACGATGCCAGAGGCGATCTCCTCGGGGGTCAGCGGCTCCTCGTCGGAGAACTCGTCAAAGTTCTCGGGGTTGCCCTGCTCCTTGAGAGACTCGATCTGGCGGGCGCACTCGGCATCGATCTCTTCCAGATCGGCGGCGAGCTCCTCGCGCAGGTCGTCAGCGTCGGCCTCGCGAGCCTCGTAGTCGACCTCGGTGATGATGTAGCTGGCAAAGTACAGAACCTTCTCGAGGTCCTTGGACTTGATGTCGAGCATACGGCTCATCGGGAAGCTCGTGGGGCTCTTGAAGTACCAGATGTGGGACACGGGAGCGGCGAGCTCGATGTGACCCATGCGGTCGCGACGCACCTTGGCCGAGGTGACCTCGACGCCGCAGCGCTCGCAGACGATGCCCTTAAAGCGGATGCCCTTGTACTTGCCGCAGGAGCACTCCCAGTCCTTGGCGGGACCGAAGATCTTCTCGCAGAACAGGCCGTCCTTCTCGGGCTTGAGGGTACGGTAATTAATGGTCTCCGGCTTCTTGACCTCACCGTGCGACCAGGAACGGATCTGGTCGGCGGAGGCAAGGGAGATCTTTACCGAGTCAAAATCAGTAGCTTCGAAATCTGCCACAGTCAACTACTCCTTATCAGTGGTCGTGGCGGCGACAGCCTCGGGTGCCTCGGCGGTCTCGGCATCCTGGGCCTCGACGTCGGCGTCAACGCCGGCGAGCGCAGCCAGGTCGTCGAGAGCAGAGGTCTCCTCGGCGGTCACAGGGGCGGAGGCGTCCTCGTCGGCATCGTGCATGGGCTCGATGTCCAGCGCGAGGGAGCGAATCTCCTTGACGAGAACCTTGAAGGACTCGGGGATACCCGGAACAGGAACGTTCTCGCCCTTGACGATGGACTCGTAGGTCTTGACGCGGCCCACGGTATCGTCGGACTTGACGGTCAGGATCTCCTGCAGGACGTTGGAAGCACCGTAAGCGTACAGTGCCCAAACTTCCATCTCGCCGAAGCGCTGGCCGCCGAACTGGGCCTTGCCGCCCAGAGGCTGCTGGGTAACCAGGCTGTAAGGGCCGGTCGAACGGGCGTGGATCTTGTCGTCGACCATGTGGCCGAGCTTGAGGATGTAGGACGTGCCCACGGTAATGGGCTCGCGGAACTCCTCGCCGGTGCGGCCGTCGAACAGACGGGTCTTGCCACGCTCGTCAAGCTGGGTGACAAACTCGGGGCGCATGTGATCGCCAAAGGCAGCGGTGGCCTTGTTGAGCATGTTCTTGTTGGCGCGACGGATGACCTCGGCGATCTCGTCCTCCTTGGCGCCGTCGAAGACGGGCGTCGCGGTGAAGAACGGACCGGGGACATACTTGTCAGAGTCGGCATCCTCGGTATCCCAACCGCAGGCAGCAGCCCAGCCAAGGTGGCACTCGAGCAACTGGCCGACGTTCATACGCGAAGGAACGCCCAGCGGGTTGAGGATAACGTCGATCGGGGTACCGTCAGCCATGTAGGGCATGTCCTCGACCGGCAGAACGTTACAGATAACACCCTTGTTGCCGTGGCGACCGGCGATCTTATCGCCCTGCTGGATCTTACGACGCTGGGCGACGTAGACGCGCACCTGCTCGTTAACGCCGGGGGCCAGATCGTCGCCGTTCTCGCGGCTAAAGCGGACGACGTCGATAACGCGGCCGTAAGCGCCGTGAGGCATCTTAAGGGAAGTGTCGCGAACGTCGTGAGCCTTAGCACCGAAGATGGCGCGCAGCAGGCGCTCCTCGGCGGTCAGAGCGCTCTCGCCCTTAGGCGTGACCTTGCCGACCAGGATGTCGCCAGGACCGACCTCGGCGCCGATGCGGATGATGCCGTCCTCGTCGAGGTTGGCAAGCATATCCTCGGAGAGGTTCGGGATCTCGCGAGTGATCTCCTCGGGACCGAGCTTGGTGTCGCGAGCGTCGATCTCGTGACGGGTGATATTGATGGTCGTCAGCAGGTCCTCGGCCACCAGGCGCTCGGACACGACGATACCGTCCTCGTAGTTGAAGCCTTCCCACGGCATGTATGCCACGGTGAGGTTCTGGCCCAGTGCGAGCTCGCCATGATCGGTCGAAGGACCATCGGCCAGAGGCTCGCCCTGCTCAACGGTGTCACCGACACGCACGAGCGGACGGTGGTTGATGCAAGTGGACTGGTTGGAGCGCTGGTACTTGGCCAGGTGATACTCGTCCATGCCACCGGCATGCTTGACGATAATCTTGGAAGCGTCGGCAAAGATGACCTCGCCGGCGTTCTTGGCCAGGGTGACCTCGCCAGAGTCCAGGGCGGCGCGGCGCTCCATGCCGGTACCGACATAGGGAGCGGCAGGGTGAACCAGCGGCACGGCCTGACGCTGCATGTTGGCGCCCATGAGCGTACGCTTGGCGTCGTCGTGCTCGAGGAACGGAATCAGCGTGGCTGCGACGGAGAGCATCTGACGCGGCGAGACGTCCATGTAGTCGACGTCCTCGACAGGCACGTCGGCGGGAGCGCCGAAGGAGCCGTCGAAGTCGCGGGTACGGGCGATCACGGTGTGCGGACGGACAATCTTGCCCTCGGCATCGGTCGTGATGAACTCGTTGGTCTTGGGATCGAGCGGCGTGTTGGCCGGCGCGATGACGTGCTTCTCTTCCTCGTCAGCGGTCATCCAGTCGATCTGGTCGGTGGCAACGCCGTTCTCGACGCGACGGAACGGAGCCTCGATGAAGCCGTACTCGTTGACGCGGGCGTAGAGGGCGAGCGAGCCGATCAGGCCGATGTTGGGGCCTTCGGGGGTCTCGATCGGGCACATGCGGCTGTAGTGCGAGTTGTGAACGTCGCGGACGGCCGTCGGCACGTTGGTGCGGCGGCTGGAGCCCGACTTGTGGCCGGCAAGACCGCCAGGGCCGAGTGCGGACAGACGGCGCTTGTGGGTCAGACCGGTCAGGGGGTTCGCCTGGTCCATGAACTGCGAGAGCTGCGAGGAACCGAAGAACTCCTTGATGGAGGCCACGATCGGACGGATGTTGATGAGCGACTGCGGGGTGATCTCGTCGATGTCCTGGGAGCTCATGCGCTCACGGACGACGCGCTCCATACGGCTCATGCCGATACGGAACTGGTTGGCGACGAGCTCGCCGACGGTACGGATGCGGCGGTTGCCAAAGTGGTCGATGTCGTCGACCTTGAAGCCCTGCTCGCCGGCAGCGAGGGACAGCAGGTAGCGCAGCGTCGCGACGATATCCTCGTCGGTGAGCACCGTGACCTCTTCCTCGGTGGTGAGGTTGAGCTTCTTGTTGACCTTGTAACGACCGACGCGGGCCAGATCGTAGCGCTGCGGGTTAAAGAGCAGGCCCTCGAGCAGGCTGCGGGAAGCATCCACGGTGGGAGGCTCGCCCGGGCGCAGGCGACGGTAGATCTCGATAAGGGCATCCTCGCGAGTGAGGGCGGTGTCGCGCTCCAGGGTGCGCTTAATCACATCGGAGTTGCCGAGCAGCTCGATGATGTCGTCATTGGTGACGGCAATGCCAAGGGCGCGCAGGAACATCGTGGCGCTCTGCTTGCGCTTACGGTCGATGGAGACCATGAGCTGGTCGCGCTTGTCGACCTCAAACTCAAGCCAGGCACCGCGGGACGGGATGATCTGGGCCTTGTAGATCTGCTTGCCCGAATCCATCTCGGAGCTGTAGTACACGCCCGGGGAGCGGACGAGCTGCGAGACGACGATACGCTCGGTACCGTTGATGATGAAGGTGCCCTGATCGGTCATCATGGGGAAGTCGCCCATGAAGACGAGCTGCTCCTTGATCTCGCCGGTCTCCTTGTTGGTGAGACGGACGTCGGTCAGAAGCGGGGCCTGATAGGTCATATCCTTCTCGCGGCACTCCTCGACGGTGTGCGCGGGGTCGCCGAACTGATGCTCGCCGAAGGTAACCTCGAGAACATGGTTCTGGCTCTGGATGGGGCTGGATTCCTTGAACGCCTCACGAAGGCCCTCGTCCTTAAAACGCTCAAAGGATTCCCTTTGAACAGAGATAAGGTTGGGGAGCTCCATGGCCTCCGGGATTTTCCCGAAGCTGACGCGCTTGCGCTCAGTGGCAGTGTATGCGTAGGTCACCAGGTTTTTCCTCCTTCACGGAAATGCTCGGTGGGTTGGCGAGGCATGGCTTCGCCAGTTATCGCAACCTAATAGTTTATCAGGTACCGACCGTTGGGCAAGAAAAGCCTTGACGCGATTGAGTTTTTGGAGTAGCAAAGTTTTTCGACAGAAAATGCGCAGGTAGATGGGTGTGTATCGAACATCTGTTCATATATTTTCTGTGAACGAGACTGCTGGTGCTGACCGCTGAATGACGGAATGGCGGCGAGGGTTGGCCGGGCGGAAACTGCGTCCCGTTTTGAGGCCTCAAACTGGGTCGCAGTTTCCGATTGAGCCCTGTTCGGGAAAGTGTGTCCCGTTCTGAGCCGATATTCCGGGTCGTAGTTTCCGCTAGGGGCCTCAGCCGGAAAGCGCATCCCAGAATTCGACCAAGTTGTGGGATGCGCTTTCCGGGGCTAAGCTGTAGCTCGCATAAAAAAACGGGTGCAGACCGAAGTCCGCACCCGTAAATGTCGATGCCCAAAGGCTTATTTGCGCATCAAACCGCCGCGCTCGTCGATGGCGTCCCAGAAGGCGCCGGCAAAGCGAGGATCGTTTGCAGCCATGAGGGCGTTGGTGGCCATCCAGCCAGACGGGGTACCGGTATCGTAGCCCGACAGCGGGTCGATGACGACAGCATACATGGCCTCGCGATCGAGCGAACGTGCCATGGCGTCGGTCAGCTGGATCTCGCCGCCCTTACCGGCCTGCTGATCGGCCAGCAGGTCCATGACCAGCGGGCTCAGCAGGTAGCGACCGACGATGTACAGGTTGGACGGAGCCGCCTCGGGAGCGGGCTTCTCAACCAGGCCGCCGATGCGCCAAACGGCACCGGGCTCGTCGTCAGCGGCATTCTCGAAGCCCTCGAGAGAGCCCACGCGATCGCCGGCGATGACGCCGTAGCGGCTGACTTCCTCGGGAGCGCACGCGGCAACGGCGATAACCGAAGCGCCACCGTGCTCCTTGGAGACGGCCAGCATCTTGTCGCAGATGTCGCGGTTGGGCACAACATAGTCGCCCAGAAGAACCAGGAAGTTCTCCCCTGCCACAGCGTCGGCAGCAGAGCGAATGGCGTGACCGAGGCCCTTGGGCTCGTACTGATAACGGAAGTCGACCGGCATACCGCCCGCATGGGCAACAGCGTCGGCGTAGGCGTCCTTACCGCGCTCGCGCAGCAAGTTCTCGAGCGAACGGTCGGGCTGGAAGTAGTTCAGCAGCTCCGGCTTGCCGGGCGAGGTAACGATGATGGCGTCGTCGACCTCCTCGGGGTCGAGCGCCTCCTCGACGACATACTGGATGACCGGCTTATCGAGAACCGGCAGCATCTCTTTGGGCGTGCACTTGGTACCAGGCAGAAAACGCGTGCCAAGACCGGCGGCGGGGATGATTGCCTTCATATTATTCAAGGATCCTTTCGCAGGCGCAGGATGCGCCCTGTGCGTGCGGCACGGCGGCCGCAGACCAAATTGCGATACCGAAGTATCTTACCGCCGGGACCAGGCACTACCGCTAGGCAAACGCAATTCTTCAGCAGGTCAACGCAAATTATTGCTCGAATGGTGCAATTTTATCGACCAACGGTAGCGACCCCAAAGCACCGCAAACGACGGCAATTTGCATGCCGAGCCAGCAAAATAGAGGGGTCATAACAAAAAAGACGGGGCTCGCAATGCGAACCCCGTCTGCAAAGAAATCTGGCGAGAAAGCCTGATTACTTGAGGGTGACAGCAGCGCCAGCAGCCTCGAGCTTCTCCTTGGCAGCCTCGGCGTCCTCCTTCTTGGCACCCTCGAGAACAGCCTTGGGAGCGCCCTCGACGACCTCCTTGGCCTCCTTCAGGCCAAGGTTGGTGAGCTCACGGACGGCCTTGATGACCTGGATCTTGTTGTCGCCGAAACCCTCGAGCACGACGTCAAACTCGGTCTTCTCCTCGGCCTCAGCAGCGCCAGCAGCGGGAGCGGCGACAACAGCGGCAGGAGCAGCGGCGGAAACGCCGAAGGTGTCCTCGATAGCCTTAACGAGCTCGGAAGCCTCGAGAAGGGTCATTTCCTTAAGAGCATCGATGATCTCATCGGTGGTAAGCTTAGCCATTTCTAAGTCCTTTCGGTTTCCGTGCGGATGCACGGAGATCAGTTAAAACACGGCGCGAATGCGCCAGGGATGCGGCGTTGCCGCCGCGGGTGAAAACAGCAACTAGGCTGCCTTCTGCTCGGAGACCTGCTGAATCGAACGAGCGAGACCAGAGGAAACGCCGTTGACGCAGACAGCGATGTCGCGAGCGAAACCGGAGATGAGACCGGCGATCTGGCCGAGAAGCTGATCCTTGGTGGGCAGCTCGGCGATAGCCTTAACATCATCAGCGGAAACGGCCTTGCCGTCGGAGATACCGCCCTTGATCTCAAGGACGCCCTTGGACTTAGCGGAGAAGTCCTTAAGGGCCTTAGCGGCCTCGACCGGCTCGGACTCGTAGAACACATAAGCGACGGGGCCGGCGAGGATCTCGTCGAGCTCGGGCTGCTCCTGGTTCTTGAGAGCGATCTTGACCAGGTTGTTCTTGTAGACCTTCATCTCGGCGCCGCACTCGCGAAGCTGATGACGCAGCTCCTGAGCCTGCTTAACCGTCAGACCGTTGTAGTTGACGACGAACAGACCGGCGTTCTCGGCGATACGGGACTCGATCTCTGCAACCTTGTCGATTTTGTACTGCTGGGGCATGAATTACACCTCCTCGAATTCTTTCCGGGCACGGTCCGCCACAAGGACGTGACGGGGGCATGTCCAAAAAGAAAGCCCCCGCGCTGCATGAGCGACGGGGGCGAGAAGACATATCTACTCGACCACCTCGGCTGGCGGGATATCCCATTAAGCTCGCGGGCGATGCCCGTTTGCACCGGCTGTCTCTGGCAGCGGATTCGTGCGTGAACCGAAAGTATTATGGCGGGGACCCCGGCGTCGGTCAACGGAAAACCGGGCTGCACACAATTCCACCATCCGGCACGCTCCGCCGAAGGCCAGGCGCAAGGTTTTCGCTCGGTCAAGTCCTGGGCTCGCACGAAGGCCACATTAAGTGGCCTTCGGCTCGTGCGGAATCTACGGAAAACTCGCCCTGCCCCTCCCGGCCGGAGCTACGTTGCCTTTGCTGCGAATCCTCGTGTCCGTTGGCCGGCGCGCCCCACGCATAGCCCTTATGTCGGTGGGCTGATGTGTTGCGTCCCGTTGGGCTATAAGGTTGAAATGAAGGTGGACAGGCGATTTAGGCCTTCGTCCAGATCTTTGTCGGAGACGCAGTAGCTGAGGCGGATGTGGCCTTCGGTGCCGAAACAGTCGCCCGGGACTAGGGCTACGTTTGCCTCTTCGATGGCTTTGATGCAGAAATCTTCGCTGGTTAGGCCGTACTGTTTGATGCTGGGGAAGGCGTAGAAGGCTCCTGCGGGTTCTACGACGTCGAGGCCCATGTTGTTGAGGGCTGTAAGAACTCGTTCGCGGCGGGCTCGGTAGACTTTGAGCATGGGGGTTGGGTCGACGGTCAGGGCTCGCGCTGCGGCGTCCATCTCAAAGGAGACGGCACTCGACACTAGGTATTGGTGGGCTTTTGCGATCTCGGCAATGACGGGGGCTGCCGCTGCGAGCCAGCCTAAGCGCCAGCCGGTCATGGCCCAGGGCTTGGAAAAGCTTTCGATAACTACCGTCTGATCGCGAAGCGCCGGGTGGCGCTGGGCAAAGCGCTCGTAGCCATCCACATAGACTAGACGGTTGTATACGTCGTCGCAGACCACGTAGATGCCCGCCTGCTCTGCCACGCGCGCCACGGCGTCGAGCGAAGCCGCGTTGAGGATACAGCCCGTAGGATTGTTGGGCGTACAGATGACGATGGCCTTGGTCGCCGGCGTCACGCAAGCACGAAGCGCCTCCTCGTCAATCTGGAATTGCGCAGGCTCCGTATCCAAAAAGACCGCCTTGGCGTGGTTAGCCACGACGATGCTCTCGTACAAGCCAAAGGCCGGCGTGGGGATGATGACCTCGTCGCCGGGGTTGAGCATAGCCATAAACGTCGCCGACAGGGCTTCGGTCGCGCCGTCGGTCAGGATGACCTCGTCTGCCGAAAACGTAAGGCCCGCATCCCCCATGTAGGCAGACAGCGCCTCGCGCAGGGCGGGGCGACCGTTGTTGGGCGGATAGTGCGTGTCGCCACGGTCGAGCGAGGCCGTCACCTCGGCGCTAATCACATCGGGCGTGGGAAAATCGGGCTCGCCAAGCGCAAGCGCGATGCACCCTGGGTGCTGGGCGGCGAGCGCGTTAATCCGACGGATGCCGGAAGGCTTGAGCGTGGCAAGCGAGGTGTTCATAGGCAGACGCATAGCGTTCCTTTCGTAAGGGTTGCATTAGGATAGCGCGGCGGGGCGCTACCAGACGGTGTAACCTAAACGGAAACGAGCCGGAAAGGAGATGGCATGGAGACAATCGCGTGCGGCGATAAGCCCAAAACGCTGCAAACCATTGCGTATATCAGTATTCCCAATAGCGCTGATCTTGAGTTTTTGCTCTGGGACCTGCAGGATGCCATCGCTGCCTATGCACAGCTTTCTGGCACCGCGCTCCCCCACTCGGTTGATTTGGAGGCGGACGATGCCGGCCGCGTTGTCGATGGCATCGTGCTCGCTGTTGATGATGCATTTGATGATGAGGCCATGATCGCTGTCGAGCAGGTACTCGATCGCCTTAGGAATACAGAGACACGCATCTATGTCGTCATTCTTGCTGGGTCCGAGGACGCCGAACGGGCACACGAAACCGCTGCGCGGCTGCGTCGGGCCTGCCGTCTTCGTGACCTGTCGTGGTGCGGCGGCGTTGTCGTCTGTGCCGGCAGCGGTATTGCGGCGCTTCGTCACTCCCCGCGTATGGGCCTCTTGCGCCGGCCATTTTCCGAAGCGATGGATAAGCTTGTAGGCGCCGTGCGCATGGGCTGCTCCGTTGAGCATGCGCAGCTGCTTGGCGGTGGCAATGCCGGTAGCGTCGACGCCGACGGCATGGTGCGTGTCGAGCCCGCCGTGCCCGCACCAATCTGGCGCGTCATCATCAGACGCCTCGGCGCCTATGCTCAATCAAATATCTAAATTACAGAGCGACCCAGTCAACAGCTTCGTGCCAACGCTCAACAAGCCGCTCCAGGCGCCAGGCCGCATTGGCAGGACTTGTCGAGGGCAGGACGATGGCGGGCAGCCCGGTGCGTTCTTGTAGATAGCGCTTGTAGAGCCGGCCAGCTGTACCACCGTTGCATATCACCTGCTCAATGGGAGCCACGTCGGTAATGCACTCGATATGTGCCGGCACAACGTTGCGAATGCTCGCATCACTCGAGCCCTTAATGTCGCAGCTCTCAATCACATCCCACAGGGCTACGCCGCCGTTCAGCAGCATAGCCCGCTTGGCGGCAATGGAGGCATCGAGCGTCGCGGGCTCACCGTTTGTCAAAGGATCGCCCTCGTTGGGCGGCACGGATACACCGAGACACGCGGCCATCACCCGCCAAAAGCGGTTCTGCGGATTGCCATAGTAGAAGGCATTGGCGCGCGAAAGCACCGAGGGAAACGACCCCAGCACCAAAACGCGCGAGCGCTCGTCAAACACGGGCTCAAACCCATGCTCAATATGTTGATAGCCCTCGTCGGACGCAGCCATGGCCTAGGCCCTCAACAGATAGCGCACCTCGTAGGGCGCAAGCTCAAGGGAGCCCGGCAACTCGACCGTGGGCATGCCGTCGGCAAGCAGGTCGACAAAGGGGCCGTTGAGCTCGCCGGCGCCAAAGGTATAAGGCTCGCCCACGGCGTTCACCGCTACGAGCACCGTCGCGCCGTCGCAGGCGCGTTCGAACAGCAGCTGCTTGTTCTGGATCACCACGTTGCGGTACGCGCCATAGTTGAGAGCGCGGGCCGCCGCGTCGTTTGCCGAGCGAAGGTGCGCGAGCTGCGTGACGAACGCCGTCAGCTCGTTGGGCGCAGGCTCATCGAGCGCAGGGCGCAGCGCCCAGTCGCCATCGGGGCCGCCCTTTTCGCCAGCAATTCCCCACTCGCTGCCATAGTAGACGCACGGAATGCCCGGCATGCCAAAGAGCATGCCATAGGCGGGACGCAGGCACGACTTGTCGGTGAGGATGCTTGCCAGGCGCGGCACGTCGTGGTTGTCGACAAACGATAGCAGATGCTTGCCGCGGTAGATGCACCAGGGGTCGCCACCAAACTGACGGTGCAGCGAGTGCGCGATCTCGAACATGTTGACCGAGTTAAAGCTGGAGTACAGGCCCTTATAGCACTCGTAGTTGGTGCAGGAGTCGAGCATCTCGTCG
The DNA here is from genome assembly GCA_958423535.1 of uncultured Collinsella sp. GTDB lineage: Bacteria > Actinomycetota > Coriobacteriia > Coriobacteriales > Coriobacteriaceae > Collinsella. The sequence goes on from CATZRJ010000018.1 coordinate 23,731, forward strand.
TTGACGATTTGGTTGTAGTCGCCGTGGAGCGTCTCGCCGATCAGCACGAAGTCGGGCTTGAGCTCACGGGCAAAGTTATGCAGACGACGCATGAAATCGCGGTCGAGCATGTAGGCGACGTCCAGGCGCAGGCCGTCGACGCCAAAGACCTCGGCCCAACGGCGCACAGACTCGAGCAGGTAATCGACCACGGCGGGGTTTTGCAGGTTGAGCTTCACGAGCTCAAAATGGCCTTCCCAGCCCTCGTACCAAAAGCCGTCGCCATAGCAGGAGTCGCCGTCAAAGCTGATGTGGAACCAGTCCTTGTACGGCGAGTCCCACTTGCGCTCCTGCACATCGCGGAAGGCCCAAAAGCCACGACCGACGTGGTTGAAGACGGCATCGAGCACCACGCGGATGCCGTGGGCATGCAGCGTGTCGCACACGGCGGCAAAGTCGGCGTCCCCACCCAGGCGGCGGTCGATGTGGCGCAGGCTGCGTGTATCGTAGCCGTGGCTATCGGACTCGAGCGGCGGGTTGATGAGCACAGCGCCAACGCCGAGTTCCTGCAGGTAGTCGGCCCATTGGGCGATTTTCATGATAGGAGCATCGGGGTTGGGCGCGGTGCCGGCAGCTTGAGCAAGCTCATCCTCGGCAACGGGTGCGGCGTTTTCGCGCGGAGCTCCGCAAAAGCCCAGCGGATAGATCTGATAGAACGTCGTCTCGTATGCCCACATAGCAACCTCCCGGTAAGCTCAACACAACGACATCCATTGTATGCCCGGCTTGTATCCACTCCCCCAAAATAAGTTGCGGTGGAATAGTTCCTGCTTGGGCCTTCAGAGGCCTTAAACAGGAACTATTCCACCGCAACTGATGAGGGGGCGTGATTAGGCGACGGGCTTGGCGCGGCGGATGGCCGGGAACAGTACGGTGATGGCGAGGATGACGCCCACGACGGTAATCGCCCCGCCCACGAAGCCAATCCAAGCGATACCAGGACCCGAAACCACGGCGCCACCGATTGCGGTGCCCGTGCCGATACCCAGATTGAACAGGCCCGAGAAGATCGACATGGCGACGGCCGACGAATCCGCCGGCGTGTACTTGATGAGCTCGGCCTGAAACGCCACGTTAAAGGCCGTGGAGCAGCAGCCCCATAGCGCGCAAACAGCGAGAACGGCGACGAGCGACGGTGCAACCGGACCCATGAGCAGCAGGGCCACAGGCACGCCGGAGAGCGTGATAGCCAAGAACGGGAAGCGGTGCCCGTCGAACAGGCGGCCAAACAGCCAGCTGCCCACCAGACCGGAGAAGCCAAACGCCGTCAGCGTCATGGTGATGGCGCCCGCGTCGACGTGTGCGACCTGCGCCAGGAAGGGCTCAATGTAGCTGTAGCTTGCGTAATAGCCGGTCGCCATAAAAACCGTGACCGCGTAGAGCGCGACCAGGAACGGGTTCTTGAGCAGCTCGGGCAGCTGTTTGACGGTAAAGCGCTCGCCCGCCGGCATGGCCGGGAACACCGCGGCCTGGTAGACGACCGCGATGGCTGAGAGGGCCCCGACCACGGCAAACGTCATGCGCCAGCCCACGGCCAGCCCGATGGCGCGGCCGATCGGCAGGCCAAAGATCTGCGCGATAGACGAGCCCGTGGCGATCATGCTGATGGCGAGCGCCCCGTGGCGACTGTCGACCAGGCGCGAGGCCATGATCGAGGCGACCGACCAGAACACGGCATGCGCGCAGGCGACCACCAAACGCGCGCAAACCAAAATTGGATAGGTGGGCGCCACAGCGGACAGGAACTGGCCCAGCGAGAACACGGCGAGCACGCCGAGCAACATCCGCTTGAACTCAAAGCGCGAGGCAAACACCATAAGCGGCAGCGACAGCAGCATGACGCCCCAGGCATAGACCGAGATCATGATGCCTGCCTGGGCCTCGGTGAGCGAGAACGATGTGGCAATATCAGTCAAAAGGCCGATAGGCATGAACTCCGACGTGTTGAATACGAACGCACAACAGGCGAGCCCGATAAGCGGGAGCCACTGCTTGAGTGAGATGCCATCTTGTCTTGCCTGAGTCATGTAGAAAACCTCTCCGATTGTCTTGGGCGGTGGGCGATTATATAGCAACGGCCCCACATCCGTCAGTACAGATGCGAGGCCGCAATCAACTCAATACACAGAGGTTGCGCCGTCAATAAATAACTAAGCCAAACCCAGCAATATGCCCGCCGAATGCACGACAAACGCCATGATCCAGGCGACCGTCACCTGAAACGCGAACACAGCAACGGCATAGCGCGCGCCCAGCTCGCTCTTGACGGCGCCGATGGACGCCACGCAGGGCGGGTACAGCAGCGTAAAGACCAAGAACACGTAAGCGGTAAACGGCGAAAACATGGCTGACAGTGCCGCGGGAGAGGTTGCGCCCAAAAGCACCGTGAGCGTCGAGATGACGCTCTCCTTGGCGATAAGTCCGGTGACGAGCGCCGTGGATGCACGCCAGTCGCCAAACCCAAGCGGCGTCAGCGCCGGCGCGATGATGCTGCCGAGGCCCGCAAGCAGACTCTGCGACTGATCGGCGACCACATTAAAGCGGATGTCGAACGTCTGAAGGAACCAGATGACCACGGTCGCGGCAAAGATAATGGTAAAGGCCTTGGTAATGAAGTCCTTGGCCTTATCCCATGCCAGCATCACCGTCGTCTTGACGCTCGGCAGGCGGTAATTGGGGAGCTCCATAATAAACGGCACCGGGTCGCCCTTAAATGCTGTGCGATTGAGCACCAAAGCCGCAATGCAGCCGACCACGATACCGATCAGATAGAGCGAGACCATAGCGGGAACCGTCGCCTGTGGGAAAAACGCCCCGCACAGCAGACCGTAGACCGGCAACTTGGCCGAGCAGCTCATGAACGGCGTAAGCATGACCGTCATCTTGCGGTCGTGCTCGGATGGGAGCGTACGGGTCGACATGATAGCCGGCACGGTGCAGCCAAAACCGACGAGCATGGGCACAAAGCTACGGCCCGACAGGCCAAAGCGACGCAACACCTTATCCATGACAAAGGCCACGCGCGCCATGTAGCCCGAGTCTTCCAGAATGGAGAGGAACAAGAAGAGCACGACGATAATCGGCAGGAAGGTCAGTACGCTACCCACGCCCGTAAGCACGCCGTCAACAGCCAGCGAGCGCACCACGTCGTTGGTGCCGAACGCCTTGAGGCCCGCATCGGCCGAGACGATGATGGCAGCGATGCCGTCCTCCATAAGTCCCTGCAACGCCGCGCCGATCACGCCAAACGTCAGCCAAAAGACAAGGCCCATAATCACCAGGAACGCCGGAATGGCCGTGTAGCGACCCGTCAGGATGCGGTCGATCTTGACAGAGCGCACGTGCTCGCGACTCTCGTGCGGCTTGACGACGCAACGCCCGCACACGTCGCCGATAAAGCTAAAGCGCATGTCGGCCAGCGCGGACAGGCGGTCGGTGCCGGCCTCGCCCTCCATCTGGGTAATGATGTGCTCGATGGCGTCGAGCTCGTTGCGGTCCAGATGAAGCGCCTCGGTTACCAGCTCGTCGCCCTCAACCAGCTTGGTCGCCGCAAAACGCACGGGAATGTGCGCCGTCGCGGCATGGTCCTCGATAAGGTTGGCGATGCCGTGGATGCAGCGATGCAGCGCACCGCCGTCCGAGCCATCGGGCGCACAGAAGTCCAGGCGACCGGGGCGCTCACGGAACCGCGCCACGTGCAAGGCATGATCAACCAGCTCGCCGATGCCCTCGTTGCGGGCAGCGCTAATGGGGACAACAGGCACGCCCAACAGGCTCTCGAGCAGGTTGACGTCCACGGCGCCACCGTTGGCCGTCACCTCGTCCATCATGTTGAGCGCGATGACCATGGGGCGATCGAGCTCCATAAGCTGCAGCGTCAGATACAGATTGCGCTCGATGTTGGTGGCGTCAATGATATCGATGATGGCGTCGGGATGCTCATCCAGGATAAACTGGCGGCTCACGATCTCCTCACCCGTGTACGGCGACAGAGAGTAAATGCCGGGCAGGTCGGTAACGCTCGCCTCGGGGTGGTTACGAATGGTACCGTCTTTGCGGTCGACCGTTACGCCGGGAAAGTTGCCGACGTGCTGGTTGGAGCCCGTAAGCTGGTTGAACAGCGTGGTCTTACCGCAGTTTTGGTTGCCGGCGAGGGCAAAATGCAGCGGCGCGCCCTCAGGCACGGCCGTCTTCGCGGCGCGGGGCGAATACGTCCCCTCGCCCAGGGCCGGATGCTCCGTCGTGCCGATTGCGGCGTTAGCGCGCGGACCCGCATCGGTGTCGTGAACACCCACGAGCTCGATGCGAGCGGCATCGTCCTTGCGCAGCGTCAACTCGTAGCCACGCAGGCGGATCTCGAGCGGGTCACCCATGGGGGCGTACTTCATCATGGTAACTTCGGTGCCCGGCGTTAGACCCATGTCCAAAATATGCTGTCGAAGCGCCTGATCGTCGGATGTCACCGATGCGACAACGGCGTCCTTTCCAATCTCGAGTGTATCGAGCTTCACGTCCGTGTTCCTCCCCTGGCGCCCACAGGGCGTTACATTTTGTTTATCTTGGCTAACCGTTTGCCATGGCTAACCATTTAACCACGCATGATAGCGCGAACACACACCGATGTTCAATCGACAGATTGCCGCCCTGGCGGGCTTGCAGCGTCGAGTGGTTACGGCGTTTGGTAAAACGCCGTAACTAAAACCCGTGGCGCTCGAGGAAGCGGAAGGCCAGGCGGATCCAGGGACGGACGGAAACCTGCTTGTCCTCGTTGTCGACCGCGGTGTTGGCGTTGCCGAGTGAAAGGCCGTGACCGCCCTGGTCAAAGACGTGCATCTCGCAAGCGACGCCCTCCTCGGCCATGCGCTGCGCAAAGGGATAGACCTGCGCGATCGGCGCCGTCTTGTCGTCGGACACGCCCCACACAAAGGTCGGCGGCATCTGACGCGAAACATGCGTGGTAGGGCAGATATCGGCCAAGTGCTCGTCAGTTGCCTCGCCGCCCGTCACCATCGACAGGTAGTCGTTGAGCAGATCGCGCCCCGTCTTACCGCCCGTCTTGGGCACACGCAAGTCAATGCGCGGATCGCGCGTCTGCATGTCGCGCACATAGGCAAAGTCGAGCAGCGGATAGCCCAGCACCACGGCATCGGGACGGATGTCGTCCGGACGCGCCCCGGCAAGTGCCGCGAAGGGGCCGGTCTTCCACTGCGTTGCCAGCGAGGCACAGATCATGCCGCCCGCAGAAAAGCCCACGACGCACACGCGCTTGGGATCGACATGCCACTCGTCGGCATTCGCACGCACCGTGGCGACCATCTTGGCAAGATCTGCCTGGGGGTGCGGAAAGCTCACGTCACCCGTAGAACTCGTGACATAGTTGAGCACAAAGGCCTGGTAGCCGTGATCCAAAAACGCAAACGCCACGGGATCCTGCTCATGCGGAGCGATATGCGTAAACGCACCTCCGCCGCAGATAATCACGGCAGGACGGCGGCCATTCGGTTTATCGGGCAGCGGCTCGGCACCCAAATACGTAAACGTCGCCGGATATTCCTCGGTCGGCTCCTCGCCCCACAGCGCATGGTTCTCGACAATCATATGTGCTCCCTTCGCGCGATTCGTGCGCACTCATTTTCGCCTTCAAGCGTACCCCAGTTGGACCCACGGTGCAGAAACGCTCCCGCAATAAGATTCCCATCAACTGATATATCACATAATCCCAGCTCAGGACCATCGTTGAGCAGCGTAGAATAGGGGCGTTGACCAAGCCGCGAAACACATATGAAACGTTTCCGGCAAACCAAACGCGCGATATGCGCCTATTTAAGTTGGAGGCAACTATGGGTCTGCTCGATTCGCTTAAGTCCACCTTCACCTCGACCGGCGAGGCGTCCATTCCGCCCGCAGCAAGCTTCGCCACCCGCGAAGGCGTCATCTACGCCCCCGTCAACGGCGTGCTCGTCAACCTGGACGAAGTTCCCGACGAGACCATCGCCTCGGGCATGCTTGGCCAGGGCTATGGCATCGAGCCCATTACCGGCACCATCTATGCGCCCGCCAACGGCCGCATCGGCGCCACCACCGTCACCAACCACTCCATCGGCATGATCACCGAGGACGGTCTTCGCGTGTTCATCCATGTCGGCCTGGGCACCGTGGAAATGAATGGCAAGGGTTTTGCCCGCTTTGTCGAGATGGGCGATGTGGTCAAGGCGGGCCAGCCGCTCATCAGCTTCGACCGCGACGCCATTAAGGCCGCTGGTCACGAGGATATCGTGACCGTCATCGTCTCCGAGCTCGATCGCCTTAAGAGCATCGACCATGTCGGCGAGTCCGGAACGCTTATCGGCGGCAACCCGCTTGTCAAGCTGGGCGACCCGTTGCTGGTGGCCAAGACCAAGTAGCCAGGTCCCGCGCTACACAGCCAAAAGACACCACGAAAAGCGCCCGCGACCATTTGGCCGTGGGCGCTTTTCGTTTGAAAACCATCCCGTCAATGCCTTGTCTGTATAGCCCAAATGAGCCGAGCTGCTAGAATATCGAACTGTATGGATAACTATCATTCAACCGTTATGGGAGGATACGTGAACCGCACCAAAATCGCGCAGCTCTATACGCACGCCGAGTCGCTCGGTGGCCAGACCGTCACCGTTGCCGGCTGGGTCAAGTCCGTCCGCGACATGAAGAACTTTGGCTTTGTTACGCTCAACGACGGCAGCTGCTTCCGCGACCTGCAGGTCGTCATGAACCGCGAGGCGCTCGACAACTACGACGAGATCGCCCATCAAAACGTCTCGGCCGCACTCATTTGCACCGGCACCGTCAAGCTGACGCCCGATGCGCCCCAGCCTTTCGAGCTTTCTGCCACTTCCATCGAGGTCGAGGGCGTCAGCGCCCCGGATTACCCGCTGCAGAAGAAGCGCGCGACCGTCGAGTTCCTGCGCACCCAGCAGCACCTGCGCCCGCGCACCAACCTGTTCCGCGCCGTGTTCCGCATCCGCTCTGTCGCGGCTGCAGCCATCCACCGCTTCTTCCAGGAGCAGGGCTTTGTCTACGTCAACACCCCCATCATCACCACGAGTGACTGCGAGGGCGCCGGCGAGATGTTCCGCGTGACCACGCTCGACCCCAAAAATCCGCCCCTCACCGAGTCCGGCGAGGTCGACTGGAGCCAGGACTTCTTTGGCAAGCATGCGAGCCTCACCGTGTCCGGCCAGCTCAATGCCGAGAACTTTGCCATGGCCTTTGGCGACGTGTATACCTTTGGCCCCACCTTCCGCGCCGAAAACTCCAACACCACGCGCCACGCCGCCGAGTTTTGGATGATCGAGCCCGAGATGGCCTTTGCCGATCTGAACGACTACATGGATAACGCCGAGGCCATGCTCAAGTACGTCCTTAAGGACGTTATGGCCACCTGCCCCGACGAGCTCAACATGCTCAACAAGTTTGTGGACAAGGGTCTGATCGAGCGCCTGAACCACGTGGCAAACTCCGACTTTGCCCGCGTCACCTACACCGAGGCCGTCGAAATCCTGGAGCAGGCCGTCGCCGCCGGTCACAAGTTTGACTATCCCGTGAGCTGGGGCATCGACCTGCAAACCGAGCACGAGCGCTTCCTGACCGAGGAGCACTTTAAGCGCCCGACCTTCGTAACCGACTACCCGGCCGAGATCAAGGCCTTCTACATGCGCATGAACGGCGACGGCAAGACCGTCGCCGCCGCCGACTGCCTGGTGCCGGGCATCGGCGAGATCATCGGTGGCTCCCAGCGCGAGGAGCGCCTAGATCTGCTCGAGGCCCGCATCAAGGACCTGGGTATGAATCCCGAGCAGTACAAGTACTATCTTGACCTGCGCCGCTACGGTTCCTGCAAGCACGCCGGCTACGGTCTGGGCTTCGAGCGCCTGGTCATGTATCTGACCGGCGTGGGCAACATCCGCGACGTCCTGCCGCACCCGCGCACCGTGGGCAACGCCGACTTCTAATCGTCGGACGCTAGCTCGCGTCGCCACACGCCAACGCTCATCGCACAAGCGTCTCTCGACATCGGTCGAGAGACGCTTTTTTCAACGGTATCCGTCAAGCTTTTGGCAAGTTTTTGGTCAGTTGAGCAGAGCTGTTGAAAACTCGACCCGCCGTTTGCCGACGACTACCGACCGCCCAGAGCGCCCTGCGCCCCTGGGAAAACCCCGCGTCCTAGGCTCCATACCGTCGCCACCCAAAACGGAAAGGACGTGGGCACCATGACCGAAACCGCTGTTGAAACTTACGAGTCCACGACGAGGGGCGCCGCCTCGATGGCCGCCTATCGCGCCGTTCGCATCTTGCAACTATTAAGCGAGAACACCGGCGAGGACAAGGCCATGCTTTCCGATGAGTTGATCCGGCGCCTCGCCCATCCCGACGACCCCGCCCGCATGCCCATTTCGGCGGCGCGGCGCAGCATCTACACCGCCATCTCCGCACTTCGCCATGCCGGATACGAAATTGAGTACAAGCGCGGCGTGGGGTATCGGCTCTTGACCCGTTCGCTCACCGACGAGGAAATCATCCGGCTCCACGGCATGGTCATGCGCAACCGCTCCACGCCCATCGCCATTCGAAAAAGCATGGCTCAGCACTTGGTCGCCATGGCGAGTGCCGACGTTCGCGGTTACCTCGATGCACCCGAGCCTGCTCCAAGTGCCGGCAGCAAATCCACCAAGGCCACGCGCACGCCCGTCAAGCGCATCGACACCTGCGAGCTCATCGAGCAGGCCATCGACCACGGAACCACGGTGAGCTTTGATATTTCGAGCGTCACGGCACGCGGCGAAACCGAGGTGGTGCGGATGACGGTCCGGCCCTTTGCCATCAGGCAACGCGATGGCGTCTCGTATCTGCTGGGAACGGTCTACGACACCCGAGGCGCCGACGACACCCTGCGCACCGTTGAGGTCAGCCGCATGAAAAACGTCAGTACGCGCTTGCTCGACGGCAAGAAACTCTTTGCTGCGCTAGACGAGGAGGACGCCTCCGCCGCATAAGAACCTCCGCCGTCCATTCAACTACCCGTACCGCCCATCCGGTTCTGTATTAAAAAACCCGCCAGGTTATTGTAAAAATGGACATCGGCGCTACTATAGAGCCACTTGCACTTTGTTTGAGTGCAGTGTTTCCAGCCATTTCTATACTGGGAGTAACGATATGAAGGACATCACCATCAGCCGCAGGAGCCTTCTGGTCTCTGCCGGCCTGCTCGCGCTCGCTCCGCTCGCCGGATGCGGCGGCAACTCTGGTTCCGGCTCTGCTGCCGCCGGTTCCGACTACACCGTCGGCATTCTGCAGCTCACCGAGCACTCCGCACTCGACGCCGCCAACGACGGCTTTGTCAAGGCCATCAAGAAAAGCGGTCTCAAGGTCAAGATCGACCAGAAGAACGCCCAGAACGACCAGTCCACGTGTAAGTCCATCGCCGACAAGTTTGTGGGCGACAACGTCAACCTGATTTATGCCATCGCCACGCCCGCCGCGCAGGCCGCCGCCGGCGCCACGGCCGATATCCCCATCGTGGGCTGCGCCATCACCGACTACGCCGCCTCGGGCCTGGTCCAGGACAACGACAAGCCCGGCACCAACGTCACGGGCGCTTCCGACCTCACCCCAGTCGCCGAGCAGCTCGAGATGATGCAGAAGGTCCTGCCCGACGTAAAGAAGGTCGGCCTGCTCTACTGCACCGCCGAGTCCAACTCCGACGTCCAGATCAAGGCCGCCAAGAAGGAACTCGACAAGCTGGGCCTGGAGTACACCGACTTCACCGTCTCGAGCTCCAACGAGATCCAGTCCGTCGTCGAATCTGCCGTGGGCAAGGTCGACGCGCTCTACTCCCCCACTGACAACACCATCGCCGCGGGCGCTTCGCAGGTCGGTCAGATCTGCAAGGAGAATAAGCTCCCCTTCGTGACAGGCGAGGAGGGCATGTGCATGGCCGGCGGCCTGTTCACCCTCTCCATCAACTACGAGGACCTGGGCTACGCCGCGGGCGAGATGGCCGTTAAGATCCTGAAGGGCGAGGCCAGGCCCGAGGATATGCCGATCAAGCACCTCTCGAGCAAGGACCTGGTCGTCGTCAAGAACGACGAGATGGCCGAGGCTCTGGGCATCGACCTTTCCGCTCTGGACGAGTAGCGCCATGCGCGGTAGCGCGTCTAGGGCACGCGCTCACGCCATAGCTGCGTTATTCAATATCTGAGTCACAGGGGCGAACGCCAAAGACCGGCGTTCGCCCTGCTTGTTACGGATGAGACAAAACATCCGGCCGCAGCTCTTTCATGCATTGTTACCGCTATCATGGTGACTCACGTGTCCATCCTATCCTAGGAGGTATGAAGCATGCTTATTGCATTGCAGGGCGCCGTTTCGCAGGGCGTCCTCTGGGGCATTATGGTGCTTGGTGTGTTTATCACGTTCCGCTTGCTCGACATCCCCGATATGACCTGCGACGGCAGCTTTGCCCTCGGCGGCTGCGTCTGTGCCGTGCTCATCGTCAACAACAACGTCGACCCGTTGCTCGCTGTTTTGGCCGGCATGTGCGCCGGCGCCATCGCAGGCGCCGTCACGGGCATTTTGACCACCGTCTTTGAGATTCCCGCGATCCTCGCCGGAATCCTCACCCAGATCAGCCTGTGGTCCATCAACCTGCGCATCATGGGCAAATCCAACACGCCCATCCTTGCCAAGGGCACCATCTTCTCGTCTGTCAGCAACATGACGGGCCTGCCACAGTCCACCGTCGCCATCATCCTGGGCATCTTGCTCGCTGTGGCCATCGTTGCCATCCTGTATTGGTTCTTTGGCACCGAGATCGGCTCGGCACTGCGCGCCACCGGCAACAACGAGTACATGATCCGCGCCCTGGGCGTCAACACCAACTCCACCAAGATGATCGCCCTCGTGCTCTCCAACGCCCTCATCGGCCTTTCGGGCGCGCTCATCTGCCAGAGCCAGAAGTACGCCGACATTGGCATGGGCACCGGTGCCATCGTTATCGGTCTTGCCGCTATTGTTATCGGCGAGGTGCTCGGCCGCCTGCTGCCCGGCGGTCTCACGCAGTTTAGCGTCCGTCTTGCCTCCGCCGTCTTTGGCTCCGTGGTGTACTTCCTTATCCGCGCCATCGTGCTGCAGCTGGGCATGGACGCCAACGACATGAAGCTGCTCTCCGCCGTGATCGTCGCCGTGGCCCTGTGCGTGCCCGTGGTTTGGGAGCGCTATAAGCTCCGCAGCTCCTACACGAAGGGAGACGAGGCAGATGCTTAAGCTCTCGCACGTCAAAAAGACCTTTAACAAGGGCACCGTCACCGAGAAGCGCGCTCTTACCGGTGTCGACCTCACCCTGAATGACGGCGACTTTGTAACCGTGATTGGCGGCAACGGCGCCGGCAAGTCCACGCTGCTCAACATGATCGCCGGCGTGTATCCGCTCGATTTGGGCGTTATCGAGCTCGACGGCACCGACATCTCGCGCCTGAGCGAGTCGCAGCGCGCCAAGTACCTGGGCCGCGTGTTCCAGGACCCCATGCGCGGCACCGCAGCCGACATGCAGATCGCCGAGAACCTGGCCCTCGCCAAGCGCCGCGGCCAGCGTCGCGGTCTTTCGTGGGGCGTCACCAAGGCCGAGAAGGACGAGTACGTTGAGCTGCTCAAGCGCCTGGACCTCGGTCTGGACACGCGCCTCAACGCCAAGGTCGGCCTGCTCTCGGGCGGCCAGCGCCAGGCACTCACCCTGCTCATGGCCACGCTCACCAAGCCGCGCCTGCTGCTGCTCGACGAGCACACGGCGGCCCTCGACCCCAAGACGGCCTCTAAGGTGCTCAATCTGACCGAGGAGATTGTCGACGAGAACCACCTGACCACGCTCATGGTCACGCACAATATGAACGACGCCATCCGTCTGGGCAATCGCCTGATCATGATGCACGAGGGTCACGTGATCTACGACGTGGCGGGCGATGAGAAGAAGTCGCTCACCGTCGCCGACCTGCTGCAGAAGTTCGAGGAGGTCTCGGGCGGCGAGCTCGCCAACGACCGCATGCTGCTGAGCTAAAACCTGCCAAAAAGGGACAGGTTTATTTTGGCAGGTTTTATCTGCGCAAACGTCAAAACCGCTGCTAAGGGACAGACGCCCTTGCGGCGGTTTTCGCATATTATGTCGATAATCCAGCGCCAGCAGGGACCACTGGTTAAGAACTAAGGAAACTGCCATGAAAAGGTCTCTTCCGCATCCCAATTTGACCGTCGCACTCCTTGCCGGCGTGCTCGCCGGCGCCCCAGCCTACGCCACCGCGGCCACCCCATCTCAAGTTATCGGCGCGTCCGAATGTGATCGGACGGGCTTTTTGGTGGGTATCATGGTTAAACGATCATGAGGAGGTTTTCCCTACATGGAATTGTTTGAGCCGATTCTTCATTTCTTTGAGCAA
>CATZRJ010000019.1 GCA_958423535.1 uncultured Collinsella sp.
CCACGACCCAACCGCCCTCGGGGGTGTAGCGCATGGCGTTGCTCATGAGGTTGATGACGCACTGCGTGATCATGTCGGGATCGGCCTCGACGACATCGTCGTGACCTTGGGTCTCGTCAGCAAAGCGCAAGCGCAGATCGCGGTCAACAAATAGGCGCTCCTGAGCGTTGACGATAGATCGCACAAAGGGAACCATGTCCACCGGCTCAAGGTTGAGCGGCGCCGTGCTGTTTTCCATGCGCGATAGGTCGAGCATCTGCTGCACCAGACGTGCCAGGCGGCGCGTCTCGGAAGCAACGGTTTCCAAATGCTCATCGTCGGTGGGATACACGCCGTCCTGCATGGCCTCGACCGTTGCAAGCATTGCCATGAGCGGCGTGCGCAGCTCATGAGCCACATCGGAAGTCAGGCGCTTTTCGTGCTTCATATCTTTCTCGAGCGAGGTGGCCATCTCGTCAAAGGTCTCACCCAGCTGATCGATTTCGTCATCGCCGCGCAAACCGGTACGAGCGGACAGATCGCCGTCGCGAATTTGCTTGGCCGTGCTGGTAATACGATGAATCGGTCTGGTAAGCATGCGCGACACGAACGATCCGATAACAACCGAGATGCAGACCGCAACAACCGCGGCAAGGGCCATAGCGTTAAAGGTCTTCTCCCTAAACGCTGAGTCTGCCTTGGTGAGCAGAGCATCGGAGCCGATGGCCCATAGCTTTACCTGTCCGACATGCTCGCCGGAAGACGTTATGATTTCGACGTTGGCAACGCTGTCGGAGTCGGTGGGCGCCGACGAGACCGGGCTATGCGATGCCTTTTTACCACTCGATCCGCTCGACGGCGATCCGCTCTCGCGCACATCGGCGGTCGCACTTGCCGAAGGCCATGAGTCGTCATAGACGACAACGCCCTTCTTGTTGACGACCTGCATACCCAGGTCGTCGGACACCAAGCTCGATGTCGCGACCGTGCGCAGCTCGCCCGCAGTCCAATTGCCGTTTTCCTCATACGACGTCGCAAGCTTTTCGGCGGCAGAATTGGCAATCTCGACGATATTGGAGCGCGTGTAATCCGAAAAGACGGTACCCCACACAACGGAGACAACGCCCACCAGCACCAATACCGTCATGAGCGACGTCAGGGCAAAAGCCAATGCCATGCGCGAGGGATAGCTCATCGCTGGCCGTGAATCGGAACGAGGCGTGTTCCAACTTGCCTTGGAACCCGCCTCGTTCTCCTGCTTGTGCTTTTGTCCGATTTCAAAGCGCGCAGGTGTCATATGTGATTTCCCTATTTCTCGTCCGACTTATCGGTCTTGGCCGGGGCCTCAAAGCGATAGCCGACACCGTGAACGGTGTAGAGCCACTTAGGCTTCTTGGGGTCGTCGCCCAGCTTGGCGCGAAGGTTCTTCACGTGGCTGTCGATGGTGCGCTCGTAACCCTCAAAGTCGTAGCCGAGCACCTTCTCGACCAGCTCCATACGGTTATAGACACGACCGGGATGACGAGCAAGCGTGGTGAGCAACTTAAACTCGGAAGCAGTCAGGTCTACTTCCTTGTCCTCGACCAAAATCTTGTGGCCTGAGATATCGATGACCAGATCGCCAAAGTCGAGCACCTCAACGGCAGGCTCGTCTGCCTGGTGAGCACGGCGGAACAGGGCACGGACGCGGGCGACGAGCTCGCGCGGCGAGAACGGCTTGATCAGGTAGTCGTCGGCACCAAGCTCGAGGCCGATGATGCGATCCTCAATCTCGCCCTTGGCGGTAAGCATGATAATGGGCACATCCGAGGTATCGCGGATAGTGCGGCAAACGCGCTCGCCGGGAATCTTGGGGAGCATAAGATCGAGTACAACCAGGTCGAACTGGTGCTTCTCGAACTCCTCGATCGCAGACTGGCCGTCGCCGACGCCAGCAACCCAGTAGCCCTCGCGCTCGAGATAGGCAGCGACAGCGTCACGGATTGCCTTCTCGTCCTCGACCAGCAGAATCTTTTTTGCATCTGAAGCCATAACACGGCCCCCCTGTCTCAATTAACTAAGAACAAGCCCATTTTAACGCACCTATGCCCACCGAGCACCGCTACAGTGCGGCGGCTCGGCGGGCGGCACTCACAATTACAACGCGCTTATTCCCCCGTTGGCGCCTTTTTAACCCCTCGGCGCTAAAGAGAGAACAGGCGGGCAGTGACCGTCTCGGGAATTCCTTGGCTATTACGCACCGTGGCATAGGTTAAAAACGTATTCGATTTACCCGCCGTAGCTGGATAATCGCCATATTCGAGAGCGCGGTCGGGCGACAGCAGCGAACCATAGGTTTTGGCGGAGGTATCGATCAGAAAATGCGAGGCCTGAACCTTAACCAGATATTTGCTCTTTCTGCCGGCAGCACACGCAAGCGGCTCGCGCGACAGGAATAGGAACGTCCCGTTCTCGTTACCGATATAGGTGCCCATGTTGCCTAGACTTCCCACGCCGTTATAGGTGGCCTCGATGGAGAACACAAACGTGTCACCCATATATACGGCCTCGAAGGGAGACACCGATGAGGGAAGGACCAGCTGAGCCCTCTTGGTATTGTTGCCGTCCGTCAGGTCAATCGCCGTCATGCCGTAGTAGACGCCCTCGTCATTGCGCACGCGCGGGGATATGGTCAAGACACCGTCACTCACGCGCGGGGCGGATGCAAAGCGACCCGTTGACTTCCAAATGGCCTCGGCCTTTGCCTCATCGAGCGAGCGACGGTAGCAATACGAGTCGTGACTCGTCTTATTGCCGCCTGCAGCAGGCATCTTGTACCAAATGACGGACGATCCGAACACCGTAAACAGTGGCGGATCGTAGTCCTTGCCGCCTCGGTCGAGCTCGACTACATCGCCGACAAGCGACGCACCTGCCGTATTTTGCGCATAGAGCTTCCACGATGCGTTCGCAAAGTTCATTTCGACCCAAGTAAACACGCCATCGCCGGCGCGGACATCGTAAAACGAATACCCTGTACCTTCGACGGGATCCTCAATGAGCGTTGTGAGCGAACCGTCGCCCAAGTTGAGCACACCGAGCGTATTGGCATGCAGTGCCGATGCCGGAGCCATCATGGCTGCGGCGTAATCGCCATCGCAATAGTACAGCAGCGTACCCAGTGGCAATGTCCATGAAGCCGCAGGCTCGAGGTCGATGTCAACAGCCTCATACTCATCCGTAATCGAAACGATTTTTGAGTCATCCTTGATAACCTGCGGCTCGCCGGCGGCATCGTCGCTGGTGTCCGTTTTTTTCGAGCATCCGGCAAGCACCGTGGCAGCGCCCGCGGCAGCACCGCCGAGTACAAAGCCACGGCGCGATATTCCGTTCTTGATGTGGTCGACGATACCCATTAGGCGATCTCGGCGCGAGCGGCCTCGATAGCGCGTGTAAGCTGGTCGGCGCAAGAGGTCTTTTTCATACCGCAGGTATTACCGGCGAGAACCTCGATTACGCGATCGGCAGGAGCACCCTCGACCAGCCTGGAGATTGCCTTGAGATTGCCGTCGCAGCCGCCGGTAAACTCAACGCCCATCACCTTGTTGCCGTCATCGGAAAGGTCAAGGTGGATATTGCGAGCACACACGCCCTGAGGCTTGTAATCAAACGAAATCATGCGATCCCCTCTCGTAAAGCAATTTCAGACGTCTATTATCCCCGTCCGAACCGATAAAGTATCGCGGGCACCGATTCAACATTCCCTGATGCGCAAACTGGTGACAGCAATACCAGCAATCTGCTTCCCGAGCGCGAACTTCACGTTTCTCTTGATACATATTATGGTCGGCAAGGTTGCATATCTCGGCTAGCGTACAACCGGGCATCTCTGCCGTCGCAACGCCGAATGATGCGCTGACCGTCAGCGTTCTATCTCCGCGCGATTCGATATAGCTGCGGTTGCGAAGTCCCGACAGGCGATCGCGGTCGTTCCAAGATATGTCGACGAACTGCGGCCTGATCCCTGCGCGTTTACATGCCTCGCGGGCAATGTCGGCATCGATACCGGCATAATCGCCTGTCGGATCGATATACACAGAGGGGTCATTATCCGTAACGCCGAACCGGAACCTGCGGCAGGAACGAAAAAGCGCCTCACCCGGGATGGGCGAGGCGCAAATGGTTAAAATGCGTCCGCAAACGGTCAGATCAGGATGAACCTACTCGAAGCTCAGCTGCTCCAGGCGATCGAAGACCGTGTCGATACGGGTGAGGAAGTCCCACGGATCAAAGATCTCGTCGAGCTTCTCCTGGCTGACGGTGCAGCGCGGATCGGCCTCGAGACGCTCCTTAAAGGTGGGGCCGGAGACGCAATCCTGCACCTCGTGCCAGGTAGCCATGGCGTTTTCCTGCACGATAGCGTAGGCGTCCTCGCGGGTGATACCCGTATCGACGAGGGCCAGCAGCACCTTGGAGGAGAAGATAAGGCCGCGGGTCTTGTTGAGGTTGGCCATCATGCGAGCGGGATACAGCTGCAGGCCGTCGATAACGCGGATGAGGCACTGGAACATGTGGTCGAGCGCGATGAAACTATCGGCCTGGGCGACACGCTCGGCAGAGGAGTGCGAAATATCGCGCTCGTGCCACAGGGCGACGTTGTCGAAGGCGACCTGGGCGTTGGACTTCACGACGCGCGACAGGCCGCAGACCTTCTCCATGGTGATCGGGTTGCGCTTGTGCGGCATGGCGGAGCTGCCCTTTTGACCCTTGCGGAACGGCTCCTCGGCCTCGAGCGTATCGGTCTTCTGCAGATTGCGAACCTCGGTAGCGATACGCTCGCAGGTGGCCGCCGTGGTGGCGAGGACGCCGGCGAGGTAGGCGTGATGGTCGCGGCTGATGACCTGTGTGGACAGCGGGTCGTGAACCAGACCCAGGTGCTCACAGACATACTCCTCGACAAACGGCTCGATGGAGCTGTACGTGCCGACAGCACCCGAGATGGCACCGAAGGCAACATTCTTGCGGGCATCCTCAAGACGGTCCAGATCGCGCTTGAGCTCCCAGGCCCAAGAGCCAAACTTCATGCCGAAGGTCATCGGCTCGGCGTGAATGCCATGAGTGCGGCCGGCGCAGAGCGTGTTGCGCTCCTCGAAGGCACGACGCTTGCAGATCTCGCCGAGTTTCTTGACGTCCTCGATAATCAGATCACAGGCCTGGGTGAGCTGGTAGCACAGAGCTGTATCGCCCAGGTCGGAGCTGGTCATGCCGTAGTGAACCCAACGGCTGGGCTTGGGGTCGCCCTCGGGAACATCGGCGTCGATGTACTCCTTCATGTTGGTCAGGAAAGCAATAACGTCGTGGCGCGTGACTTCCTCGATCTCATCGACCTTTGCCTTCTCAAAGTTGGCATGGTCGCGGATCCACTGGGCTTCGTCTTTAGAAATGCCGATCTTGCCGAGCTCCGCCTGGGCCTCGCAAGCCAAGACCTCGATTTCCTGCCAAATGGCGTACTTGTTCTCGAGGGAAAAGATGTGTCCCATCTCCGGGCGGGTATAGCGATCGATCATAGCGGCTCCTTTTTGGTTATTGGCACGTTGGTCGTAACTCGACTATTGTACCGTGCGCAGGCGCCCGTATGAGCAACGGGCATTAACCAAACATTTTGCCGCAAGAGCGGGCAACGGGACGTCTACGTATTTGCTTCGCAAATCCGCACCGGCTTCAGGCGAGCCCCTCGGCCTCACGAAGCCGAGGGGGAAGACTTTGTTGAATCGGCCGTCCCCACGTCTCCCGTGCTCGGCGGAGCGGGCAACGGGACGTCCGCGTATTTGCTTCGCAAATACGCACCGGCTGCGGTCGCCTATCGGCTCCCTTGCCTGCTCGCTATAAACGCTTCGCGTTTATTTAACGCTCGCACCCTGTCGGGTTCGAGTCCCGGCGCTTTGTTGAAAAAAGCACGACACCGAAACGGTGTCGTGCTTTTGCTTTTTTGGAGCGGGCAACGGGACTCGAACCCGCGAGTGTCAGCTTGGGAAGCTGATGCCTTACCACTTGGCGATGCCCGCATATGTGGGGGATAGTATAACGCGGTTGTCTTGTTCGATACAAGGGTGACGATACTTGTTTTAGCTGTGGAGAATCCTCCTAAAAATAGGCCAATTGTGTAGATGAGGACCTGTAGGCTCTTTTATTTACCATTGTCTACCTGCAGATTTATTCCATTGTCTTTCGTAGGCGCCATTTGTCAGATATCGGGCAAGCTTTTGGTCAGGCTCCGGTACTTACCCGCATGAACCTCGGGGGTAGCCTCATCCCAAGCGCCGCGGCCTCCCCGTGCGGCGCACGAGGGATAAGGAGCAGCCATGTCCAACGCACCCACGCACTCTGTCCACAGCGCAATCACAGCAGGATCGCTGCTCCTAGTCCTCTTTTTACTTTTAGGCTGCATGACACCGGATGCCGCGCTCGCCGTCGACGGTTATGAATCGCTCGGATTCCGCACTATCAGCAATGAATGCGGTCCTTTTGAAGTTGGCAAATACGAGGCACAGGATTCTTCGATTGCCTACTGCATGAACCAGGAGCGCTTTGGCCCTAGCACACCGGGCGGACCCTGGCTCACCTACAATCAGGGCTGGGTATGGCTCGAAGACGAATTCGCGGCCATCATCTGTCATGGCTACCCCACCGCCACATCCTTTGGCGGGCATAACCTATCCCCCGATCGAGCACGTGCCGCAACCCAACTTGCTGTCTGGATGCTCAACGGCACCACCCATACCGACGGATCATTCTCATATACAACCGCCCGGGGCGTCACAGAGAGGGGAAATTTTTCCGGCGACAATGAGGCCGTTGCCGCAGCGCGCTGGCTCCACGACGGCGCCAAGTCGGGAAGCATTAAAGCCGCACCGCATCGCGCGCGGCGCTATTTGGGAGCTGTGTCGGGCGGCAGTAAACGTCAAGACATGCTCTACGTGCTCCCGGCCGTCTCCGTATCCTTCCAAAAACAGTCAGCCAACGCCGCCATCACGAGCGAAAACGATACCTACAGGCTCGACGGAGCGAGGTTCGACATCTATGAGAGCGTCGGCGACAAGCGTGTCGGCAGCATCCAGATGGACAGCAGCGGTCGCGCGCAGGCGACACTTTTGCCCAACGCGGCATATTACCTGGTCGAAACCAAAGCTCCGGCGGGTTATATCCCCAGGAGTGACCACATCGCCTTTTCCACCGGCAATGACGGCGGGAATGTCGTCATCGATGAGCAGCCCGGTACCATTACCCTGCGCATCGCAAAGGTCGATGCCGCGACAGGGGCAGGCCCTCAAGTCAGCGCGTCACTTGCCGGCGCTGAGTTCACCTGCATCTCACAGTCTACCCCGGGCTGGACGCACGCCCTCACGACGGATGAGGACGGCCGGGCAACACTTACCGACATCCCCCTGGGCACCTTTACCATCTATGAGTCGAGAGCTCCCGAGGGCTATCTGCCCTCCAATGAAACCTGGAGCTACACCATCGGTGCCGATCAGCTCGGAGACGCGGGCGTCGTTGAGCTCGAGCGCCGCATCCCCAACATCCCCATCGCTTTTGACCTCGAGATTTCAAAGTTCAAGGACTACGGCAATAGCGATGGGTCTGGTATAGAGCAGCCGGCGGAAGGCGTGGTCTTTGAAGTGGTAAGCAACACTTCGCAGCGGGTTGTTGGAACGCTGACCACCAATATCTACGGCTTCGCATCGACCAAAGACCAGGCTGGAGCATGGTTTGGCGCAGGAGAGCGCCCCGATGGCGCCAGCGGAACCATACCGTATGACCGTGCCGGCTACACCGTTCGCGAGGTTGCCGGCACCGTGCCCGACGGCTTTAAGCAGGCAGGGGAATGGACTATCACGGCAGAGCAGATCTCGGACGGCACAGAGCTTCAGTACATCGTAGACAACCACGCCCTGTCGACACATCTTCAAATCGTGAAGCGCGATGCTCAGACCGGCAACGCCGTACCACTCGCCGGGTTCACCTTTCAGCTGCTCAATGGCAACCGTGAGCCCATCTCGCAAACATCCTGGCATCCCGCCCATACCGTTATGAATACCTTTACAACCGATGAAACCGGCACCGTCACCCTGCCCGAATCGCTTAACCCGGGCACGTATTACATTCGAGAGACTTCCGCCAAGGAACCGTATCTTGTTGGAGAAGATCTAGAGATAACGATTCCCGCCGACACGAACTTAACGCCCGTCGCGGTCGCCTCGTTTTGCGACGACGCGGCAACGGGAAACATCGAGATCGTTAAGAACGATACCGTAGACGGACACGCCCTTGCCGGCGCTGTTTTTGATATCCGCGCCGCGGGCGATATCGTGCGCCCCGACGGCAGCATTGTTGCCCTGGACGGCGAAACCGTCACCACCGTCACGACCGACGAGCGGGGATTTGCGTGCGCAAATCATCTTTCGCTGGGGTACGGAACTGCCATCTATGAGGTTATTGAGGTACAGGCACCCGAAGGATACCTGCTCGACCAAAGCGTCCACACCGTCGAGCTGTCGTATGCCGGTCAGGAAACACCCGTGATCAATGCGCACCTCGATGTTTCTAACGACTACACCAAAATCGACATCTCCAAAGTAGATTTGACCGGCAAACAAGAAGTGGAAGGCGCCAAGCTCTCCCTCCACGGTGCCGACGGAACCGAAATTGACGCTTGGACCTCCTCTGACAAACCGCATCGCATCGAGCATCTTTTGCCCGGCACCTACACCCTGTGCGAAGCGATGTCCCCGCGCACCTACGACCTTGCCGAAGACATGACGTTTGAAATTAAAGCGACGGGAGAAGTGCAGACGGTGACCATGAAGGACACACCCATCGAGATCGCGGGCAGAGTCGACAAACGGCAAGAGATTGCCCACCCTATCGGTAAGGGTCTCGTCGCCAACGGCGATGGCAAAAACCGGGCCGTGACACAATCCGATACGGACGGCTCCTTCTCCTATACGATTGATGCTAAAAATGAGTCGAATACCTGGGTTGATGAATTCACCATCACCGACGAACTCGAATGCGCCAAGGACGGCGCTGCCAGACTCATCGCCATCGAAACCCCTGTCGCGGCCGGGGACTTCGACGGTCTTTGCAACGTGTGGTATCGAACGTCTCCAGCGGGAGGTACCGATACGGGCGAACAGGTCAATGCAACGCTCAGCGACGGGCATGACAACCCCTGGCTCAAAACGGACGAGGTCAAAAAGCTCCTAGGTGACGATTTGCGCATGGTCGATTACGGCGACTGGCATCTTTGGAAAGCAGATATTCCAACAACGGAGTCGGTCACCCTCGAGGCAAAAGAGCTCGCTCTTTTGGACGACACCGCCGTCACGGGCATTCGTCTTGAGTACGGGGCTGTATCGGCCGATTTCACGACAAGAGGCGCTGCAGAATCTTGGACCCGCGAGGACCTCAAAGACGAGCATGATGACCTTGATGATGTGGGCACCGTCCTTGACTCGGATATTCACGGCGCCGTCATCCACATGCAGGCCGCGTCGTCTTACACGCCCCAGACCGCACTCGCCAACAGCGCTCGCGTTGACCTCTGTCGCAATGGCGGCGGCAGCAACCTTGAATCGCATGACGAGGATCGCGTCATCCAGCGATGCGCCCTGCCGCAAGATTTACCAGCAACGGGTTCCGTTCCCATCGCCGCCTGCCTCACCGCCTTCATGACCTCCGGCGCCGCGGCAATCTGGTTTGCCCATCTAAAGCTGGCGTCGAAACGTCGCTGACGCAATAAAAAGAGGCGAGCCCGTCTCCCGGCTCGCCTCTTTTTCGTGCATGGCGAAATGGCTATTCCCCAGATGCAGACCCACCGTCGATGAGCGCTTGTTCGGACTCGGAGATGCCATCGGCTCCCAAACTCTGCTCGTGCTCCACTTCTTCGCTAATCGTGGACTCGGGCGTTGAGCCTTTAACACCCACGATATACGCGGCCCCGAAACCAAGGGCAATGGCGATCAGGGCCAAGATGAGATAGATGGGCCAGTGGCGCTTGATGTACGAAAACACGCAGACTCCTTAGAGGTCAACCTACGAACGACGAATGACCTCGGTCACGACCTCGGACACCGTAGCGATATTTGTCGGATTGACGTTGTGCGGCAGATCGTCCTCGGTGTAAGCGCACGCCAGACGCGGACCGTCAACGCCGGCAATGGTAAGGGCGCGTCGGCTTGCCTCGAGAGCAGCATAGGCATCGGTCTTGGCATAGGGCATCTCAAATGCACCGCAATCGACATGGAACGACTTGCACACCTTGTTGACCAAGTTCATGATGCGTCGGTCACCCTTGAGCAGCTGCTGCTCGCCCTCGACCGTCACGACCGAAAGCCTACCGGCACCAATGGACTCAAGGTTGATAAAGAACACGCCGCGGAGCTTGTCGCGATGCGCGGCCAGGAACGCCTTCATGCCGGCGCCGTCGCAATCGGAAGCGCCTGTAGCCACAAACCAGATGTCGTGGCCAAGCAGCTCGTCATCGCCCATGGAGGCAACGGCAGCGAGCATATCCTCGGCGGAAGCTCCATCGGAAGACGTGGCACCGCCCTTCCAGCCGTCGTCGTCATCCTCGAAGTTATCCCACGAGCCGATACCGCGACCAGACTTCTTGGCGTCGTAATCATCCTCGACACCAAGCCAATCGCTCATGCTGTCCTGCTCGTTTTTCTTTTTGCGACCGAACAGACCGCCCAAGCCGCGCTTTTGCGGCTTGGCGGCCGGAGCGGCAGGAGCCGAGATAGTCTCAAGCGGCTGAACATCCGAGGTGGCCGGCATGGGAGGAACAACCGGAGCCGATATGGGCTCGGGACCCTGTGCCGTCGCGAAGGGATCGTTAACCTGAGCCGAGGGGTCGGGAAGGTCGAACAGCGAGGTGCGCGAGGCGACATTGGCCTGCTGCATCGATGGCATCGAGGGATCGGGGACCGAGGCCAGCGGAGACGCAGAGGGCATGGGAGCCGGCGCGGATGCCGGGTCGGGAACGTTCATGTTCGGGCGCGGCGACACCTGAGACGAAATCTGAGCCATCAGAGAATCGACCGTCTCGGTCTGCGACGGAGTAACGTTGGCAACCGTAGCGCTGGGATCACTCGGCGCGGGCATGGTGAAGATCTGCGTAGAGTAGGGCCTCGACTCATCCGCCTGCGGAGCTTCGGGGGCCACGGGCTCAGGCTCTTGCTCGGAGCTGTCCGCAGCGACCTGTTCCGCCACAGATTGATCCTCGACCGTATCGGGCGCAGCGGGCTCGTCCTCGACAGGAGCGGAAAGGGGCTCGGCGATAGCGGTGCCCTGCTTCTCAAACGTCATCGTGGCATCAAACGACACAGTGCTGTCGACCGGCTGTTGGGTTTCGAAAGTCGCCGTCTCCCCGGCAACATCCGCAGGCGAAGGCTGCGGCGCCTCGAAAGACGTCGTGGCGTCGGCAACATCAACAGATACCGGCTGCTCGGCGGCGTTTTGCTCAAATTCCTGTGCCGCGCGCTCGCGCTCGGCCTCGGCCGCCTGTTGCTTGGCTGCAGCCTCGCGCGCGGCTGCCTCGCGGGCAGCAGCGCGCTTTTCCTCAAAGTCGTCAACGAGTTTCTTGCCCTTTTCGAATGCCCCCTTAAAGAAATGGGAGGCGCTGGCACCGATCGAAGAAAACGCGGAAGCGATATCGGCATGGGGCGTCGTCACCGGAAGCTCGGCAGAAAAATCGGTGTCGCTCTCGTAGGACACATGCTGCGGATACGCATCGTAGTCGTCCTCGGTATTATCGAGCTCCTCGGGCGCCGGGGCAGGCGCCATGACGTCCAGACCGGCTGCGGAATCGATAGCAGTCTCCGTATCGGCTTCCGTCTCGATGGCATTGGCCTCATCGGGCTGCGCAGCCACGACCGGATCGGGCTGGGGCGCGGGCTCGAATGTCGGCTCCTCGCCCTCTTCGTAATCGAGCGTACAGGACTCGGGAAGCATTCCCAGGGCACGGATGGCATCCGAGCCAAACCGGATGTTACCGGCGGCATTGCGATAAAGCTTGGGCTCGGGCTCGGCCTGCTCGGCCGCGGCAGGCTCCTCTGCCGACTCGGCAGCGGACTCGTCTGCAACGGGCTCCTCGGCCGGAATATCTTGGACCTGGGACTCGGGTGCAATGACGCCAATCAGGGTCTCGTCGGCAGAAGCACCTTCGAATCCATCGATTTGCTCATCAAAAGCCTCGCCCTGCTCACCCTCGGGAGCGACCGGCTGGCCATACTCATCCTCGGTATAGGCAGGCTCTTCGTACTCGATGGTATTGCCGTAATCGTTTTGCTGCTGGGCCGCGGCGTACTCGGCTGCCGCGCGCGCCATCTCCTCGGCGCGACGCTTCTGCTCGCCAAAATACGTGTCAAACGGAATATCGTCAGGGAACTCGTTCTCACCCTGATAGGGGGCGACGTTATCCATGACACCCAGCATGGCGGCAACAGAGGACTTGTTGCAAACCGAGCCGGACGTGTAGGGAAGGACAAAACGATTGGAAATGATATTGGCGGCATTGGCGAGCGCCACGAGGGAGGCAAGGATCGCGACAATCCACAGCAGGACCTTCAACGCGCCGGGAAGCGGCAAGATGCGCAGGATGGCAATAGCCGCGGGAGCAATCGTGGCAATCGGGAGCAATTTGGCGATCAGCGCTCGGTACGGCGCATAGGGCTCGCGAGCGAGCAGTTCGGCGCGCGGGGAGTCATAGTGCGCGACGACGACAACCGGGCGATTGCGCGGAGAGGCAAGCGGACCAGAGGCCTTGTGATAGGCGATGACATTTTGGCTCACGCCCGTCTTGCCCAGGCGCGAGATCACGGGGCGCCCGGTTCGCTCGAGCACATAGAGCACGGCTCCGACAATGGCCAACAGGGTGCCGACTAAGCCGATACCGCCACCGATGCCCATAAGCAGGGCACCGGCAAATGCCAGAATGCCCGTAACGGCAAACGCCATCCTGCTCGGCGCGGGAGCATTAAACTCCTGCACCTCGGGATCAAAGCCGTGGTTGCGGAAAATTTGAGCGATATCTTCGGCGGCCAAGCGCTCTTCTTCGCTGCACGCCGGCGTGATGCCAGTGTTCTGCAGCAGGTGGTTAATATAGTTCTGGGTGTTCGCCATATGCGCTCCACATCCATAATCCGACAAATAGGCCCAATGTATGCACATTAGAACCGTATATAGTCGAAAGTATACCCCGAGCGGGCGCAAACGGCCGAATTCTGGACATCTTAACGCCCCAAGCGGACAAGGATATAGCCTAATCTCCATATCGGACTAAAATCATGGCATCAGACACCTTCCCATGCGAGGATTCTATGACGGCAAGCAATACAACCGTAACGAATAAAAAGGGGGCGCCGGGGCCCGGTTTCGACAAGACCGCCCAGCGCATCCTCAATCTGTTCTTTGTCCTTAACAGCTCTCCCGAGCCATTGACCACAGAGCAAATTGTCCTGGATTCCGATCTTGGCTATGGATCGGGCAATATCGACTCGGACAAGCGCAAGTTTCGCCGCGATCGCGAAAAACTCCTCGAACGCGGAATCACGATCAAGGAAGTTCGCGCAGCAGGCGCCCAAGAAACCGAAGAAAGCGCGTGGACCATCGATCGCGAGCACACGTTTGCGGCCGGTGGCCTCATCACCGCAGACGACGCGGACATCTTGCTCGACGCTATCGACCAGACCCTTGCGACCGGTTCGGCCGCGTTTGCCACGCCGCTTGCAGACATACGCTCCAAGATCGCCTACCTCACTGGCGCATCGACCGCAGAAGAGCCTCCCGCCCGTCGCTCACCCGCCGTCGATGCGGTGTGGAGCGCTTTTGCCGAACGCTGCGCACTGCGTTTTTTGTATCAAAACGGGCGTGGAGAGCAAAAAGAGCGCACCGCCTGCGTGTACGGTATGTTCGAGCACGAGGGCGTGGCGTATTTTTGCGGACTCGACAACGCCACCGATGAAATCAGGACGTTTCGCTGCGACCGTATCGTTCGCGCATGGCGCCCCTCGAAGGCCTACTCCATCCCCGCCGACTTTAACCTGAACGATCGCCTGTTCTTCGAGTTTGATTTTGCCGATTGCAAGCCCGTTATGGCGACCTTTTCGTTTGCCCCGCAAGCCCAGGCCGACATGGTCAGCGGCCTAACGCGCGGTCGCGGGGAGCTCACGCACACCGAAGAGGGTTGGACCTGGACCGTCGGCGTGCGCGACCTTAATGCCGCTGCCTCGTTTTGTATGGAGCACGCCATGGACGGCATGAGACCCGTTGCCCCCGATGCACTTAAACTGGCGTGGAACCACCTCATCGAAAGGACGGTGCACGAGCATGCCCGCGCGTAAACTCACCAGCGAGCAAAGGCTCTCGCGTGCGATTGACATCATGGAGGCCCTCTACGCTGCCGGTGAGACCGGTATGACACGAGGGGATATCTGCAGCCGTTTTGATATCACGGGTGCGGCGCTCGACGAAATTATCGATATCGTCTCGACCCTCGCTGACCGTGAGTCGGGCGCACGCATCATCTGCGAACGCCACGGCGAGTGCATCATCCTGACAGGCGATGCGGGGCGTGTGCTGCCCTTGCGCCTAAGTGCCGCCGAAGGTGCCGTGCTCAACCACGAACTCGAATCGATGGGAATCGACTCTCGGGCAGCAGAGCGTATCCGACACGCCCTCCTACCCGAGAAACTCGGCTACAACCAGCGCGTCGTCGATACCGTTGCCCGAGGATCGCACTGGCAACAGCTGAACTGCGCGATTCAAGACGGCGTTCGATGCCGCATCATCTACCGTTCGATGGACGACACACGGCCGCGTGAGCGTCTCATCGACCCCCTGCGCATCGCGACGCATGGCGACCAAACATATCTGATTGCCTGGGATGTCGAAGTTGATGCGCAGCGCTCCTACCGCATGGACAAAATCGAAGGCCTTGCCCTTACCGACGATTCTGTGGAGCGCCACACATCCGCGTCCTTGTCCCTCCACGAATCCCTTTCCCAAGCGGAGCAGAGCGCAAAACTCCTCATGCCGCTCGACATGGCAGAGCGCCTAGACTGGGCCGGCATCATGTCGATTGAGCCAAACGGGGCAGACATGGCGACGGTGACCGTGCGTTATGGGTCAGAGCACTGGCTGTTCTGCCAGGTAATCGCAGCGGGCGGAGCCATCCGCATACTGGATGACCCCGCCTCGGCAAAGCGTCTATGCGATATGGCGAAGAGCCTGACCTGCCCGCTTTAACGGCGTCGCTCGTGGCGTGCACGCCACAGCTGCAAATAATGACCGATCTGCGCCGACTCGATACGCTGGTAGGAAGTCGTGGGCAGCGACGTCAAGAACTTCTTGCCGTAGCCCTTTGTCACCAAGCGCGGATCTGCCAAGATGAGCACGCCGCAATCAGTCGACGAGCGGATGAGACGGCCGGCGGCCTGCTTGACTTCGAGCACCGCCTCGGGCAGCGAGTAGCGCGCCCAAGCGCGGTCCTCGCGCAGGTTGCGCTCACACGAAAGAGGATCCGTGGGGCTCGAGAACGGCAGCTTGGGGATAATGACGCAGCGCAGTGTCTCGCCGCTGGCGTCAAAGCCCTCCCAAAAGGCCTTGAGTGCGAACAGCGATGAAGTCGGCTCGTTGATAAACCGATCGCGCAGGCGACGCGGGGACGAGTTGCGCTGTTGGCAATTGAGCTCCAGGCCCGCTCGCGCCAATTTGGGCTCGACACGGGCATACAGGTCCTCCATATCGCGCCTGTTGGTGAACAGCGTGAGTACCGATCCGCCCATGGCAAGATGGGCGTCGACCAGGACACGCTCGAGCGCCGACAGGTAGCCCTCGCGATCGCGCGGGTCGGGGATATCGCCAGCAACGACCACGGCCATATTTGAGTCAAAGTCATAACTCGAATCCAGGTGCAGCGATGAGGACGTCGAAGCGCCGATACGATCGAGCCCGACGGCATGATTGAAATGCTCAAAGCTCTTGGACACCGTCATGGTCGCCGAAGCGAAGATGGCCGTGTGCACCTCGGGCAGCCACTCGTTCGCCAAGGCCTCGCCGATATCGATGCGCTCGGCGGTCATAGACTCCCCGCCCGCTCGCAGCCGGCGGTTCACCTGCAGTGAGTACACATAGTGCTCATCCGTACCCTCAATGATGAGCTTGAGATTCTCGACCAACTCGTGAAGACGGCGCGAAATGTCACCCAGGTCGACGACGACCTCGGGCTTATCGGCAGCGACGGCTTGCACCAGCGCGTCTATACTTTTATCCGCCTGTTCCAGCGCATCGATCGCAGTATGGGCCGACTGCAAAAAATCGTGCCAGTCATCCGACTCGCGCAGCTCGGGGCCAATCCACAGATTCGCGTTGTCATAGCTCCCGCGGGCACGGCGGCCAAGCTCGCGCACTCCATCGAACACATCGGCAATCGCCATACTCGCACGGGCAACCGTCGACGTCGCTTTGGCGGTGAGTCCCAGGTAGAGTGTAGAGCCCTCGGAAGTGGCCAGGTCACGGGAAACCTGACTCAGCGCGCCGGCACTCGACCCACCCAAGCGCTCAAACAGCACGCGCGACTCATCGGCCGAAACCACGCGCGCCCATTGGCGACGAGCCTCGCGCTCGATGGAATGGGCCTCGTCGACCACCCAGTGACGAATCGGAGGCAAAATCCTTCCCTCGGCGGCCACGTTGCGGAACAGCAGGGAATGGTTGGTGACCACCACGTCGGCATGTGCCGCACGGCGGCGCGCCCCGTGGACCAGGCATTTGTCAGGGAAGAACGGACACAGACGACGAGCACACTCGCGCGAAGCCGTCGTAAAGTCGGGACGGTTGACGCTGCGCCAGCGAATGCCGAGCGAATCGAGGTCGCCATCGGCAGATTGGCACACATACGCCATGATCACCGCAACCGCCGTGAGCGTGTCGGCAGGATCGCGCCTGGTGGTTATCTCGACCTGACTACGGCTCATGCGTTCGAGCTTGCGCAGGCACGGATAGTGATCATAGCCCTTGAGTGCACAAAATGACAGGCCGCCGTCCAGCTGTTCGGCGAGTTTTGGCAGCTCGTGGTACATAAGTTGGTCGGCAAGATTATTCGATTTGGTCGCAATGCCAACGGTGATGTTGTTTCGGCGAGCGGCCTCGGCAAAGGGAACGAGATACGCCATCGACTTACCGACGCCCGTGCCCGCCTCGATCACGCGATGGGTACCCGTGACCAGCGCATCGCGCACCTCAACCGCCATCGCGATCTGCTCGTCGCGCGGCTCATAGGTGGGGTACATACGATTGACCAGGCCGCCGGGGGCGTAATCTGCCTCGATCTCTTCACGGCTCGGCATCTTAAGGACCAACAGCTCGTCCGCATCAACGCGATCGTCCGCGCGATCGGCCTTGAGCACATCGGCACGAGCGGCGCTGAGCGAAAATATCGAACCCGGGTTCTGGCCAGCCAAAAAAGAAAAAATGGGGCGATAGGACCAAGGCACGTCCGCGTGCATGTCCGCCAAGCGCGCCATAAGGCCCGAAGGCAGGTCGGTAAGTGCGACCAACAGCACGCGCCACACACCGCACAGGGCATCAACGTCTGCGTTCGCACGGTGCGATACTGAATCGCACCCAAACAAGTCGGCCATAAAGGACAGTTTGTGCGATATCAGGCGCGGAAGCGCAATGCGCGATAGCGCCAGCGAATCGATCCAGATATCACTCACGTTGACACCGCCTTTGACCGATTCGATAAACGACCGGTCAAACGTGGCGTTATGTGCGATAACAGGACAGCCGCCCACAAAATCGGCGAGTGCCGCGACGGCCTCGACGGCCGACGGGGCATCTGCCACATCGGCGTTCGTAATACTCGTGAGCTCGGTAATCTCTGCAGGAATCAGCTGCTTGGGATGCACGAACGTATCGAAGCGGTCAATGACCTCGCGGCCCGAAAGACGGGCCGCGGAAATCTCAATTAACTCGTTGTCCTGCACCGAAAGACCCGTGGTCTCGGTATCGAGGACGATTACATCCTCCTCGATGAGGCCAAACGACTGCGTCTTGGCGCGCTCGGCGAGCGTGGCGTAAGAATCGATGACAAACTGCGGCGTTCCAGGAGATACGGCGTCCTCAATTAGCATGCAACGCCTGCTCGACGGAGACCCATACGGATCAGGCTGTCGCACACTTGCGGGAACGTCATGTCATCGGTATGGCGAATCTCGTCAGGATACAGCGACGTATCGGTCATGCCGGGAATGGTGTTGGTCTCGAGAATGACAGGGCCGTCCTCGCTCACGATAAAATCGCTGCGCGAAATGCCCAGACAGCCGAGGGCCTTATGGGCCGCACAGGCAAGTTCCTGGGCACGCGCATAGTTTTCGGGCGAAATCTGCGCCGGAATGCGGTGGATATCCGTGGGATCGACGTACTTTACATCCAGGTCGTAGAACTCGCAGTCCTCAGGCTTGCGAATCTCCACAATCGGCAGAGCGCGCACGTCGTCCTCGCCATACACGCCCACGGTGATCTCGGTTCCCTCGATGCACTTTTCGACCAGCACCTTATCGCCGTACTCAAAAGCCTTGGCGATTGCCGCCGGCAACTCGGAGGGCTCGTGTACAAGCGAAATGCCGTAGCTAGAGCCGTTGACGGCGGGCTTTACAAAGCAACGCTCGCCACAAACATCGACGATACGATTGATATCGATCTCGTCGCCCGCCTCAAGCGCCAGGCCGGGGGCAACGGGGATGCCCGCCTTGGCATACAGAAGCTTTGAAACCTCCTTATCGGCGCCACATGCGCTGGCGAGCACGCCCGACGCCGTGTAGGGGATACCCAGCGTCTCCATGGCCCCCTGCATGGCGCCATCCTCGCCGCCGGCGCCGTGCATGGCGATAAACGCCACGTCGAAGCCGCCCGTCGCCATGGTCACCATAAAGTCATCGGCGGCGGTATCGAGCAGCTCCACCGAGGTGTAGCCAGCCTCCTTCAGTGCCACCACGACATTCTTTCCCGAATTGAGCGAAATCTCGCGTTCGGCGGAATGGCCGCCCGCCAAGACCGCTACGTGCATGTTCTCTAGGCTTTTACCCGGCATGGGCAGACTCCTCCTCTATAATTCCTGCAGCTGATACCATATTGTAGCGATACCCTCTACGTTTCCCCAAAATCGAAAGGCTTCCATGAATCCCAGGACTAAATCTCAAGACATTCGCGACTTGAGCCAAAACGATATTCGTGAACTTGTCGCCGAACTCGGCCAACCCGCTTTTCGCGCAAAGCAGCTCATCGAATGGGTTTTTGAGAAGAACGTTTGTTCGTTTGATGATATGACCAACCTTCCCAAGGCCTTCCGCGAGCAGCTGAAGGAGGCATTTGCCTTCGACACGCCGACCGAGCTCGCCAAACAGGTGTCTAAGGATGGCTCTCGTAAATACCTACTCGAGTACCACGACGGCATCTCCGTCGAGACCGTCGGCATGCCTCGTCGAAACAAGCTGTCTGTCTGTGTATCCACCCAAGCCGGCTGTGGCATGGGCTGTGCTTTTTGCGCTACCGGCCTGAACGGCCTCAAGCGTTCGCTGACCGCTCAGGAGATCGTTGACCAGGTACTCCACGTTTCCAACGACTTTGGTGAGCGCGCGACGAGCGTAGTGTTCATGGGCCAGGGTGAGCCTTTTGCCAACTACGACGAGGTCCTCAAGGCACTGCGCATTCTTAATGACCCAGACGGTATCGGTATCGGAGCGCGCCATCTCACCGTCTCCACCAGCGGTGTTATTCCTGGTATTCGTAAGTTTGCCGACATTCCTGAGCAGTTCACGCTCGCCGTCTCTCTGCACTCTGCCATTCAATCCACCCGCAATAAACTCATGCCGGGCGTTAAGAAGTACACACTTCTGCGCCTTCACGAGGCTCTTCAACTCTACACCGAAAAGACCGGCCGCCGACCGACGTACGAATACGCCATGATCGAGGGCGTCAATGACACCAACCCCGAGATGCAGGCACTCTGTGACTTCTGCGAGGGCACGCTGTGCCATGTCAATCTGATTCAGCTCAACGATATCGAGGGCAGTCCTCTCAAGCCGTCGCCGATTCATAAGGTTGAAGACCTTCAGCGTCGTCTTGAGTCCCGTGGTATTGAGACCACCATCCGTAACTCTCGCGGCAACGATATCGACGCTGCTTGCGGCCAACTCAAGCAGCGCTTCAAGGTTCAGAAAAACGCGTAGGGGAGACCAACCTAAACGTTTCATGTGAAACATCGAACAGCCCCGGTTGCTTAATTGCAACCGGGGCTGTTTCATATCTATCACTAATTTGCATCGCGCGATTGTTCGACAACTTTTTCGCAAGAAATAAGGGGTCCCTGTTCTGGCATTCAGACAAGAACCCCCTTCAAAAAGGCTAGTAATTGTTAGGTACCTAAAAGCCTACATTTTCCCATTGATGATTAACCCAATCTTGATTAATCCTGGGATTCTTAGTTACCTGAGCTGTACGCATAGCGACATCCTCGGTCATAACGTCCATTTTCTTTTTGGATGTATCGACGATATCCTGCGCCCCGCGAAGCAGTCCACCACGCAATTCATCATCTGTTGCAACCTTAAATCCCGCAAATGCGCCGACCGCTACAGTTGCAGCCAAAGCAAGAGCAGCCAGAACTTTATTCTTCATCCTGGCCTCCCTGATCAAATTGAATCATTTCACCAAGAATTCGAGACAGTTCTTCCTCATCCTTAAACTCAATCTCGATTTTATTCTTGCCGCGCGAGCTCTTAACGCGAACGTTCGTGTTAAACACCTGACGCAGAACGCGTGCAGCCTTCTTAAAAGACTGAGGCGTTGCAGGGCGAGGTGTCTTAGGCGTCTCTCCGGCAGAAAACAATGGAGCAAGATTTTCTGTCGCACGGACAGACAATCCCTCGGCAACAACCTTCTCAGCAAGCTTAATGCGCGCTTCTTCATACGGAACCGCAAGAATTGCACGAGCATGACCAGCGGTGAGCTTGCCTTCGAAAATCATCTGCTGAACTACCTCTGGAAGATCAAGCAAACGCAACGAATTGGTGATTGCAGAACGAGACTTGCTGACAGCCTTTGACAAGGCTTCTTGAGTCATACCGCTCGAATCGATGAGCTGTCGATATCCCTTAGCCTCTTCGACGGGGTTGAGGTCTGAGCGCTGAAGGTTTTCGATTAGCGCGAGTGCAAGCATCTCCTCATCATCAACGTCTTTAATGATAACGGGAAGTTCTTCAAGACCAGCAAGCTTTGAAGCTTGATAGCGACGTTCACCAGCAATAATTTCATAGCCATTACCGTGCTTACGCACAAGAAGCGGCTGCAGAACGCCATGCTCCTGGATTGACTCACTCAACTCCCGAAGTTCTGTCTCATTGAAATGAATTCGTGGCTGATTTGGGTTCGGAACGATATCCTCAATCGGAAGTTTAGTTTCCGAAGCAGCATTTGATGCTGACGTTGCAGATCCACCAGTCTCATATTCAGCTTCCGAGACCAATGCATTGAGTCCACGACCCAAGCCGCCTCGCTTCTTAGGGCTAGGCACGTTTAATCACCTCTTTAGCAAGGTTCATATACGCCTTTGCGCCCTTATTCTGTGGCGCATAGGTAATTACCGGCTCACCGAACGACGGTGCTTCTGAAATTTTAACGGTACGTGGAATCAAAGTCTTGAACGCCTTGTCGCCAAAATACGATTGAACCTCTTCGACAACCTGGTTCGAAAGCGATGTGCGCGAATCGTACATAGTCATAAGCACGCCATAGGTATCAAGGCTCTTATTTAGGCGTGTCTTAACCATCTTCATCGATTCAAGCAGTTTTGTGACACCTTCGAGTGCGTAATATTCGCACTGTATCGGAATCAAAACGCTGTCTGCCGCTGTCAACGCATTAATCGTTAGCAAACCCAGTGAAGGCGGGCAATCGATAAAGATGAAGTCAAACTCATCCTGAATTGGTTCAAGCAGATCCTTTAAGCGAGTTTCACGTGCAATCGCACTGACGAGCTCGATTTCAGCGCCTGCAAGCTGGATGGTAGCTGGAATTACGAATACCTTTTTGCAATTCGTATCAAGAACAAGCGATTCGGCCGGCACATCATTCAACAATGCATCGTAGATGCAGTGATCGAGTTCTTCTTTTTCGATTCCAAAACCACTCGTACTATTACCCTGCGGGTCAAAATCAACAATGAGCGTCTTTCGTCCCTGTTCACCCAACGCTGCTGCAAGGTTTACAGCTGTGGTGGACTTACCTACGCCGCCTTTTTGGTTGATGATAGCAATGATACGCGTGTCTTTTGCGCTCTTAGAACGCTTAACGTCGCGAAATCCCACGGTCCCTCCTGGTGTATTTAAAGCTGTTAAACGGAGGATGTTTCACGTGAAACAATCCGATTCGATATCGACTGTTATGTTTCACGTGAAACATAACGACTCGACACCATCCATTATGTTTCACGTGAAACATCTAGGCAAGCGGATTCTTCTTCGCCATGCCATTAGCACGAGGAAGAGAAACGGATGACGGACGAGACTTTTTTAAAATTATGAACTCACGATGACCCAAGTCATTTGGCAAATTCAAATCATCCGTCAGAAGCGTGGTAAACCCGCATATCTTAGCAGCAGCCATGCCAGACTGAAGTTCATCGTCCGACGGGTTCCCCTTAGTAATGACAAAGAAGCCTCCATCTTTTAAGAAAGGAGAAGCGTACTCAACGAGAACTGGTAACGGTGCAAGCGCGCGAGCAGTAACGACAGCAAATTGTTTCTTATGGGATCGGGCATATTCCTCAAGACGATCGTGAACGGCATGAGCATGCTTAAGGCCAAGCTCCTTAACAAAGGAATTAACGGCATCAACCTTCTTGCCAACCGAATCGATATAGGTAGCCTTTCGTCCGCTTGCAATAGTCAACGGAATACCGGGGAAGCCAGCACCGGTACCCATATCCAGCAAAGCGCCTTCAGGAGCTTTATTAATATAGGGAAGCAGAACAAGTGAGTCAAGAATATGGAGGATAGCAGCATCATCGACATTTAGGATGCGTGTTAAATTAGTACTCTTATTGGCTTCCAGAACAAGATCAAGATGCTGGATACAGACACGAAGACTATCGTCGGAGACCTTCAAAGAATAGTCTTTACAATACGATATGAGACGGGACAGCATCAAGCTTGCCTGCTCATTAGTTAACACAAACAAGACGACTCCTTTCTGACAAAAAACAGTGTATCGAGAACTTTTGACAAAAAAAGGGGACGTGGAAACCACGTCCCCTTAGCATAGACTCGAGAAGCTTATCGAGCAACAATCACAACATGGCGATCGGGATCAGAGCCCTCAGAATGCGTGTCGACAGCATCGTTACCACGAAGGGCAATATGAACCAGTCGACGTTCATAGGCATTCATAGGCGGCAGCGAAACACTCTTATGAGTGCGAATAGCGCGCTCGGCGGCGGACTGTGCCATAGAAGAAACCTTGTCCTGTCGACGGCTCTTATAGCCCTCGACGTCAACGACGACCGGATACCTAAAGCCAAGCTTGCGGCTCACCAGCAGCGAAAACATAACCTGAAGAGCATCTAGGGTACGTCCATGACGACCAATAAGAACAGCAAGATCCGGAGCGGTTACGTCCAGAATCAACTCGCCCTCATCGCCCTCATACTCATCGATGGGAGAGTTCGCCGCATCGAAGTGCGAAAGGATGGAACGCAGAATGGAAATAGCAACATCGGCAATGGTGTCGAGCTCCTCATCGGTCAGCTCTTCACCAGCCTTGTAACGCTGTGCAATCTCGGGATAATCGCCCGCGACCTGCGGGGCAACCTCCTCAAGCATATCCTCGACGATCTCTTCAGACATAACGAACTCCAAAATTTAGGTACCTAAATAAGAATACTATCCCACTACTTTTTCTTGTGCGGGCGCGGCTTCTTCTCGCGACGAGTAACCTCGACTTGCAGCGGGGCGTTCTTAAGACGCTCCTCTTCATCGGCCTTGGCTTTATCGATAACCTTCTGCGTTACGAAGATCTGCTGGATAACCTGCCAGGCAGAAGACACATCGTAGTACAGCAGAACGCCGACGGGCAGGCTCCAGCCCATCCAAAGCATCATGACGGTCATGACAACAGCCATCATACGCATGCTCTGGGCCTGCTGACCGGTCTGATTGCGGGACATATACAGCTGCGGAATCAGGGTCAAGACAGCAAACAGGATCAGGCAGATCAGCGCAGGCAGCGCAACCATAAAGCCATCGGCAAAAGAGGCGCTCGGCGTGGTGGTCAGATCGGGCAGGATGTTAAAGAACGAGAACGTGCCCTCGTTAAAGTACTGCGGCAGGTTGCGCAGAAGCGTGAACAGGGCGATAAGGATGGGCATCTGAATCAGAAGCGGCAGGCAGCCGGCCAGCGGATTGAACTTGTTCTCGCTGTAGAACTTCTGCATCTCCTCGGCCTGACGCTGGGGGTCGTCAGCGTAGCGCTCCTGGATCTCGAGCATCTTGGGCTGAAGCACCTGCATGCGCGCCGTCGACTTTGTCGACTTGAGCATGAGCGGCGTCAGCAGCAGACGGATGATGACCACCAGGATGATGATGGACAGGCCCCAGTCGACCGCAAAGGTCTGGATGAGCTTGAGCAGCTCGAAAAGGATGTTAACGATCCAATCCCACATGTAAGTTTTCCTCCGATAGCGAGTGCCAACTAGGGCACAGGGTCATAACCGCCGACGTGCAGGGGATTGCAGCGAGCGATGCGCCTCACGGCAAGCCAGCAGCCTCTCAAAACACCGTACTTCTCAATCGCCTGAACGGCATATTGCGAGCACGTTGGGTAATAAATGCAGGCGTCAGGTAATAAGGGCGAAATAACCTGTTGATATATGCGAATAGGAGCGATGGCAACACGTCGCAAAACGTGATTGCTCATCGCTCCTCCCCGGCAACGCCGGCGCGTTTCATAAGCGAACGCAATGCCTTGTCCATCTCCTGCGGCGAGGAGATCCTCGTCTTGGGAGTCGCGAACAAGATGATGTCATAACCCGCAACGGGAAATCCGCAGCTGCGGGCGGCCTCGCGCATCACACGCTTAGAACGGTTGCGCACAACTGCACAACCGAGCCGTTTAGCACCAACGAAGGCGACCCTTCCGGAGTCGCCTTCGCCAACCGATTCACATATGGTCATTCGAATCAGAGGGTGATTGAAACGACGCCCCTGACTGAACACATGCTCGAAATCTTGCCGAGACTTAATAGTCTTCATGCGAGATGTGTGTATCGCTGCTAGACAGTGAGACGCTTGCGGCCCTTGGCGCGGCGACGGGCGAGCACGGCACGACCACCCTTGGTGGCCATACGGGCACGGAAGCCATGGGTCTTGGCACGCTTACGCTTATTAGGCTGATACGTACGCTTCATCTTAAGTTCCTCCTGCTGCATTTCGAGTGTCCGCGGGAGCGCGGACGCAGATATAGACACGTGAGCTTGAAGATTGTAGGGAAATCAATGTTCAAATGTCAAGAAATCAAAGGTAAAAGGTTGCGTAGTTCACACGGTTCCCCCATAAGCCCAACTGAAATTTGCAGGGTACGGCAACTTTTCACGATATTTCACCAAGTTTTCAACAGGTCATGTTGGCAATGTTGAGAACTTTTCGCCCGTTTTCCAAAGTTTTCAACAGGTTTTGAAAAGTTGTCGAAAGATGAGAAACATTGCACGGTGAGCTACTATTTGTTCGAAACCTTTTGAAAGATTGCGAGCAGCATGTCTGACGACTTTTACACCATGGTCGATTCCGGAGACCCGGCACCTGACAACGAGCACATCACCGGCGTGCGCGAAAAGCGCGGCCAGGAAGAGCAGGCCGCTGCGAAAGCGCAGGGTGCCATGTATGCGGCACGCATCGCGGTCTATGACGACATGTTGTCGACGCCGCGCGTCATCGTCATCGAACCGAAGGACGTGCGCACCTATCTGGAAGAGACAACCAACACCGTCTACCAGTGCATGAAAGAGCAGGGCGGGCACATCTCGCTCATGGTTATCCGCGAGATTGTCGAAAACTTTATCCACGCCCACTTTGCAGAGCCCATCATCTCGATCCTAGACGGCGGCGACACCATCCGATTCGCAGATCAGGGACCGGGGATCGACGACAAGGAGCGCGCCTTCGATTTTGGCGTCACCAGCGCAAACAGCAACATGAAGCGATACATCCGCGGAACCGGAGCCGGGTTTCCCATGGTGCAGGAGTACTTGGAAAACGCCGGCGGCGCCGTATCCATCGAGGACAACATGGGCAACGGCACCGTGGTCACGGTAAGCCTGGACCCCAAACGCGTGCAGGAAATCGAGCGAGCCGGAGGGCGAGGGGCCGCCGTGCGCCCCGAGACGGAGCAGTCAGCATACCCCCTACCCGACACGTTTGCACAGCAGCCTGTGATAGCACAACAGATGCAGCAACCCGTGGTGCACATGCAGCAACCTGGAGCTTTTCCAGTGCAAGATCCCCAGGTATCGCTGGGCCACACGGCGCAAAGCATGTCGGAGACCATAAACTCGGCAGATCTGGACACAAACGTCGCGCAACAGACGGCGGCCATGCCGAACGTCCAGCAAATGGGCTACCAACCGTACCCCCAAGGGTATCCTCCCCAATATATGCCGCAGCAGGGATATGCCCAGCCGTATCCGCAGCAGTACCCTCAGGGATACCAGCAGCCGTATCAGCAGATGCCGCAGGGGCAATTTAACCCTTGGTCCCAGCAGATGCCGCCGCAGCCTTACCAACAGTGGCCGCAAAGTTTTCAACAGCAGGTGCCGCCCATGCAGAGTTCTCAACAACCAGCAGCTCAAATGATGTATCCTAATGCGGCGAATCAATACGCACAACCGCAGCCGGACGTGTTTGTAAGCGAACGCGGCAACGCTGCATTGGGGTATCTGGCCCAACATCAAGAGTGCGGCGCAACGGACTTGGCGCGGGCGTTTGGAAATTCCGCACCCACCTGGTCGCGCACGCTCAACGATTTGGCACAGGCGGGCTTGGTGGTCAAACATGGGCAGAAATACCATCTGACCGAAATTGGAAGCGCTCGCGTGCGGGCTCAGGCTTAAGGAACGGGAGAGACAGTGGACGAGGAAGCAAGCATCATCCTGGGGGATGCCATCGCCTTTTGTCAGCGCGACGGCCAAGATGCGCGCCTCATCAACATGCTGGGGCAATCGCGCGCCGTGAGCCTGACCGAGGACACCTTGACGATTGAGGCCCCCTCACGATTTGCCATCGCTCAGCTCAAAAAGCATCAGCCGACCATCGAGGCGTACCTGGAAGAGATCGCCTTTGCGCCGATCGCGCTCAACATCGTGGCACCGCAGGGCACCGCGGCAGATAATGCCGTACCCGCGGCATCCGTCGTCCCCCCGGCGGCGCCGGCTGCCGCCGCAGTGTCGGCTCCCGAGCATCAAAACGACGATGTTTCCCGTGAAACCATGCCCGCCGTC
This sequence comes from uncultured Collinsella sp., assembly GCA_958423535.1. Taxonomy (GTDB): domain Bacteria; phylum Actinomycetota; class Coriobacteriia; order Coriobacteriales; family Coriobacteriaceae; genus Collinsella. The sequence goes on from CATZRJ010000019.1 coordinate 27,572, forward strand.
TCGGCGTGGGCAGCCCCCATGCCCGCTGCCACACACATGCCTATCGCGCACGACGCAACACCGGGCGAGGATTCGGGCATCGCAATCAAAAACACGCTTTCGGCCGACGATTTCCGCCGCATGATGAACCAGATGAAAGGCGGTGCGCCCGAAAAGAGTGCAAAACCAGCCTCTACATCGCCCACGAGTGCCCCCGCAGCTGCGGCGCCGGCCGAGCAAAACGCTGACGGCGCACCCCTCGCGGCCAACTCGAAATTCACCTTCGAAAACTTTGTCTACGGCCCCGAAAACAGCCATGCCTATCGCTCGGCGCTCAAGTTTGCCGCGCTCGCGGACGAACGCGGCACATGCACATCCCTGTTCATCTATGGCAAATCGGGGCTGGGCAAGACCCATCTGCTGCTCGCCATCAAAAACGAGCTCGCCGAAAAGTCGCCCGAGATCAAGGTGAAGTACGCCAACTCGCAGGCATACCTCGATGACCTGATGACGGAGTTCGACCGCCAAAAGAAAAGCAACGCCCCCATCATGCAGGCATACCATGGCGTGGACGTGCTCATTATCGACGACATTCAAAACATCATCGGCAAGCGCGCGAGCGTGGACTACTTCTTCCAGCTCATGGACGAGTTTATCCGCAACAACAAAAAAGTCGTCATCGCAGCCGACCGCGCACCCAAAGACCTGAGCATGGACGAACGCCTTACCAGCCGTTTTAACGCCGGTATGCTCTGTTTGGTGGCGGAGCCCAGCTACGAGATGAAATACAAGATCTTGCAGCGCTACTACGAGAACACGATAGCCGCCGCACCCGAGTCGGGTGACGACTCGCTGCTGGCGGCCTATGGCGGCGATGGTGGGCATCTGACCGACGAGCACTTTAAGCACATGGCAGAAGTCTCGGGAACCAACATTCGCGAACTCGAGAGCTTTTGCGAACGCTGTGCCGGCGAGGCGGGAGACCGCGAACGCGAGGGCAGCGAGCTCAGCTTCGACGACATCGACGCCATCGCAAGCCAGTACTTCGACACGTCGGTCAAGAAGATCAACGTGCAAACGGTCCAGTCTGTCATCGAGGAGCAATACGGCGTGACGCACGAGGAGCTCATCGGCCCGCGCCGCAACGCCAACATTGCCAAAGCCCGCCACATCGCCATCTATCTGGCCATCGAGATGTGTGAGATGACGACTACGGCGGTGGGCGCGGAGTTTGGCAACCGCAACCATTCAACCGTCAGCACGAGCTATAAAAAGGTTCAGAAGATGATTCAGGAAGACCGTACCGTAACCGAGGATCTCAAATCGCTACGAGATAAAATTACACTGCGTTCGTAGGGAAATAGAGACACCTGTTGAAAACTTGTCGAAACGCCGGGCATAACGTGTCTAAAACTCACCCCAAGGCGACGAAAAGTTTTCCGCAGGTTTTGAACGTGGAAAACACGGTCGGTTGCGCACAGGATGCTGTCGATTCTCTTTTTGGGGTTGACCAGCGCTTTTGGGAGTAATCAACAGTTTCGTCAGTGCTATTACTATTATTAAGATATTTATATCTATAGAAAGGTATTAAAAGATGAAGTTCACCGTCAGCCAAAGCTCGCTCACGCAAGCCATCGGCGTCGTTATGAAAGGCGTCGCTTCGGCATCTACCCTTCCCATCCTGTCGGGCGTGCTCGTTAAGGCGCAGGACGGCATCTTGGAATTCCAAACTTCTAACTACACCATCTCGATTCGTCATCGCATTGCCGCGCATGTCGAAGAAGGGGGCGAGATGGTGATTCCCTGCAAGATGCTCTCGAACATTACGAAGACCCTTCCCGACGCTCCGGTTACCTTTGAGCTCTCGGAGCGTCAGGTGCTGATTGGATGCGAGAAGAGTTCCTTCCGCCTCAACACGCTCGATGCCAACGATTTCCCCGAGTTCCCGGCCTATGCCATCGAGAGTGCGGTGGAGCTCCCGACCGACATCCTGTCCGAGATGGTCGGCCGCGTGTGGCGTGTCACTTCGACCGATAAGGCCCGTCCCATCCTGGGAGGCGTGCACATGAAGGTCGAGAACAACACCGTGCGCCTGGTGGCAACCGACTCCTTCCGCCTGGCCGTATGCGACACCCAGGTCGAGACCTCGACGCTCGAGGGCTCTTTTGAGCTCAACGTTCCGGCCGACGCCTTCAACGACGCCCTGAGCATCATGGCCAGCCAGGCGACCATCATGATCGGCGCCACCGACACCCAGGTTGTCTTCGAGGCCGGCAACACCACCTACGTGTCGCGCCGTATCGAGGGCGTGTACCCCAACTACAAGCAGCTCATCCCCGATTCATGCGTGACGAGCGTCAAGATCGACGTGGCGGCTTTTAATGCCGCCCTTAAGCGCGTGGCGGTCATCGCGAGCGCGAACCCCGCCGTCAAGTTCGAGATCGATGTCGAGAACGGTCAGATGGGCCTGTCCTCCATCTCCAATGACCAGGATCTGGCGCAGGAGACAATCGATGTCGAGGCCGAGGGCGAGTCGGGCACCATCGCCTTTAACTACCACTACATCTTTGGCTGCCTCAATGCCCTGTCCAAGGAGAAGGAGATCACGCTGGAGCTCAAGAGCTACTCGCAGGCGGGTATCTTTAAGTCCTACGACAAGATCAACTACCTGTACCTGGTTATGCCGGTTCGCATCTAGCGCTGCGCCATGACCGTGTTTGCCCGCAACCTTTCCGTCGCGCGCTACCGCAGTTTCGATAGCTACCGTCTTGACCTGGACGAAGGCGTGACGGTGCTTGCGGGGCCCAACGCGGCGGGAAAGACCAACCTCATAGAGGCGCTGCAGCTTTTGACGAGTGGCACCTCGTTTAGGCATCCCACAGCTGCCGAGCTCGTGCACGACGGCACGGGCTCGTGCAAGCTTGAGTTGAGGCTCGAGGGCGATGGCCGCGTGCTCGATATGGGGCTGGGCGTTGAGGACGGCAAGCGCTCGTTTAGCCGTAACGGCAAGAGGTGCTCGGCTGCCGGCGTGCGAGGGGTTATGCCGAGCGTGCTGTTTTGCCCCGATCATCTGGATATGGTCAAGCGCGGTGCCAGCGTGCGCCGCGCCGCCCTCGACGACTTTGGCGTACAACTGAGCGCCCGTTACGCCGACCTGGCGAGCACCTACGGGCGTTGTGTGACGCAGCGCAACGCCCTGCTCAAGGAGACCTGGTGCTGCCGCGAGATGCTCGGTGCGTGGAATGACTCCATCGCCCGCGCCGGGTCAGCCCTGCTCGTGCATCGTTTGGCCCTGCTCGACCGACTGGCGGGCCATGTGCGCGCCGCGTATGGGCAGGTGGCATCCGGTGAGGACGCAGGCGTGTCCTATGTGTCCACTCTGGGGGATTTGCCTCAAGCCGAAGGGCGCGAGGAACTTAAGGACTGGGCGTACGAGCATATGCTCGCGGCCCTCGATGAGCGTGCCGATGAGGAGATGCGCCGCGGCGTGACGCTTGTGGGTCCGCATCGCGACGAGATTGAGTTTACCGTTGCGGGTCGATCTGCCCGTTCGTTTGCCAGCCAAGGGCAGCAGCGTACGCTGGTGCTGGCTTGGAAGGTGGCCGAGGTGACCGTCGCCCGTGACATCCTGGGCACTGCACCCCTGCTGCTGTTGGATGATGTGATGAGCGAGCTCGATGCCGAGCGCCGGGGCGCTTTTCTGCAGCTGATCGGTGATGACATGCAGACAGTCATAACCACCACCAACCTGGGGTACTTTACTGATGACCTGCTTAATCGAGCCAAGGTGGTGAGCATGGGTGAGACGTGCTAACTACGAGCGCGAGAACGGAACGGTTGCCTTTGGCGGCTTTTTGGATGCCGAGCGTCAGCGCATCCTGGCGGCCGCGACACCTGAGCGCCGCGCGCAAATGGAGGCTGCAGAGGAATCTCGTGCGGTCTATCGTGCCTGGAATGCGGTGTGCTCGGGCACGCGCGAGGGACGCCACGTGACGGGCCTGCGCTACCTGCCCGAGTCCAATGAGCTGCTGGTGTATCTCGATTCGCCCTCGTGGACTCAGGAGATGACGCTGCTGCGCGAGATCATCCGGGCACGCATGGAGCGGGCCGGCGCGCATGTGGACGGCCTGGTGTTCAAAACGACCGCGCCCGGTCACACGCCGCCGGCTGCCAAGGAGCGCTTGCGCCCAGCCGTGACCGAGCGCCCGCCGGCCCCACACGCCGATCTCAGTGAAGACGAACGCGGCGAGATCGAGCGCCAAGTGGCGCCCATCGAAGATCAAAAACTGCGCGAGGCCCTCGAGAATGCCATGAGAGCCAGTGCCGAGTGGGCCAAGGGCGTGCAAAGCAAGAAAGAGCCTTAAATCGCATCTGGTGGCCTTGTAGAGCCAAATACCCTCGCTCCCGAGGGTATTTTTTTACGATAAACTAGTAAGGCTGTACACATTTTCTTAGCTGAAGGAGGACGTGTGGCAAACGAAAACGATTACGATGGCGGCGAGATTAAGATTCTCGAAGGTCTCGAGGCCGTTCGTAAGCGCCCGGGCATGTACATCGGCTCGACGAGCGCCAGCGGTCTTCATCATCTGGTGTGGGAGATCGTTGACAACTCCGTTGACGAGGCCATGGCCGGTTTCTGCACCGAGATTCAGGTGACGGTCCACGCCGACAACTCCATCACGGTCGTCGACAACGGGCGAGGCATCCCCGTCGACGAGCATCCCATCAAAAAGATCCCGACGCTCGAGGTCGTTATGACGATCCTGCACGCCGGCGGTAAGTTCGATAACTCGGCCTACAAGGTCTCGGGCGGCCTGCACGGCGTGGGCATCTCCGTCGTCAACGCGCTGTCCAAGCGCGTGGTCGTGCAGGTGCGCCGTGATGGCAGCGTCTACGAGATGGAGTTCTCGCGCGGCAAGACCGTCAAGAAGATGGAGGTCGTGGGCACCTCGGATTCGACGGGTACCACCGTCAGCTTCTGGCCCGACGACGAGATCTTCGAGACCTGTGTCTACGATTTCGATACGCTGCACAACCGTCTGCAAGAGACGGCGTTCCTCAATAAGAATCTAAAGATCGTGCTGACCGACGAGCGCGAGGCGACTCCCCACGTGGAGGAGTTCTGCTACGAGGGCGGCATCATCGACTTCGTCAAGTTCCTCAACGATGGCAAGGACGTCCCCGAGGCCTTTAAGGAGCCCATCTATATCGAGGGCAAATCGGATCCGGATGCGCCCGTGACCAAGATGGGCGAGGTCGAGGTATCCCTGCAGTGGAATGCCGGCTACGGCGAGAACGTCATGTCGTTTGCCAACGACATCTACACCCCCGAGGGCGGCATGCATCTCGAGGGTTTCCGCACCGCTCTCACCCGTGTGATCAACGATTACGCCCGCAAGCAGAACCTACTCAAGGAGAAGGAAGCCAACCTGAGCGGCGACGACGTGCGCGAGGGGCTTTCGGCCGTCATCTCGGTCAAGCTACCCGACCCGCAGTTTGAGGGACAGACCAAGGCCAAGCTCGGCAGTTCCTACATGCGCGCGCTCACGCTCAAGATCGTGACCGATGGACTGACCGATTATCTGGAGGAGCACCCCAAGCCCGCCCACGAGATCGTCAAGAAGGCCCAGCAGGCCTGCAAGGCCCGCAACGCTGCCCGCAAGGCGCGCGAGGCGACCCGTCGCAAGAGTCTGCTCGAGACGGCTTCGCTGCCCGGCAAGCTCGCCGACTGCTCGGTGCGCGATGCCGAGCTGACCGAGCTCTTTATCGTAGAGGGTGACTCGGCAGGCGGTTCGGCCAAGGACGGCCGTCGCCGAGACATCCAGGCGATTCTGCCCCTGCGCGGCAAGATTTTGAACGTCGAGCGCGTGGGTGACCACCGCGCGTTCTCGAGCGACACCATCCAGTCGCTCATCACCGCGATCGGCTGCGGCGTCACGACGAGTGCCGGCGACGGCGGCGACTTCGATATCACCAAGGCGCGCTACCACAAGATCATCATCATGACCGATGCAGACGTTGACGGTGCGCATATCCGCATCCTGCTGCTGACGTTCTTCTACAAGTACATGCGCCCGTTGATCGATGCCGGCTATGTCTATGTCGCCTGCCCGCCCATCTTTGGCATTAAGGTGCGCAACAAGATCCATTACGTGTATCCCAACGGCCGCCAGCCCGAAGACGAGATTCTGCGCGACACCATTCAGAGCCTGGGCCTGAACCCCGACGACAACGACGAGGACGGCAAGGCCAAGGACGGCAAGATTACCAAGAAGCGCAAAGGCTATACCGTCCAGCGCTACAAGGGCCTGGGCGAGATGGACCCCAAGCAGCTTGCCTCGACGACGATGGACCCCAAGACCCGCATTCTGCAGCGCGTGTCGATCGAGGACGCCGTGGTGGCGGACCGCGCCGTGCGCGAGCTCATGGGTTCCGAGGTCGGCTATCGCCGCGAGTACATTGAAAAACACGCCCACGACGCACGATTCTTGGATGCCTAGCTTTCCCAGGCACCCCATCTTGCCCTTCAGGATTTCGGGCGCCGCACGCAAGGCGTGCGCCCTCATCCTTCAGGGCAACCTGGGGCACCTGGAAAACCTAGGAGGGTTATCCGGTGTTCCCGGTAATCCGTCTCCGTGGTAGGGAACTAATGGACCACGCAAACCATGAGGAGGTAACGTGGCAGACGATATCAACAACAACGAGGGTATGGGCGAGGCCGGCGATGCCGGTATGCCCGATGATCTGAAGCGCCTGCTCGCCCGCGCCGAGCAGGGCGAGGACGGCGATCCGGATTCCTATAACCCCGACGCCGAGGATGAAGAGGATGAGGATGACGACGCCGAGCTCGAGGAGAGCTTCGGCGCGGTCGATCGTGGCGCTTCGGCCGGCGAGGACATCAACGGCGGTCAGCTCCAGATTTCAGAGTTCGGCCGCGAGATGAAGCAGTCGTTCATCGAGTACTCGATGTCGGTCATCACGGCGCGCGCCCTGCCGGACGTGCGCGACGGACTAAAGCCGGTGCACCGCCGCATCCTGTACGCCATGAACGAGAGTGGCATCTACCCCAACCGCCCGCATAAGAAGTCGGCCTGGACGGTCGGCGAAGTTATCGGCAAGTACCATCCGCACGGCGACTCCGCGGTCTACGAGGCTATGGTTCGTCTGGCGCAGTGGTTCTCCATGCGCACGCCGCTCATCGACGGCCACGGTAACTTCGGCAACATTGACGGCGACGGCGCGGCGGCCATGCGTTATACCGAGAGCCGCCTGGCAAAGCCCGCCA
>CATZRJ010000020.1 GCA_958423535.1 uncultured Collinsella sp.
CCACCGCCAGCCCCTGGAACTGGGAGGCCACCGCTCGCGAGGATCCGCAGTACCGCCCCTTCGACGCCGACGCCTACTTTATCGGCGGCACCAAGGGCGCCCTTTCGCTGCCCCGCCTGCACCAGTTCTCCTACGACGGCGCCTCTAACTGGCACAAACCGCTGCAGATGGAGATTCCGGCCGTCGACCCGGCACTGCCGCACAAGATGCAGCTCAAGCACTTTGTGAAGGTTGTCCGCCGCGAGGTCGAGCCCGTCGTGACCCCCGCCGATAACGTCAAGACGCTCACGCTTCTCAACGCTATCAAGGAGGCCGCCGAGACCGGCCAGCTCGTTGAGCTGTAATGCCTTAAGAGCGGGCCGCGGCAAACTCCCCGCCGAGCGCCTCGGCCCGCCACCAACAAGCCCCTCTTCTTTGCCCCGCGAGCAGCCTCCTGCCCGCGGGGCATTTTGCTACCTTGCCGACGATTATTCTGGAGCGAGGCTATTTTGCGCCTCAGCTTGGTTCGTTCGTCACGAAATGGGCCTATCTACTACGTTTAACCGATCGCCCTCAAGCATGCCGAATTTCGCGAGATAAAAACCGCAGGTAAACGGCTTGCCGACTGTCGGAAAACCCAGGTATGGTCAGCCCCTACGGGTAAAACGTAGTAGATAGGCCGTTTTCGTGGCGCGGCCCCAAAACAGCCTTTTGGGACGGGTGGTATCCTTGGTAGCCCTGTGCTGCAAACGCACCTTAAACGCAAGGAGTCCCATGGATCTTATCGCCCAGCTCGCCCGCGAGCTCAACCTTAAGGCCGCCAACGTCGAGGCGGCCGTCAAGCTCATCGACGAGGGCAACACCATTCCCTTTATCTCGCGCTACCGCAAGGAAGCAACGGGCGGCATGGATGACGTCGCCCTGCGCGCGCTCGACGAGCGCCTGTCCTACCTGCGCAATCTTGAGCAGCGTAAAGAGGACGTCATTCTGCTCATTGACGCCCAGGGCAAACTCACGCCCGAACTCGAGCAGCAGATTCGCGAGGCCACGCAGCTCCAGCGTGTCGAGGACCTCTACAAGCCCTACCGCAAAAAGCGCATGACCCGCGCGCAGAAGGCCCGCGAGGCAGGGCTGGAGCCGCTCGCCAACATGATCATCATGCAGGCCTCGGCCAAGGGCAGCGCGCTCGACGCCGCCGCGGCATACGTCAACGAGGAAGCCGGCTTCGACACACCCGAAAAGGCGCTCGCCGGCGCCGCCGACATCGTGGCCGAGACGGTGGCCGAGGACCCCGAGAACGTCGCCGACCTGCGCGCCTTTACGCAAAACACCGCCGACATCGTCGTCGAGGCGACCGACCCCGCCGAAAAGACTCCCTACGAGCCCTACTACAACTTTGACGAGCCGCTGCGCCGTATACCCAACCACCGCGTGCTGGCTATCGACCGCGGTGAGCGCGAGGGCAAGCTCCGCGTGCGCGTGAACGTCGACAGCGCCGCCGCCACGGCACGCCTCGGCAGCCGTTGGCCCCGCCGCCAGGGCGTCTTCGCGCCCATCTTCGATGCCGCCATCGCTGACGGTTACAAGCGCCTCATGGCTCCCTCGCTGGAGCGCGAGGCCCGCGCCAAACTCACCGTTCGCGCCCAGACCGAGGCCATCAACGTCTTTGCCAAGAATCTCGAGGGCCTGCTCTCGGCACGCCCCGTGCGCGGCGCCCGCGTGCTCGCGCTCGACCCGGGCTACCGCACCGGCTGCAAGGTCGCCGTCATGGACGAGACCGGCAAGCTGCTCGATCACGGCGTGGTCTACCCCACCAAGCCACGCCACGACGTCGCCGGCACCAAGCGCGAGCTCGCCCGCCTCGTCAAGAAGGACGGCGTCAACACCATCGTCATCGGCAACGGCACTGCCAGCCGCGAGACCGAGGAAGTCGTCTCGGAGTTCATCGCCGAGCAGGCTCCTGGGCTGCGATACACCATCGTCAACGAGGCCGGCGCATCGGTGTACTCCGCCTCCGAGCTCGCAAGCCAGGAGTATCCCGACCTGGATGTCACTGTGCGTGGCGCCATGAGCCTGGGCCGCCGCCTGCAAGACCCGCTGGCAGAGCTCGTCAAGATTCCGCCCCAGTCCATCGGCGTTGGCCAGTACCAGCACGACCTTGACCAGGCCGAGCTTTCGCGCACCCTGGGCCACGTGGTGGAAGACGTCGTCAACCGCGTGGGCGTCGACGTAAACACCGCGAGCGCGAGCCTGCTGGGATACGTATCGGGCATCACGCCAAGCGTGGCCAAGAACATCGTGGCCTACCGCGAGGAAAACGGCGCCTTTACCGATCGCCACCAGCTCAAGAAGGTCCCCAAGCTGGGACCCAAGGCATACCTCAACGCCGCGGGCTTCCTGCGCATCAGCGGCGGCAAGAACCCGCTCGACGCCACGAGCGTCCACCCCGAAAGCTACGAGGTGGCAACGGCCGTCCTGGAGCGCGCCGGTGTGGCGGCAAGCGAGCTCAGCCGTGGCGGCGTACCCGATATCGAGCGCCGCCTGGGCAGCATCTCGGCGCTGGCAAGCGACCTAGACTGCGGCACCCTCACGCTCATCGACATCGTTAACGAACTCAAAAAGCCCGGCCGCGACCCGCGCGACGACGCGCCCGAGGTGGTCTTTAGCCGCACGGCACTTTCCATCGACGACCTGGAGCCCGGCATGGAGCTCAAGGGCACGGTGCGCAACGTTGTGGACTTTGGCGCCTTCGTCGACGTGGGCGTGCACCAGGACGGCCTCGTACACATCTCCAAGCTGGCCAACCGCTTCGTCAAGCACCCGAGCGACGTGGTGCGCGTCGGCGACACGGTGAAGGTGTGGGTCGAAAAGGTCGATCGCGACCGAAAGAAGATCTCCCTCACCATGGTGCAGGGGAAGTAAACCGCTTATAGCAAAGGTACCCCCTCTCGCGACGTGCAAAATCGCGAGTATTCTGCAAATTCCGCCGTTCCGGATGCCCGTCAGAGACGATAAAGCAAAAAACAGCCCCCGTTTTAGCGTCGTCAGAGCCAAAACGGGGGCTGTTCCGTGCTTTATCTAGCTGGTAAAAGCCTTTACCTTGCTGAATACTCTCAATTTTGCACGGCGCAGGCGGGGGTACCTTTGTCCACGGCAGAATATGGAAGCCAATCACCAACCTACCGGCAAGCTCGTGTCGGTAGCCCCGGCCTTTCCTTTGCCTAGCGCGACCCTCGCGAAGCGCGTGAGCGATAGGGAAAGGAAAGGCCGGGGCGAACAACCCTCGGCGCAGCCAGTGTTCGCGTTACGGCAGGATGTGGAAGCCGAGCGAGGCGATATCCTTGGCAAAGCCGCGCACGGTGTCGAGCGAGACCTCGTACGGGTCGCGACCGATGTTCTTGCGCTTGGCCAGGATGCTGTTGGGCACCGTGATGATCTGGCAACCGCAGGCCTCGGCCTGGTAAATGTTGATGAGCTCGCGCGTGGATGCCCACAGGACCTCGCAGTTGGGCTTGACGGCGGCCTTCTTGACCGACTCCGTCATAAACGGAATGGGATCGACGCCGGTATCGGCGATGCGGCCGGCAAAGAGCGAGATGATGGACGGCGTCTCGGCGTCAACGGCCTCGACCATCTCGTCGACCTGCGCGGGCGTAAAGATGGTGGTGACGTTGACCTTGATGCCGTCGGCCGAAAGCTTGCGAACCAGCTCGGCGGTGGACTCGCCCTTGGTGGTCACGCACGGAATCTTGACGTAGACGTTGTCGGCCCAGGTAGCGATCTCGCGCGCCTCGACCTCCATGGTCTCGACGTCGTCGGCAAAGACCTCAAACGAGACGGACACATCGGTGATGTGGGCCAGGACCTCCTTGGCAAACGCGCGGTAGTCCGTCACGCCGCCCTTCTTCATAAGGGACGGGTTGGTCGTGAAACCCTGAACGTTGCCGTTCTCGTACATGTCGAGCATGCCCTCGAGGTTTGCACCGTCAGCGAACACCTTGATTGCCATCTGCCTGATTCCTTTCGTTTGCATGCGGCCGATAAACTGCTAAACACTTTACCTATGTTTATCAAGGCGTGAGCTGCGGGTTTTTATCTTCTCGGCGAACGGTTTTGCAGATTTACCATTTTTATATCGACGCCCCAGCGGCAAAACGTTTTTGCCGATCATCGCGGTTGATTCCGTTCACGGAACAGAAGCAGCGCCTTGCCGGCTCGTTTTCACAATCGCCCCAAAGCAAAAAGCGGTGACGCCTCATTTGAGACGTCACCGCTTCCGTGTAGGAGCCGGTTATCGGAGCTCCGCCCGATTAGGGCTTAACGTACGCCTGGATTACTCTTCCTCAACGTGATTGATCACAGCACCCTTGGTGTGGATGAAGTTGGGGACGAAGGCGACGACCAGAAGGACAGCGAGAATCGCGTAGACACCGGTGGTACCGAAGGCCTCGGCAGCGCGGCCGAGCGTAATACCAATGACAGAGAAATCGAAGTCGCCGAACGTAGTGTTCTTGAAGCCAAAGACGTCAAGAACGGGCAGGAGCAGGGCCGGGGCAAAGGTGATGAGCAGGCCGTTGACGAAAGCACCAAGAGCTGCGCCCTTGCGACCGCCGGTAGCATTGCCGTAGATGCCTGCGGTAGCACCGCAGAAGAAGTGGGGAACCATGCCCGGGATGATGAAGATGCCCAGGGTAGCGCCCACGATGAACATACCGACCACGCCACCGATGAAGGAAGCGACAAAGCCGAGGATGACGGCAGTGGGAGCATAGGGGAAGAAGACGGCGCAGTCGACGGCAGGGATAGCGCCAGGGATCAGCTTGTTGGAGATGCCCTGGAAAGCCGGGACCAGGTCGGCAAGGATCATACGAACGCCGTTGTAGACGATAGTGACACCGACGGCGAAGGACAGGGCACAGGTCAGGGCGTAGACGATTACATTGTCGCCGCCAGCGGTCTTGGTAACGACCGCAGGATCTGCGATGTAAGCGGCGAAAGCGGTAACCAGGTAGAAGAAGGCCATGGTAAGAGCCGTGGAGATGGTGGTGTCGCGCAGGAAGGAGAACTTCTCGGGGACCTCGATCTTCTCGGTGCTGTTCTCCTCGGCGTCCTTAGCAAAAAGCGTACCGACTGCAGCGGAGATGTAATAGGCGAGTGAACCGAAGTGGCCCATGGCGATTTCATCGCCATCGGTAACCTTCTCGGTGAAACGCTGACCAACGGCGGGAAGCATAGCGCTCACGAGGCCCAGGAACATGCCACCCACGATGACAAGCTGGACATCCTGGAAGCCAGATGCCTGCAGAACGGCAGACAGCAGGCAAGCCATGAACATGCTGTGATGGCCCGTCAGGAAGATGTACTTAAACTTGGTAAAGCGGGCAATGATAATGTTCACGACGTAGCCGAGAATCAGGATCATCATGGTCTGAACGCCGAGGACGCTCTGAGCCATCGAAACGACGACCTCGTTGTTGGGCACGACGCCGGTGATGTGGAAACCGGTCTCGATGAAGGTACCCAGCGGAGCAAGGTTCTCCTGAACAACAGCGGCGCCGGCAGACAGCATGATGTAACCCAGAATGGGCTTCAGGGTGCCCGTCATCACCTTGTGGGCAGGACGCTTAAGCGCGACAAGGCCCACAAAGGCAAATAGACCCATGATCCATGCTGGCTTGGTCAGAATCGATTGGATAAACTCAAGTATGGGAAGGATGGCTTGCATCTGCGCTTCCTTTCTCTCTAACGTGGGCGCGTTTCCCTCTTCCACAGGGAACCGCCCTTTTTTGTGCCGCTTTAGGCGTTAGCGGCGGCCGCCTTGATTGCCTCGAGGGCGTCTTCGCGGATCTTCTTCTTGTTCACATAGCTGCGAACGATCACAACGTTGCCGTGGAGCTCGGGAGCGAGTTCCTTAACGGTGATGAACAGATCCGGATTTGCGGAAGAAGCACCATTCAGGTCCATAGACTCAACGTCGGCCTTGATGCCCTCCTCCTCGCAAAGCTCCTCGACTTTGCCAGCGAGCATCAGGCTAGACCCGATGCCGTTTCCGCATACGGTGATGATATGCATGGCAACCTTCCTCTCCTACACGTGACGGTTTTCCGTCTATCCAAAAGCGGCGACGCATCGCCGTGCCATTAAGGCCTAAAAGAATGAACGCATGGTCTCCAAAACCTGCTCGGGCGTATCGCATGCGCTGAGCTTGGCAACGCAGTCCTCGTCCTCGAACATCTGCGAAAGCTCCGCCAAGCAGCCAAGATGAGCCTTGGGGTCGGGTGCGCAAATACCCACGAGCACGTGAACCGGATCGAAATCCTCGTGTCCAAACGCAACGGCAGGGTCAAGCGTGACGATACAGATTCCCGCTTCGCTCACATTGCCATCTGCCTGAGCGTGGGGCATGGCGATGCCCTCTTCCAAGACCATATAGGGGCCGAATTTGTGAACCGATGAAATCATGGCGTCAACATAGCTCTGGTCGCATTTGCCAGCGTCTACGAGCAACTTACCGCATGCCCTGATCGCTTCCTCCCAGTCGGAGGCCTCGACGTGGCAGGCAACAAGCTCGGGTTTAAGAAGATCGGTCAGCATGCTCGTCCCCTACTCCTCGGGCAAGATATGAAAACCAAGCGCCTGAACGTCGCGGGCAAAGCCCTTGACCGTATCAAGCGAGTACTCAAGCAAATCTTTCCCGAAATTCTTGCGCTTGGCAAGAATGGCATTGGGGACCGTAATGATCTGGCATCCAACGGACTCCGCCTGGAAGATATTGAGGACCTCGCGCGTAGACGCCCAGAGAACCTCGGCAGCAGGCTTAACGGCAGCCTTCTTTACGGACTCCGCCATGAGGGGCAGCGGATCGACGCCGGTATCGGCAATGCGACCGGCAAAGATGGACAGAATAGAGGGGGTCTCGGCAGAAACGGCATCGACGAACTCGTCGACCTGCTCGGGCGTGAAGATAGTGGTGACATTCACCTTGATGCCGTCGGCAGAAAGGCGCTTGACCAACGCGGCAGTAGACTCGCCCTTGGTGTTGAGCGCCGGGATCTTAACGTAGACGTTGTCTGCCCAGGTTGCGATCTCGCGAGCCTCGGCTTCCATACCAGCCTCGTCATCAGCGAAAACCTCAAAAGAAACCGACACATCGGTAATGTGCTCAAGAACCGTCTTGGCAAAAGCGCGGTAGTCGGTCACGCCGCCGGCCTTCATAAGGGAAGGATTGGTCGTGAAGCCCTGAACGTTGCCATTGTCATGCATGTCAAGCATGCCTTCGAGGTTAGCGCCGTCGGCAAACACCTTGATCGCCATATTTGGTCCTTTCTCATCTAGCACTATTGCTATCGAAAGCCTTCTCCTTTGTTTCAAAAGCTTTTCGGTTTTCTTTTATAAACCATTTCAAAAGCTATCGAAAGCTCAATTGTCAACTTTCCGTGAACGGTCGAATATCGGGTGTGAACGTACTTCTTTTGGGCGGCACCTTCAGAACAAGACCCTCTACACGCAATTTAAGTGCAAACTATCTGCTACGCATGCATTTGGGACATGCCATTCCGTTCATTTGATTCATTCGATTTTGCCTTGTTCTTTTCATATCGATACGTTATATTTCGATTACGAAAGGCGCATCTTTTGCCTTTCGTTCAAAAGGAGCGGCATATGGCATCTACTTCAGACCTTTCACCGGCCGAGCGTCAGCGATTTATCATGAACTGGCTGGCCGAAAAGCCAAATATCTCGGTATCCGACATCGTTCGCCGTTTTTCGGTTTCGGAAGTCACCGCACGACACGACCTCGTCTCGCTGGAATCCGAAGGCAAGCTGCGTCGCGTACGCGGCGGAGCGGTATCGCTTTCTCGCTCCAACGCAATCTCGTATCCCGAGGAGCGCATCAATGTCCAAGTCGAGGCCAAAGAGGCCATCGCCGCAACCGCAGCAACTCTTGTTGATGATGGCGATGTTCTGGTAATTGATATCGGCACCACAGGCTTTTACTTCGCTAAGGCCCTCATGGACAAGCGTAAGATCACCATTATCACCGGCGATCTTGCAATCGCGAACTACGCCAGTTTCAATCTCCCCAATGCTTCGGTAGTGCTGTTGGGCGGCTCCGTGCGCAAGGGCCACCTCTATCTCGCGGGCGCACTAACGCTCGACTGCATGAGCAAACTACATGCCGACAAGGCGTTTGTCAGTGCCGACGGTTTCCACCCCGACCACGGTTTTACCGTCGAGCACGACTTCTCAGCCATGATCAAGCATATGTACCTGACCAACTCAAACCAGGGTTACATGATGGTTGACCAGGGAAAGTTCAACAAGACCAGTTTTTATCAGTCCGCGCAGATCGATGACCTCGATGGCATCATCGTTGATGGAGACGACGAGGGCATCATGACGGCGGCGATCGAGAGCAGTCGCAGTCATCCCAAGCTCTATATTGCAAAATAGCTCAAATGGCCGGGTCGCCCCCCACTGCGGGCGACCCGGCCATTTATTAAATCAACCCAAAGTGGTGCATGGCGGTGACGGTGCCGTCGTGTGCGACATCGTCGGTCACGTAGTCGGCGAGTGCCTTGACCTCGGGCATGGCGTTGCCCATGGCCACGGCCGTCTCGACGGCGGCGAGCATGCCCAGGTCGTTGCCCGAGTCGCCAAAGCCAAAGGTGCGCGCATTTCCCTCGCGGCCCAGATACGCCAGTGCTCGCGCCACGCCCACGCCCTTGTCGATGCCCTTGGGGCTCAGCTCGCGATTCTGACCACCGGTGTTGCACAGCTCAAACTCGCGATCGATAAAGCCATCATCGTTGGCTACGCGAGCCAGGTCGCTCGCGACGATGCCTACCTTGCCCACGCGCAGACGACCGTCGACGCGCATTTCCTCGGTGCTGTGCACCACAGAAGTGCCGATCAGAGACGACTGCTCAACGCCCGCGGGTTCCAGGGCAAAAGTAGCCACGTTGGTCTCGAAAAAGGCTTCAATCCCTGCCGCGGCCATACGGCGAGCGAGCTCCGCAACAATGTCTTCGTCAAAGCAGTCCTCATGCACCACGCGGCCCTCGACCTCGAGCGTGGCGCCTGCCATGGCAACGATGCCCGCGGGGTCGAGCGCACGCAAGCTGTCCGCGATGAGCCACAGGGGACGACCCGTGCAGATAAATGCCTGGTGTCCCGCGTCGCGCAGACGATGAAACGCCTCGACGACCGTCTGCGAGGGGTGAACCGCCGAAAAGTCCTTGTCGGTCATGTTGTCGGGATCGAACGACGTCAGCGTGCCGTCCACGTCAAAAAAGAGCACGGCGGAATCGGGGCACGCATCAATCATATGGGTTCCTTTCGGGGGCGAGAGTAAACGAAGTATCCATCATATAATGGAGCGACGCAACCAGAGAGGTCACCCATGGAATTTTACGCAAGCTGCCCCGAGGGCTTTGAGTCCGCACTCGCCGATGAGCTTAAACGCCTCGGGCTTTCGCATGTTCGCCGGCTGAAGGGCCGCGCTACATTTGAGGGCGAGCTCGAAGAAGGCTACCGCGCCTGTCTGTGGTCGCGCCTAGCGAGCCGCGTGTTTGCGGTGCTCGGGCGCTTTGAGGCGCAGGATGCCGACGAACTGTACGATAGCGTTTACGACATCACCTGGGAGACCATCATCCGCCCCGGCGCCACCATCGCCATCACCGCCCGCGGCGTGACCGAGCAGCTGCGCAACACGCGCTTCTCGGCCCTGCGCGCCAAGGACGCGCTGTGCGACCGTCTGGCCGAGACCACGGGCCGTCGTGCCGACGTCGATGCCGCCGATCCCGACGTTCACCTGCTGCTTTCGCTGCGTCAGCGCCGCGCAAGCATTAGCCTGGACCTTTCGGGCGACCCGCTGTTCAAACGCCTGCCGCCCGCAGCGACCCGCGCCGGCGAGGGCGCGCACGTGCTGCGCCCCGACTACGCCGCCCTGGTGCTGGCGCAGGCCGGCTGGGCCGCACTGTGCGAGCGCGAGCTGACGGCCGATGATTACGAGAACGAAGCCCTTCCCACGCTGGTCGACGCCTCGTGCGCCGGCGGCGGTCTGCTGCTGGAGGCAGTGAATATCCTGTCCGACCGCGCCCCGGGCGCCGCACGCGAGCGCTGGGGCTTTGAGGGCTGGCAGCTGCACGACGCCGCTCTGTGGGAGCAGTTGCTTGCCGAGGCACGCGAGCGCGAGACGGCAGCACGCGAGCGCCAGGCACGCATCGTGGCCGCGGATGTTGACCCCGCCGCCCGCAAGACTGCCGAGCGCATGGTTAAGTGCGCCGGCTACAAGCGCTTTGTCGATTTTTGCGCCGCCAAGTCCGCAACCGTACTGGACCACGCGGGCGCCGTCGCCGGTGCCGCCGTGGTCGCAGACACCACCGAGACCCCGCTTTCGCTCATGCATGACGCCATGACGCTGGTCGGTGAGCTGCGCCGCGCGCCCGAGCTTGCCGCGGCGCCGGTCGCCGCGCTCACCCGCGACGGATTGCTGGCCCGCGCGCTCCACGCCGAGCCCGAGCGTTCGATCGCCGTCATGCCCAACAACGAGGAAGCGACCGTCGAAGCCTGGCCTTCGCTCGACCACGCCGCCGCAGCGTTTGAGACTGCGACCTGTGCGGATGCCGAGGCCGAGGTTGCGGATGTCGACGAAGTCAACGACAACGCCACCGGCACCCCCATGCCCGAGCCTGCCGCCATGCTCGACCTGGGCGACGGCAAGCCGCTGCCCGTGCTCATCCCAGAGTCCGAGCAGTTCGCCAACCGCCTGCGCAAGAATGCCCGTCTGCGCCGCAAGTGGGCCAAGCGCGAGGGCGTGAGCTGCTACCGCGTCTACGATGCCGACCTGCCCGATTACTCCGCCGCCATCGATCTGTACGAGGGCTGCCCGCAGACGCCGGGACGCTGGCTCGTCATCGCCGAATACGCCGCGCCCAAGACCATCGACCCCGCGCTGGCCCAGGCCCGCATGCTCGACATCTTGGCCATCGCGCCGCGTATCTTGGATGTTCCCGCCGAGCATGTGCACGCCAAGGCCCGCATGCGTTCGCGCGGCGGCTCGCAGTACGGCAAGCAGGGCGCCGGTAAGGGCGCATCAGGCGAGCGCGCCAACATCGCGCGCCGTCGCCTGCCGCTCATCGAAGAGGGCGGGCTCACCTTTGCCGTTAACTTTGACGACTATCTGGATGTGGGCATCTTCCTGGATCACCGCGTCACCCGCAACCTAGTGCGCGAGCACGCCAAGCAGGCGCGCCGCTTCCTCAACCTGTTTGCCTACACCGGCACCGCCACCTGCTATGCGGCCGACGGCGGCGTCGAGGAAACCGTGACAGTCGACCTTTCCAACACCTACCTGGACTGGGCCGAGCGCAATATGCGCCAGAACGGCTTTGTTGGTCCGCAGCATCATTTTGTGCGCGACGACGTGCTTGCCTGGATTCGCGACCAGCGCCAGACGCGCAACCGCTGGGACCTGATTTTTGTCGACCCGCCCACGTTTTCGAACTCGTCCAAGATGGGCCGCCGTACCTGGGATGTCCAGCGCGACCATGTTGAGCTTTTGGCCGGCGTATCTCGCCTGCTTGCACAGGGCGGACATGCCATCTTTAGCTGTAACCTGCGCGGCTTCCGCCCCGAGACGCGCAAGCTCGCGCGCGCGGGCGTGGTGCTACAGGACATTACGGCGCAGACCATCCCCGAGGATTTCGCGCGCAACCAGAAGGTGCACCACTGCTACATCGTGCGTCGCCTGCCCATCGAGGACGCCATGGCCGAGGTCGGCTTTAGCGCCGAGGAGATTGCCGAGCGTACCGAGGAGCTGCGCAACCCCGAGGCGCGCAAGCCTCGTGCAGCAGCGCCCGCGCACACGCAGGCCGGCAACGGCAAATCAAACTTTGCCGGCAAACCCTCCCCTGCCGGCAAGTCCAAAAAGAAGAAGTTCTACGCCAGCAAGCCCAAGGGCAAATAACAAAGTTGCGGTGGAATACGGACTGCTTTGCCTGGAATTAGGCAAATTTAGACCGTATTTCACCGCAACTCATAGTGGGATGGCGGACGCCGTCCTACCCTTGGGTGACCAGGCGGTAACCGATACCCACATGCGTCTGGATATAGCGCGGGTGCGCGGGGTCGGACTCGATCTTCTTGCGCAGCGTGCCCATAAAGACACGCAGGCTCGCCAGGTCGCTCTTAGTTGCCGTGCCCCAAATCTCGTGCAGGATAAACTGGTGCGTCAGCACCTTGTCGGCGTTATGCGCCAGCAGGCACAGGAGCTTGTACTCGATCGGCGTCAAATGCAGTTCCTCGCCATCCATCGTGGCGATGCCGGCATCAAAATCGATATGCAACTCGCCGGTATCGAACGAGCCCTCGGAGGCAACGCCGCCCGTTTGCGCATACGAAAGACGCCTGAGCGTCGTGCGAATGCGCGCGAGCAACTCCTCGACCGAAAACGGCTTGGTCAGGTAGTCGTCGGCGCCGGCATCGAGCGCACGGATCTTGTCCGCATCCTCGCTGCGTGCCGAGACCACAATGATCGGCATGCCCGACCATGTGCGCACCGACTCCACCACCTTGACGCCGTCCATATCGGGCAGGCCCAAATCGAGCAGCACGATGCTCGGCGTCTGCGATGAGGCAGCGGCGATGGCGGCATGGGCGGTCTCCACAGCCATATGACGCAAGCCGTGCGCCTCGAGCGCGGCAACGATAAGGTTGCGAACGGCGGGATCGTCCTCAACGACCAAGATGAGCGGTTTTACGGCAGAGTTCGGCACAGCGCTACTCCTTATCAAACGAAACGTCGGCGACGGGAAGCTCAATCGTAAAGACCGAGCCGTGCGGGTCCGCCGCGGCAACCTCTATGCTACCGCCATGCGCCAACGCAATGGAGCGGCAGAGCGAAAGACCTAGGCCCACGCTGCGGTGGCTATCGGCAAGACCATGGTTGGCGGTGTAGAACGACTCAAAGATCCGCTCGCGGTCCTCGGGCGCAATGCCCGGGCCGTCATCGGCCACCGAGCACGCCACGCGTCCATCGTCGACGCCAATCGAAATCACGATATGCGAGCCTGCGGGCGTATAGGTGATGGCGTTGTTCACCAGATTGACCACCAGCTGCACCATCAGACGCGCATCGACGTTGACGAGCGCCGGCTCGTCGCACGGCACCACCTTAAGGTCGTGCTCGCGCACGGCCGGACTTACATGGCGCAGTGCCTCCTCGACGATATCGTCCATGAGCTCGAGCGTAGTCGACAGATGCATACCGTCGCCCTCGAGCTTGGTGATGGCAAGCAGGTTCTCGACGGTAGCGTTGAGCCATTGCGCATCCGAGCGAATGGACAGGAGCAGGCCGCGGCGCGTCTGGGCGTCGAGCACGGCGGTGCCGGTCGAGCCCTGGTCGAGCAGCACGTCGGCATTGCCCGAAATACTGGTGAGCGGCGTGCGCAGGTCGTGCGAGATGGAGCGCAGCAGGTTGGCGCGCAGCTGCTCGTTTTTGGCAAGCACCGCCGCCTCCTCGCGGGCCTCCATGGCGCGGGCGCGATCGAGTGCCAGCTCGCCTTCGCTCACGATAGCATCGGCAAGTGTCCGCTCCTCGTGCGTCAGCACGTCGGGCTCGGCAACGATAGCCAGCACGCCCACCACCGAGGCGGGGTCGCCCGAGCGCACGAAGCCGTCGCCCGTGCGAACCGTCAGGTAGATGCCATAAAACGCCGAACCGCCAAACGTGGCGTCGAGCGGCGTTCCCACGTAGGCGGACGCCGAGAGCCTCGGCGGCATCTGCGGCGCCAGCTCGTGCACCGGGGCGGCATCGCCCACGGCCGTGTACGTCGCACGCGGCAGCAGGTCATCGCCCTCGGCGTCGGCGCTGTACCACACAACCGGACAGCCCGAAAGACGCGCCAGCTGCGTGGCCATGGCGTGAACGATCTGATGCTGATCGGCGCACCGCTGCAGCATGCGGTTGGTCTCGAGCACCATATGCGTGCGGCGGTCGCTGGCGGCAGCCTGTGCCAAGGCGCGGCGCAGGGCCAACGCAATCGAGCTCGACACAAGCGAAACCACGAACATGATGAAGAACATGCCGGGATAGCCGCGGTCGATAAGCGACAGCGAGTAGCGCGGGTCGACAAACAAAAAGTTGTAGAGCGCCACGGCGGCAGCCGAGCTCAGCAAGCAATACAGGCGACTCCAGGTAAAGAATGCGCACAGCTGAACGGCGAACACATAGACGATCATGATGCTCGGCGCGAGACCCGGATGGTCGAGCAGCGCGCCCACAATCGTCGCCGCGACCAGCAGCCCCACCGATACGCAGGCGTCATACAGAGGAGTGCGGCGCGTCAGCGTTGTGCGCCGCCACCAAAAGCTATCGGCAATATCGCCGTCCGTACGGACGTCCATCAGCGTCCCGCCCCTCTCTCAAAAACAAAAACCACCACAAAGGGGACAGGCACCTTTGTGGTGGTTTCCCTTGTGGTGGTTCCAAGTGTATAGCCTTTGCAACCTGCGGTCGTTAGACAAACAGCACGTGCGCGAGCAGTGCGCACACGCACGCCGCGACAAGCACCGTCACCACGATCGAAATCACGCGGTCGGCCATATCCATGTTGGCCCGATTCGTAAAGAACCGATCTTCGGCAGCATCGGCGCGTACCTCACGCACCAGCTCGGTCGCAAGATCGCAACCGTCAAGCACCTTTGCATCCATGGTTTCCTCCCAGGACTCAATCCCCGTCAATACAAACCCGCCCGTTCGCAGACAAACCTCGAGCGTCGACTACGGCCGCTCGTTGGGAGCCAGGCGCTGCATCTTATTCACGGCCTTGAACTTGGTGAACAGCGGCACGTACTCAAAGCTCACGTTGGAGTTCTCCAGGCCGTACCAACGCGCGGGCGTGCCGGCGGCGCGGCGGATGATGTACTTGAGCGTGATGGCCGTGCGCTCGCTGGGCTCCACATCGCTTTCGGGCGCCAGAAGCTTACGGATCAGGACGAACTTGAACGTGCCGATGTTACCCGGATCCTTGTAGACCGAGTAGTCATGCGTCTGCGGCGGCAGCTCGCCGGTGACAGCCAGGTCCTGAACAACCTGACGCAGGTAGGCATTGACGCGCTGGTTGATCTTGTAGCCCAGGTACAGATGCACGCGGAACACGTAGTCGGTGCCGAACGTCTCGACCGAATAGGCAAAGGTATGCGGTTCGTCCATGGTCTCGACATTCACAAACCACCAGGCGTGGGCACGCTTGGGATGCTTATCCAAGATCGAATAGACGATATCGCGGTCGATGTAGTCGGTATGGGTGTCCTTGGTCAGGTACACGATGTTGTCGCTCATGCGCTCGTAACGGTCGTCGTCGCGCAGGCGCTTGAGCTGCGGCAGGTAGCTGCGCAGCGGCAGCAGCGTAAACTGGCGCTGCTCGACCGCCGTGCCGTTGTACCAGCACACCATAATGCCCATGATGAGTGCAGCCATAAGGATGGTGAAGTAGCCGCCGTGGAAGAACTTGGTGAGCGAGCTCACGAAGAAGAAGCCTTCGAGCAAAAGGAAGAAGGCCGCGAAGATCCACGGAGCAACCTTGAGCTTGCGCTCCTCGTGCAGGTAGAAGAAGAGCAGCAGCGTGGTGCACATCATGGTCAGCGTAATGGCCAGGCCGTAGGCGGCTTCCATATGCGCCGAGTTCTGGAACAGCAGCACCACGATGACGCAGCCCACGAGCATGACGTTGTTGACCATGGGAATATAGAGCTGGCCTTTGGTCTCGGCAGGGTAGAAGACCTGCATGTGCGGCATAAGGTCCAGGCGACTGGCCTCGGACACCAGCGAGAATGCGCCGGTGATGAGCGCCTGCGAGGCGATGATGGCCGCGACGGTGGAAAGGCCGACGGCAAACGGGCGCAGGCCCGGGGCGAGCATCTGGTAGAACGGGTTGAGGTCGGCAATGCCCATGAGCTCGGGGTTGGCAGCGTTGTTCATAAGCCAAGCGCCCTGGCCCATATAGGAAAGCAGCAGACAGCACTTAACGAACGGCCAGGTGGCGTAGATGTTGCCGCGGCCGACGTGGCCCATGTCGGAGTAGAGCGCCTCGGCACCGGTGGTGGCGAGGAAGCAGCTGCCCAGAATCATGATGCCCGCGTGGTTGTTGGGGCTCAGCAAAAAGGCGATGCCGCGCACCGGGTTGAGGCACAGCAGCACGGCGGGGTGCTGGAAGACAAAGAACAGACCCGTGCCGCCCAGGAACAGAAACCACAGCGTCATGATGGGGCCAAAGGCACGGCCGATCTTGGCCGTGCCGATGCGCTGCACCAAGAAGAGCACAATGATGATGGCAAGTGTGATGGCCACGACGCGGCCCTGATCGTCGCCCAACACAGCATGGACTGCCGGAATGGTGCGCAGGCCCTCGATAGCCGTAGTCACGGTAACGGCGGGCGTGAGGATGCCATCGGCGAGCAGTGCCGCGCCGCCCAGCATGGCGGGGATGATGAGCCATTTGCCGCAGCGCTTAACCAAGCTGTACAGAGCAAAGATGCCGCCCTCGCCATGGTTGTCGGCGCGCAGCGAGATGAGCACGTACTTGACGGTCGTCAGCAGCGTGACCGTCCATACGACGAGCGAGAGCGCGCCGAGCACGAACTCCTCCGTGACGCTTCCGATGCCGCCGTTGCCGGCAACGAGTGCCTTGGTTACATACATGGGGCTGGTGCCGATATCGCCATACACCACGCCCAGCGTGACGAGCATCGCCGAGATGCTCACAGGAATCGCAGCGTGCGAGGCTGCCTCCTTGGCCTTTTGTTCCATAAGCCGGTTTCCTCCCAACTTTAACGTTCGAGGGGATTATAGGTAATCGGCCCATGTTTTAATGCACTGTTTTCCCAGCTAGATAAAGATTTATACAGTCTTTAGGCTACCGCGGCGATATGGAATGTGACAAAGGGACTGTTCCCTTGTCACATTCGTCATTTTCCGAGCCAGTTTTTGAACCACCACTCCATGGAGCGACTCATCTCGGCCATAAAGGGACTGGTGTGTTTGCGGGTGTAGATATCCACCACGCGCTCGCCCACCTCGCGGGCATGCGGGCGAAACATCGCATCCATCTCGGCCACCTGTGCATCCATGGTCGCGTCGTCCGCGCGGCGGTAGCGCTCTTCGTGCACCAGGTTCACCACGGGATGTGCGATCGCCGGACGCTCCTTACGGGGCGTGCCGATGATGAGCATCGACAGCGGCATGGTATAGGGAGGCAAGTCCAGCAGCGTGGCAACTTCCTCCGCGTTCTCGACGATATCACCGATATAGCAGCTCCCCAGGCCCAGGGCCTCGGCGGCAACCACGGCGTTTTGAGCGGCGATCACGGCATCCTGCGCCGCGATGGCAAAGTCGCCCAGACCCGGTGCACGGCGGGGTGCCTTGCCCGTGCGCTCGACAAACTCGGGCTCAAAGCAGCCCACGTGCTCAAACAGATCGATCCACTTGGCATAATCGACCACAAATATTAGTGCCCAGGGCGCCTTGGCGATCATGGGCTGGTGGTCGCACAGGTCGGCCAGACGGTCAAGCGTAGCCTGCTCGCGAATACTGACGATGGAATACATCATCATGGCGCCCGCCGACGGCGCGCGGCTCGCCGCATGCAGAATCGCTGCGCGCTGCTCGTCGGTCACCGCCACGGGACGGTCGTCGTCATCGCGCGCGAAGGCACGCGTAGACGAGCGATGCTCCAAAGTGTCCAGCACCGCGTTGCCCGTGGTCTCGACCGGATAGCCATACGTATCCACGACCGCAGCTCCGTCATCGCCCATGTCTGCCTTGCAAACCTGCTCGCTCATCGCCCTACCCTCGCCATTTCTTTAAGAAGCCTTTACGTTTCCGTGTAATTCCCGTCCATTATCGCGCAGGTCGCCACTACATTGCGCCACACCGCCACACGTGCGCGTTAATATGGCTGGTTGTTGTGCGCAGCCACCAATTGCAGCGCATATCTTGGTAACAATCGGGTAAACCCCCGCTTTCGTAGGTTTTAAGTTTGTGAGGAGTCTCAGCATGTTCGCAGCCGCCATCTCGCTCGTCGGTCTTGCGGCGACCGTCTACCTTGTCTTGCGCGAGGCCAAGGCCATTCGCGCGCAGTCGGGCGCCGTTGCCAAGGGCGCTATCGCCTGGAGCGTCGCCTTTGGTCTGTTCCAGGTCTTTTTGACTATTTGGGGCGCCGTGGGCCTCGTCGCCCAAAACGAGCCGCTCGCCTTTGTGATGCTCATCCTGACCAATGCCATTCTCACCGGTTGCGCCTGGGCCAGCATCGCCCGCGACCGCATCGCTCCGCGCGTCTTTGCGTTCGCCGAGCCCGACGTCCCCGCCCCCACCGGCAAGCTCGCCCGCCTGCGCGGCGCCTTTGTGGGCAAACCGCTCGTCGCCGCCGTCTTGTGCCTGCTGCTCGCCGGCGTCTTTGCGCTGTTGGGCATGGAGGTCTCGTCCAACCACGACTTTACCTGGGTCTACCCCCTGTGCATCCTGCTCGAGTGGGCTATCATCACCGCACTCATGAGCGGCCTTTTCTTCCTGTTCCAGCGCCACGGCGCGGCTCCCGCGGTCCTGGCCTTCGCCCTCTTTGTCCTAGGCATTGCCGAGTTCTTCGTCATCACGTTTAAATCCATGCCCATCCAGCCGGGCGACCTTTCGGCCATCTCCACCGCCGCCGCGGTCGCCGGCAACGGCTACACCTTCTCGATCTCGCTGTTCTGCGTGCTGTCCATGGGCTTTACCGCCATCGCCATGCTGCTATGCGAGTACGCCGGCCTGGTAGCACCGCACCGTCAGAAGGGTGCCGCCAACGCCAAGCGCATGCTGCTCACCAACCTGCTCGTCGCCGTGCTTTGCCTGGGCGGCGTGACCGCGCACGTCACGCTTATCGACTACTACAACACCCTCGGCATCACCGTCTATACCTGGCGCCCGCTCGAGAGCTACTGGCGCGAGGGCTACCTGCCTGCTTTTATTAGTGCAGCGCAGTCCATCAAGCCGCCCAAACCCGCCGATTACTCCGCCGACGACGCCAAGGTCACGCTCAAAAAGTACGCCAAGGCCTACGACAAGTCCGATGCCGCCACAAGCGACGCCCGCACTGCCGCCCAGGAGCAGTTCGACAGTGAGAAGCCCACGGTCATCGCCATCATGAACGAAACCTTCTCGGATCTTTCGATCTACCAGAACATGCGCGCCGGCTACGAGGGACCGCAGTACTTTAAGAACCTGTCCAACTGCCTCAGCCGCGGCAAGCTCTACGTGAGCGCCTACGGCGGTGGCACCGCCAATACCGAGTTTGAGTTTATGACCGGCAACTCCATGGCCAACCTGGGCTCGGGCGTGTACCCCTACACCATCTACAACATGGAAACGACCGGGAATCTGGCAGAGCAGTTCAAGTCGCTCGGATATTCCACCACGGCCATGCACCCCAACCACGCAACCAACTGGAACCGCGAGAACGTCTACAAGGACTTTGGCTTTGACCAGTTCCTGTCCATCAACGACTTCCAGGGAGCCGACACCCTGCGCGACATGGTGACCGACCAGGCGACCTACGACAAGATTCTTGAGCTGCTCGACCAGAACGCCGATCCGCAGTTTATCTTCGACGTGACCATGCAGAACCACTCGGGCTACGACACGGGCCTGCTGCCGGTCGACAAGCAGATGCACCTGAATATCGACACGACCGATCTGGACGCCAAGACCGTCGAGGACGGCACGCTCTCCGATGTCGACGAGTATGTCTCGTGCATCGAGCAGTCCGACCAGGCGCTGCGTTACTTCCTCAACGCCCTGAACAAACTCGATCGCAAGGTGGTCGTGGTGTTCTGGGGCGACCATCAGCCGTTCTTCCCGTCCAAGTTCAACGACAAGTGGTTTACCGACGAGGACGACGCCACCCACCAGGAGCGCCTGTGGCAGACCGATTACATCATCTGGGCCAACTACGACGTTGCCGGCTGCGACCAGACGAGCGAGATCGATGACCTGTCCACCAACTACCTGTCCACGCAGCTTATGCAGCT
The DNA here is from genome assembly GCA_958423535.1 of uncultured Collinsella sp. Taxonomy (GTDB): domain Bacteria; phylum Actinomycetota; class Coriobacteriia; order Coriobacteriales; family Coriobacteriaceae; genus Collinsella. Next base: position 20,047 of record CATZRJ010000020.1, read on the forward strand.
GATCGGCGCCCCGCTGACCGACTACCAGAAGGCGCACATGACGCTGCGCGAGTCGCTGCCCGCCATTAACTCGGTCGGCTACGAGGACGCCAGCCTGCGCTGGGCGCTCTCCTCCAACGTCACCGGTGACGACGCTGCCGCCGCTGCCGCCACCAAGGCGCGCGAGGATTACGCCAAGATGCAGTACTACGAGATGTTCCGCGACGGCAAGAACGTCTATACCGAGCACTTCCAGACCGAGGCCAACGAGACCGACCCCAACCTGGCGCCGGGCACAACCAAGATCAAGTAGCAGCTAGCTGCGAGTTTATAACTGAAACGTCTGTCCGGGCGGAGGCATATAAGGTTCCCTGCTCGGACAGTCCTGCGCAAGACGGAGGCCACGTCATGTGGCCTTTTTTGCATCCGGAAAGCGTGTCCCGGAATTCTTGTCTGGAATGGGATGCAGTTTCCGCTTGGGACCTGATTGGGAAAGTGTGTCCCACTATTCAGCTGGATTCCGGGATGTATTTTCCGGTTGAGGCTCGTTGGGAAAGTGCGTCCCACTTTGGGGGCTGATTCTGGGACGTGGTTTCCGGTTGGCTCTCATTGGGAAAGTTCATCCCATTTCTCGGCCTAATTATGGGACGCAGTTTCCCGTTGAGGACCCTTTGGGAAAGTGCGTCCCGGTCTGGGCGCTCAAACTGGGATGGATTTTCCGGATGAGGGCTTGACGGAAAATGTGTCCCGTTCCGGGCGCTAATTGTGGGATGCAGTTTCCGCTTGCGGAGTCTCCACTCAACAGAAAACCCGGGTGGCCTGTTTTTGGCTACCCGGGTTTTTGGGTTGTCGATATGTTCGACTGGCTACTAGTGGGTCTTGCGGCGCTTGATCAGCATGATGAGGGCTATCACTACGAGCGTTGCTCCCGCTGCTGCTGCGGTGGCGACTAGGGCGAATGTTTGGTCGCCGGTGTTTGCGAGGTTCTTCGCTGTGGTCGTAGTCTTGACCTTGGTGTCGGTCTTAGCTCCGTTGTCGGACTTGGGCTTGTCCGGGTTCGTCGGGGTCTCAGGAGTCTCGGGGTCCTTTGAGCCTTCGGAATCGGTTGGGCCGGCGGTGTTTACCAGCGTATGGTCCAGGAACTTCTTGGCGCCCGCACTTGCCTGTGAGAACAGGCGGCGCGTGCGGATCGGGGTGGCGTTCACCGTTGTGAGCGCCGTCTCCTCGGCCTCGATATTCACGAGCGTCGTGCCGGTGTCGAGGCCCACCTCGTTGTATCCCACGTGGCAGTAATACTGCGCACCGTCATCGTCTGCGGTCAGGTCAATCTCGAGCTTTGAGGCCGTTCCAGCCGCGAGGTTGCCATCGGCACCCACGAGCTTAAACTCTGTCTCGCCGCGGCCCTTGCGGTACCACATATAGGTCGGTGCCAGCCCTGTTTCGCTATCGTCGGCACCGAGTTGCTTCACATGGCCAATCGCCGAGAGCGTCAGGTGGCTTCCCGCCGTGCGCTCAACCGAAGAGTCGTATCCAAGATCCGACCCCTCCGCAGCATCCGCCGCAGGTCCGCTCACGGTCATCGTCATGCCATCGGGCATGGTCTTGACCGTGATGATTGCCGAGCGAATACCTGTTTCGGTCGTGGATCCATTCTTAACGGCGGCGATGGCGAATCGATACTCCGTATTGGGCTGCAGCCCATCCCACTTGAGCGAGGTCTGCGTGTTGTCGGCAATCTTCCAGCTATTGACGACCGCATCCGCCGCATTGCTCTGCAGCATGCCCACGCCGTAGCTAAAGCCACTCTTGTTTGCGAGTACATCGTCCCAGCTAAACGTAACGCTGGTCGAATCGACGGCGTTTGCCGTAAAGCCCGTCACGGCCGGCGCGTCGGGCATCTCGACGTCCTTAACGTCATAGCCCACGATCCAGAACTGGTCGGTGTCCTTGGTGCCGAGCTTGTCGCCCGAGTCTGCCTCGAACTTGTCGACATCCACCGCGTTGACGCCCAGACGCCACACAAAACCGTACTTGCCCTGCGCGGCCTCGGGCAGGTTGTCGACGGTGCCGCCGTATTCGGTCGATTCACTCGAGGAGTTACCCGTAGTAAAGCCGGCGTTGGCACCAAAGCACAGGCCGCCAAACAACTCGTGCTTTGCGAGCTTCGCGCCCATGACAACGCTGCCGTTCAGCGTCAAGCCGAGCTCGAGCTCCTGCTCCTTGCCCTCCTCGACTTCGATGGTCTGCTCAATGCTCGCCCCCGACTGCGCGGCGGCGCCGTTAAACCCATCGTGCGTGTAGGCGCGCGTTACGCCAGGCTTGCCCAGGCCAAAGGAATCCCCAACGGGAGTCTCGCCGTTGAGCGTCGTTTGATAGGTTCCGGGTTCTCCCGACCGGTTGGTCAAAAAGTAGCTGAGCGGCGTCATATTGTGCTGTTTGGCAATGCGGTCATAGGCCTCGACATTAACGACCGAGGTCTGCGCGCCGAGCGACACGGGCGCCGCCATCACGCCCTTGCCACCAGTTTCCTCATTTTCGATCTCATACTCGTAATAGACCATCGGAATCGTGTAGAGCACGGCCTTGTCACCCTCGCCGGCATGCGACTCATAGCTTACGCTTGCGCTGACCGTGCGCTCGCTCCGGTAGTCATAGCATCCCTCGGCGGCAAAATCGACTGAAGCATTCATCGCGACCAGGGGCGGACCGGTCTGCACCTCGACGGCAACGCCCAACTCGGCGCCAATGGTATAGCCCTGGGATGTCCCCGTGCCCTTTTCCTCTCCGTATGACGTGCCGCCCAACACCAGATAGCCGTATGCCTGCTCCAGATCCTCAACATAGGGCGCATCCTGCAGCACGGCAAGCACGCGCGGGTTGGTATAGACCTTGTAGCGGTCCTTGTACGTGATCTTGACGCTGTCGTTGTCGACATCGGGCAGCGCGAGCGAGATAAATGTGCCGTAGGTAGTGCCGCGACGGTTGCTCTCGCTAATCACCTGCTCCTCGCCGCGGCGCACCTTTCCGTTCTCGTCGAGCGAAAAATGCGAGGCGGTCATCCAATAGTAGTCATCGTTCTTGCGCAGGTCCTCGTCGCGGTGCTTGCCCACCACGGCGATAAAGTTCTCGTTATAGCGGTCCGAACCCGAGACGCTGCCCGCCTTGACGTCGCTGATCCACACCTGCTCTATACCCTTGTGGTCATGCTTGTTGCTGCTTTTGTATTGCTGACCGCTCATGCTCATGGTTCCGACCATGGACCCCAAGCCCTGAGCCCCGCTCTGTGCCGTGTTGCAGGCAAAGTCGCGGAACACATCGCCGCCCACGAGCACCTCGTCGACCGCCAGCTGCTCGGACAGGCCGTCAAGGTTGGCAGTGGCAAGGGCAACAGGCGCCAAGGTGCACGGATAGCGCTTATCCTGAGCGCTATCCTTCCATGCGCTGTTGGGCACATGCATCAGCCCATAGGAGGCGAGGAGCCCGTCTCTGTATTCCTTGCAATCGGAAAGCTTGAACTCGCCAGACTCCGAGTCAAAATACGCGTAGCGGTACAGCGCGCCGTACAGCCCCTTGCTGCCGTCAGAAGCGCCGTAATCAAAAGCGCTGCGTTGCCAGTCATAGCCCGCAAGAATAAGGCCCGTGACGGTTTCACCCGTCTTCTTTCCTTCTTCATCGTAGGCGGCAAACGTGCCGAACGTCGCATTCGCAGCGACCATGGTCTTGCCGTTCGCGGAGAGGGAGATTGCGCCCGCGTCGCCCAGAGCATCGACATGGACGAGCGCACCCTTGGATGCATCCCACGAAAACAGCTCGCAATGCGTCGACTTATCAATATTCTTCTTGCCGTAGGGTGCCGAGACCACGATGGCGAGGTCATCGCAAAAATCGCGATCGAGGTCGCCGGCCGCTAGCGAAACGACAGGAGCTGACTGAAGCTGCGTCCAGGAGTCGTTCCCGCCCTTGTTGTGCGTGGTGTAATCCGCGGCGTTACCGGCATCGATCTTGACGACGCTTTGCTTCCAGTTGCCGCCCCCCAAGTCATACATGTCGACTACAGCCTTGCGCACGCCGTTCTCGTCGACATAGCAGCCCGCGTAGACAAAAAGCTCGTCGACGCCGTCGCCATCGACATCGCCCGCCTCGACATCAAAGACGGCGTCGTGCTCTTGCAGGTAACCGGCATCCAGGTACTTAAAACGGCCTTCGTACATCATAATTAGTGTTGACCGTCACCGGCAGGTGTGTGTCGAGAGTGCGCGTACGCCCGTTGCTAAACGAGTAGAGGACCAGCTCAACCTTTCCGGCGTATGACTTGCCGTCAATCGTCGTGGAGGAACTGTCGTCGTAGGCACGGAGCTCGGCAACGCGGCTCTTTTTGCCCGTGCTGGCGTCGCTGCAGAACTCAACACTCGTGGCGTGAATGCCCGAGAAACCGTTGTTGTCGTTGGCGAGTACTGTTGAGGACTCATTGTTGCTTAGGTACGACCAGGTGCCGCCACCGTAGTCGCTATGCTTGTAGAGATCGCTGTTCGTATCGAAGTTGTTGACGTTTTGCCAGAACTTTGCGGCGCCCCACACACTTCCATAGCCATCGGTGAGTTTGCTGCTGCCGCCAATGTCACCGCGCTCGACGTTCTCGAGCTTGTCGCGCAGAGTGTAGCGATTGCCATGGCTACCGTTAGCTGCCATATAGACCTCGCTGCGCGTGGCAAACGTCGTGGGGGTATCAGTGGAATAGGGGCCAACGGTATCGGCCGGAATGTCCTCGCTCGTGCCCAGACCCAGGGCTTGATAATCCTGCTCGGTCATATCGGTGATTGCGGGCGCGTCTGCCGCCTGGGCAACCTGGGGCGTGGCCGTGAAGCAGGCGACGCTCGTGGCGATCAACGCAGCAAGCGCCGCCGTCCCAACAAGCGGGATTTTCGACAGCCTACGGATACGGGGGTGTGGAACGTACATGAGGGACCTCGCTTTATTCGAGTGGAGTGGACTCATTTTTGCAAATGATACATCCGATGCCCGATATCACGTGTCTCATTTTCGCCAACGGCGTGTCTCATTTTTGAGAATCCGAGATGCCGCGGAAATCTTATCCCAGCTCAAAGGCCATTTCTGGGATGTATTTTCCGTCGAGTGCCTCATCGGGAAACTGCATCCCATTTCAAGCGTCGATTCTGGGACGCACTTTCCCCTTAGACCCTCAACCGGAAACCGCATCCCACTTTGAGCGCAAATTCCGGGATGCATTTTCCGGTTTTGCTCTCATTGGGAAAATGCATCCCGTTTCTTGACCGAATAATGGGACGCAATTTCCCGTTGGAGCGCCTTTGGGAAAGTGTGTCCCACTTCGACCGCCCAGAGTGGGATGCACTTTCCGCAAAGCACCTCAACGGGAAACTACGTCCCATTCCAAAGGCAAATTCCGGGACGCATTTTTCGAAAGCCTGCCCATCCGGAAAGCCCGTCCCACTTTGGACGCATCCGGGCACGGAACCATCGACCTATCAGGCCTCCCATCAATAAAGAGGCGTCCTCCCGGGCGTCGGGGCACGAAGTTCATCGCGAGTTCCGCACGCAAAGAAGGCCACTTAATGTGGCCTTCGTCTTGCGCAGGACTGTAGAGCAGGGAACTTCGTGCCCCGACGCCCGGGAGGACGTTTCATTTAGAAAGATGGACCGACCGCCGTCAGCGATGGGAGCTACTCCCCCAGCACGGCCTTTTTGGCGGCTGCAGCCATGTTGTCCAGATCTTCCTTGGTGGGGTGATCCTTTGCGGCAACCCAGTTATCGAGCAGCATCTTAAAGCGGACATTGTCGGGATCTTGCTCGAGCATGGCCTCGTAGCGCTGCTTGACCGCGGGACCCATCTTGCCCTGGCACATCGCCCAGCCCGCCAGCTCGGCATCATCGGCCAAATTGGAGGTCACGCGATCGATAATCTGCTGGTAATAGCTCTGATCAGCACCAAAACCGCAGGTACCAAACAGAAAGACGCGCTTGCCGTGCAAGGCGGAGAGCAACGCCGCGACCGAAGGCGTGCATGCGCCCTTGTCGCACCAAAAGCCAACGAGCACCGTATCGGCAGCGCAGGCGCCCTGCGCCTCGAGCGCAACCTGATCTGCATCCGCATCGTCGCTCAACGCCGCGGCATGGACAAACTCAACGCCCGCAGCCTGCAGAGTGCGCTTGATCGCGCCCGAAACCATCCTGGTATTACCGCTCTTGCTGTTGACCACCAAAGAGCATGTCATAGTCACGTTGCTCGTTTCCCCCAAAACTAAAGCCACTAATGCAATTTATTAGATGAATATCTTAGTACTAACGTGACAGATGTAAACCACCGTCTGTCGATTGATTAATTTGCACCACGGGCTTGCTCACTGGGCAAACTGGCTGCGGTAGAGTTCGGCGTAGAAGCCGCCTGCCGCTAGCAGCTCGTCGTGCGTGCCGCGCTCGATAATCTGGCCGTCGCGCATGACCAGAATGCAATCGGCGTTGCGGATCGTCGACAGGCGGTGCGCCACCACAAAGCTTGTGCGGCCGGCCATAAGCTCGTCGAACGCCGCCTGCACCTGCAACTCGGTGCGCGTATCGATACTCGACGTTGCCTCGTCCAGCAGCAAGATAGCCGGGTCGGTGAGCATGACGCGCGCGATGCACAGCAGCTGCTTTTGGCCCTGACTAAACGTGCCGCCGTCCTCGCCAATCACCGTGTCGTAGCCGCCTGGCAGCTGCACGATAAACTTGTGCGCGTGCGCGCGCTTGGCGGCTTCGATAACCTGCTCGCGCGTGGCATCTGGGCAACCGTAAGCGATGTTTTCCGCCACCGTGCCCTCGAACAGCCACGTATCCTGTAGCACCATGCCAAAGGCGCGGCGCAGGCTTGCACGCGTGTAGTCACGCGAAGACCGGCCATCGACCATGATGCGGCCGGCATCGATATCGTAAAAACGCAGCAGCAGATTGATGAGCGTTGTCTTTCCGCAGCCCGTGGGACCGACCAGGGCAAAGCGCATGCCGGGCTTGGCCTCGATGCAGATATCCTGCAGCAGCTTGCGGTCGGGCACATAGCTAAAGTCCACGTGTTCAAAGGTCACCTCGCCCTGCGGGGCGGCAAGCTCTACGGCGTCCGACGCATCGGGTTCCTGCTCGCGGGCATCGAGCAGTGCAAACATGCGGCGCGCCGAGGCATACGCGGTCTGGATCTGCGTAATAACGTTGGTGACCTCGTTGAACGGCTTGGTGTACTGGTTGGCATAGGACAGGAAGATCTGCACGCCGCCCACCGTAAGCGCCGCCGGCACGCCCGTGATCACGCCCACGCAGCCGATCACAGCGACCACGGCATAGATGATGTTATTGATAAAGCGCGTGCCGGGGTTGGAGAGCGAGCCCATAAACTGCGCGCGCTCGCCTGCCGTATAGAGCTCGGCGTTAAGGGCATCAAAGCGCAGCTGCGCATTGGGGCCATAGGCAAAGGCGTCGACAAGCTTTTGCACGCCCACATACTCCTCGATATGGCCACCGAGCTGGCCTTGAATGCGCTGCTGTGCCGTAAAGCTTTTGTTGGAAAGCTTGGCGATGGCGCCGGCTGCAAAAATGGAAAGCGGCGTGACGAGCACCACCACGAGCGTCATGGTCAGGTTAATGGAGAGCATAAACGCGAGCGTGCCAACGATGGTGATAACACCGGTGAAAAGCTGGGTAAAGCCCTGAAGCAGACCGTCGCCCACTTGGTCGACATCGTTGACCACACGGCTCATAAGGTCGCCGTGGGCGTGGCTGTCGATAAAGCTGAGCGGCATGCGACTGAGCTTATCGCTCGCCTCCACGCGCATGTCGCGCACCGTCTCGTAGGACAAGCGGTTGACGCAATAGCCCTGCAGCCACTGGAAGGCCGCCGCGCCCACCACGACAATCGCGAGCTTGGTAACGAGCGGCAGCAGCGCGTCAAAGTCCACCCGCCCGGCGGCAACGATCTGGTCGATGCCCTCACCAATGAGGATGGGCGTGTAGAGCTGCAAGATAACCGAGACGGCAGCGCTCAAAAACGATGCCGCAAACGAGACGCGATGCGGGCGAACATAGCCCAGCAGGCGGCGGGTCACCGCGCCGGCGGGATAGCGCTCGGGATCGCCGGACTGGCGCGGACTGTCGCTCAGGTCGTTGAGGTTATCGTTACCGGACACGTTGGCCGTCATCGTGGCGACCGAACCGGAGGAAGTGTACGGATTCATTTAGCAGCCCTCCTTTGCGCGGACGGATGCGGGGGCGCACGCGGCACCTGGGGCGGGCGCGGGACTTGGAGCAGACGCGGACGCCGTACTCCCCTGCTGGCCCTCGAGCTCCTCGCGGCGAAGCTGTGACTGGCAGATCTCGCGGTAGAGCTGGCAGGTCGCGTACAGCTCATCGTGCGTGCCCAGGCCCGCAACCGAGCCGTGGTCGAGTACGCAGATCATGTCGGCGTCGCGCACGGTCGAGACGCGCTGGCTCACAATGACCGTCGTGAGCGGCAGCCCACCCTCGGCGGCACCGCGCACGCTGCGCTCGCGAATGGCATGACGAAGCGCCGCATCGGTCTTAAAGTCGAGCGCCGAGGCAGAGTCATCCATGATTAGGACCTGCGGAGAGCCCACCAGAGCACGTGCGATGGTCAGGCGCTGGCGCTGGCCACCGCTAAAGTTCTTGCCACCCGCCTCGACCGGCGCGTCCAGACCTTGAGGTTTTTTGCGCACGAACTCGCTCGCCTGCGCCATATCGAGCGCCGCCCAAAGCTCATCGTCGGTTGCCGCATCGTCGCGCCAGATTAGGTTGCTGCGAATCGTGCCGCTCACGAGCGACGCGCGCTGCGGAACGGTCGCGACCACACGGCGCAGCTGGTCGAGCGGCCAGGTACGCACGTCGGCACCCATCACGCTCACGCTGCCGGTGCTCGCATCGTACAGGCGCGGGATAAGCGAGACGAGCGTGGACTTGCCGCTACCCGTGCCGCCGATAATGCCGAGCGTTTTGCCCAGCGGGAGCTCCAAGGTCACATCGCTCACGGCATTTGCCGCGCCCGCGCCAAACGAAAAGCTCGCATGGTCAAAGCTCAGCGCAGGGACTGGAGCGACATTGCCCGGCTCGGGCAGTGCGACCGGCTGGTTGCCCTCGTCGGTGATGCTCGGCTCGCAGTTGAGCACCTCATTGATGCGCGACGCGCTGGCGCTCGCCTTGGTAAAGACAACGACCAGGTTGGCGACGTACACGATGGAGGTCAGGGTCTGCGTCATGTAGTTCACAAATGCCATGACCTGGCCCTGCGTAAGCTCACCCACGTTGACCTGGATGCCGCCCACCCACAGGATGGCGCACACGCCCAGGTTCATCACCAAAAACGTTACGGGGTTAAGGATCGACGAGAGCTTGCCCACCGCGATGGCGGTATGGGCCTGGTCGTCGGCGGCTTGGGCAAAGCGCTCACGCTCGTGGTCTCCGCGCACAAAGGCGCGAACCACGCGGGTGCCCGAAAGCCCCTCGCGGCAAATGAGCGCAATGCGGTCGAGCTTTGCCTGCAGCTGCTTGTAGTACGGAATGCAGCGCGCCATGACAAACCAAAACACCAGGCCGATGGCGGGCGTGCAGATTAAAAAGATGATGCCGAGCTTAAGGTCGATGGCAAGGGCCGCGCACATGGAGCCCACCGCCAGGAAGGGCCAGCGGATGAGCATGCGTACGCCCAGCGCCACGGCAAGCTGCACCTGGTTGACGTCGTTGGTGATGCGGGTGATGAGCGACGGCGTGCCAAAGCGGTCGAGCTCGGCGTAGCTCAGCTTATTGATGTGTTGGTAAAGCGCACCACGGATATCGGTACCCATGCCCTGCGAGGTCAGCGCCGCCATCTTTTGGCAGATGAGCGTAAACGAGATGCCGATCACAGCCATAGCGCCAAGCAGCATACCGTAGTGGACGACGGCGTTGACATCGTGCGCGCCGATACCTCTATCGATCATCCGGGCAATCACCAGCGGCGTCAGCAGGTCAAAGATCACTTCGACCAGCTTGCACGCAGGACCAATCACCATATACCGGCGAAACTTACCACCAAAACGCCTGAGCAGCTCAATCATAAATAGGCGCTCCCTATCATCATCTCTCTTCAATCTGATTCATGATAGTACGGCGAGCACTGGAGATGCGTAAGCAACTCGTTACAGATGTTAAGGCGAAGCAAGCACGAAGGCCACCAGTACCCAAGGCATGTATCCGCCGCTGTTTTGGCAAAGCCAGCGAGCAACACAAAGCAAGGGATTAAATTATCCGATAAATGCGCCTCTACGGGTGATTTTTGGACGACGGGGCCCGGCCGGCGACGAGGTATTTGGTAGTCGAGCGATCCCGCAGGCGCAGCCGAGGACCAGCGAGACACCAAATACCTCGTCGCCGGCCGGGCCATGTCGCGGCACCAAAAAGCGCCCGTGTGCTCGATGGATTCGGATGCCCGACAGAGGCTCCTTATGGCTGCTTCCTTCCGGACCTGACCAGATTCGGAACATGTCGTCATCCGAACCCATCGAACGCGCTAGACGCTCGGTATATTTTACCCGCTCCCGCCCGATGGGGCAAGGTGGCTAATTTCGGACGGGGCTTTTGACTACTTGGGCAATCAGATCGACAAGTAGTCAAATAAGCCCCGTCCCAAAAAGACTGGTCTGACGCTGTGCAACGAAAGGGGCCCATCTACTACGTTTAAGCCGTAGGAGCCAACCATAGCCGGCTTTTTCGAAAATCGGCAAGCCTTCTACCTGCGGTTTTGTTTTCGCATATTCCAGGATGGTCGAGGGTGCTCGGCTAAACGTAGTAGATGACCGCATTTCATGGCGGACGGTCCGACCTAAGACCCAAGGCGGCCAGCCTCGGATAGCCATTCTCGATGTTGCGGTGGAATAGTTCCTGTTTTGCGGCTGAGGGCCAAAAACAGGAACTATTTCACCGCAACATATTGAGCTTTCCTGGAGAGACTTAGATGCGGGCGAGGTCGTAGGATCGGGCGGCGGCTTCACCGGCGCAGATGAGGTTGATTGTGGCTTCCTGGGGGTCGAGCGCTTGGTCAAGGGGCATGGGTCTGCGACAGACCGGCAGAACTAAGTCGACACCCTGCCCATACACCGCATCCAGGTTGTCAGCACGACCGCCCACGACGGCGACCACCGGCTTGCCATATCGCTTCGCACGACGGGCCACGCCCACCGGTGCCTTTCCAGCGGCGGACTGCTCATCCATATTGCCCTCGCCCGTAATGACCAAATCGACATCGCGCACGCGCTCGTCAAACCCAATCAGATCGAGCACCGTCTCCACGCCCGAACGCAGCTCCGCACCGAGCGCTAGCAGCGCGGCGCCCAGGCCGCCGGCGGCGCCGGCACCGGGCACACCGAGCACCGATCCAAATGTCCGCGCGCCCTCGGGCACACGCAGCAACCCCTGAGCCCGCGCCCTAGCAATCGCCGCATCGAGCAGGCGGCCGTAGCCGACCATCCAGCTATCGTACTTGCCAAGGGCCTCGGCATCCCCCGTCGGCAGACCCTTCTGTCCACCGAACACTGTCAGCGCACCGCGACGCCCCACGAGTGGGTTCTCGACATCGGACAGCACGACGATGCGTGCGCCGCCCAGCACCCGAAGCGCCGGTGCCAAATCGATACTCACCACGTGTTCGAGACCCGCAAGACCGGGGGCGATATCGCAGCCCTGATCATCGACCACACGCGCGCCCAGCGCCTGCAGCATGCCGGCGCCGCCATCGTTGGTGGCACTGCCGCCCAAGCCAATATAGATCGTCTTTGCACCCGCACGGACCGCGCGAAGTATGAGCTCGCCCACGCCATAGGTCGAAGCCGCAAGCGCCGCCGATTCCGTGCAGGGTGAATACCCAATACCCGCCGCCTCGGCCATCTCAATTACAGCCGAGTCGTGCTCGTCGTCCACCAGCATCCGGGCAGCCACGCGATCATCCAAGGGGCCTGCAACCTCACAGGTCGAGAGCTCGCCACCGCGCGCGGCGATGGCGTCGAGCGTTCCCTCGCCACCATCTGCCAGCGGCAAAGCGCCCAGCTCGGCATCGGGCCACACACGGCACACGCCTTCGGCAACGGCCTTCTCCGCCTGCGCGCTCGAAACGCTGCCCTTAAAGGAATCGATCGCCAGCAGCACACGGCGGGGCCGGCGCTGCACGGGGCCATAGTTGAACGTCTCGCCGGCGAGATCTCCAACACCCGCAAGCGCCTCGGCGTGAGCCGCATGCGCCTCAAGGTTCAAACCGCAACCGACACCGTCGACACCGCGCAGGCCAGCAAAATAGCTGCTCAGCACCTCGCGACATTCGCCTGCCAGCACGCCGGCGGTCACATTAAACCGATGGTTCAGGCGCGAATCGGCATTGAGGTCGTATAGCGACCCCAGAGCGCCCGCTTTAGCATCGGCCGCGCCGTACACGCAGCGCCCCACGCGCGCGTTAACCATAAGCCCCGCGCACATGCAGCAGGGCTCGAGCGTCACGTAGACCGTACAGTCGGAAAGGCGCCAACGACCGAGCGACTGCGCGGCGGCGCACAGGGCCGAAAACTCGGCATGCGCCGAAGGATCCTGGTCGAGCTCGCGGCGATTATGCGCCCTCGCGACGATCTCACCCGCGCGCACCACTACGGCACCGATCGGCACCTCGCCCACCGCCGCGGCGGCACGCGCCTCCGCCAGCGCCTCGCTCATGAACTTCTCATCGATTCCGGTGCTCGTCATCGTTCGCCTTCCCTGTTGCAAATCCAAAACGATGCTATCATTACGACTCACGGAGAGATGGCAGAGCGGTTGAATGCGGCGGTCTTGAAAACCGTTGAGCGCGAGAGCGTTCCGGGGGTTCGAATCCCCCTCTCTCCGCCACCTTAGTGATTCACCGGCGTCATGGTGCGCTCAAACAGCGCATCGACCACGTCGGCCATCTCGGGTCGACGCTCAAGATCGTGGCCCGATTCCCACCAATTTGTGAACAATCGAATAATGCCACCGGCGATAAACTCCGATGTCGTCTCGAGCGAAACGGGCGCCAGGGCATCTTCGGCAAGCGAGCTCATCACACGCTCGCGGATGGAACGCGCAATGCGGTCGCAAATCATGCCGGTCAGCATGCCCGACATGCTGCTGGCCAAAAGGTTATCCATGAGCTGCTCATGCGCCAGAATCATATTCATGGCATCGTCAAAGACCTCGTGGCGAAGCGCCTGTACGTCATCAAGCGGCTCCGCGTCCGCTGCATCGGTCCGGTTTTGCGGCAGACCTGTCATAAGCTCATCGATATAGAAGGCAAAGTAATCGTTTTTATCGCGAAAATGCTTATAGAACGTCGTGCGGCGAATCAGGGCCCGGTCGCAAAGCATGGCAACCGTCAAATCCTCAAACCGATGCTCTTCCAAGAGCTCGGTAAAAGCATCGAACAGGGCACGATAGGTTTTCTTGATGCGAAGGTCCATCCATATCGCCATCCTCAAGGTGTAGACAGCATTCCTTAATTTGTCGCATATCTTACACCTGTACCACCCGTTCCATGTTGGCGCCCCCTCCTTGGCGGAAACATAACGCTTACCGGAAAGTTCGGTATCGCCAAAGGTTGCGGGTATACTAGTAGCGTTACACCAACGGCAGCCGGCGCAAAACGCCGCTGCCATTCGAAACGGAGACATCATGCTTCCCGTCATCATCGGTATCGTTGTTGTCGTTGTGATCGCCAGCGCCATCGCCGGCATCTACAACAACATGGTCACCAAGCGCAATCGCATCGATAATGCCTGGCAGAACATCGACACGCAGCTGCAGCGCCGCAACGACCTGATCCCTAACCTGGTCGAGACCGTCAAGGGCTACGCCAAGCACGAGCAGGACACGCTCGCCGCCGTAGTCAACGCGCGCAACGCCGCCGTGAGCGCCACCACCCCCGAGGCCAAGATGGAAGCGGACAACGTGCTGACCGGTGCGCTGCGCCAGCTCTTTGCCGTCGCCGAGGCCTACCCCGACCTTAAGGCAAATACCAACTTTACGCAGCTCCAGTCCACGCTCGAGGACACCGAGAACAAGGTGAGCTACGCGCGCCAGAGCTACAACGATTGCGTGCTCAGCTACAACAACGCCATCCAGACGTTCCCGGCCGTTATCTTTGCCGGCATCTTCCAGTTTAAGGAGCGCCAGGGCTTCGAGGCCGCCGAGGCCGCCCGCCAGGCACCGACCGTCAAGTTCTAACAATCACGGCCGAGTCTTAAGCCAGCTCATCAACCCTTTGGGGCCCAAGGCACAAACCTTGGGCCCTTTTCTTATCCACGCACAACGCGCGGCAAAAGGCCGCGCACCATCTTTAATTCAGCCAAGTAATCCCCTGTCGTGACAGCGCCGAGCCGCAGGGCAGAGAGCGAGTTCCCTCCCGGCGCATTCCGCAGGACGCAAGAAGCCCTCGCCGCACGAAGTGCGCAGCGAGG
>CATZRJ010000021.1 GCA_958423535.1 uncultured Collinsella sp.
CCCCTCGGGCGGCGCGGTGGCCACCATCGCGGTCCCCCTGTGCGGGGCCTGACGACTCAGGCCCTCACACCAGCGTGCCTCGCAACCAAACGCTTCCATCTTGAAACATGGGGAGTAAATAGCGAAATCGCAGGTGAAAGGGAGTAAAACGGCAAAGAAAAAGCCTCCGTCCCAACATGGGAACGGAGGCTCGGTTACCGTATTTACTCACCAATGTCGCTGGCGGCTTTGCCGTGACTCTCATACGAAACAAAACTCAGCGTCACAGTGCGGCACTCAAAAGTGCAGGTCAGAACCCTATCGGCCTATTCCCACTCGACTGGAAATTCGAGGACTGCTGCAGCTTACTGTATCTCTACTTACTCTTTCATGTTCTGTTGCCTACGCAGTATCCAATTTGTTTGCACTCATTCCGTACTCACGAACAGGATTACTCCCAATGCACTTAAGAGGAAGCTTTCCCAGTGTTTGGGCCTAGGGTTTTAACCAGGTTGCCAGCCAAATCTTAGAGCGAATTCTTACCCTGATCGTTGCCAGCGAAATCTTCAATGATCTCGTCACTTTCCTGACGAACTCGTTGTCCAGTTTCTGCTCCTTGAAGTCGCGAATCGCATCAACGTCCTTCGCGCTCATTTCGCCCAGACACACCTTCTCGAAGGCAAACGCCGAGCCTTCGCCAATGGCTGCGACGATGGCTGCCGCGACGATGGCGTTTATAACTTCTCCTGCAAGGTTGACGCCGGGTATCGCTTTCAGTGCGCTGATCGCGGCCTTGGCCGCAATGCTTTTGTTTGGCTCCGATATAGACCGCGCTTGTCCCAGATGCTCAGCTCACGGCCGCTTATTTGGCAAGCAGACCTATAGCTGCGTTGAAATATTGGTCGAACCATGGTCACGACGATTCCGACATCGAGCCCGCAGTAGCCATAGTACGAAAAGGCGCCCGTGGGTTTTAAAAGGTTGCTATCTCATTTTTCGGGCAGCAAGTTACTGAAGTACTCGGTGCGGCCTGCCAGTACGTCGTCGTAGAAGCCCTGCTTCCAATCGATGTATTCCACGCTGGCCTCTAATTCGGCAATTTGCTCGACAAGCCTGCTGCGTTTTTCGGCCAGCATCGTTTTTCGTTGAGGAATCGATGTCTCACCTTGCAGGCATAGTGCTAGGTATTCCTTCATTTCTTCGATGCTCATGCCGCATCTCTTTAGGCAAATCAGGCTTTTCACCCATTCGACGTCGTGCTTGTCGAACACGCGACGATTGTTTTTATCGCGTTTCACGTTGGGCACGAGCCCCTGGTTACAGTAGAACTTCAGCGTTTGGTACGTCATGTCGGCTTCGCGACATACTTGCATCATCGTGAACAGGTCGCCTGTTGCTTTTGCTCGCTTGGGCGCGTGTTCGTTTTCGCTCGCGTTCGCCATCTTCACGATTCCTTCAAGTTCCAAATAACAATGCTTGACCGTTAGTAACTATCGGTTGTTATAACAGCATCAGATCAATAAAGCAAGGGGGTTGTGGTAAGGAGTCGCCGCTCCCGATACGCGAGGAAGGAATCAATATGGCAAACGACATGATGTACGTGACGCTTTCGAACGGCGTGAAGATGCCCCAGCTGGGCTACGGCGTGTACCAGGTGACGCAAGACGAGTGCGAGCGCTGCGTGCGCGACGCGCTCGAGGTAGGGTATCGCCATATCGATACGGCGCAAAGCTATTTCAACGAAGAGCAGGTGGGCTCGGCCATCGCTGCCTCGGGCATCGACCGCGGCGATATCTTCCTTACCACCAAGGTGTGGATCGAGCATTTCGGCGAGGGCTCCACGCGCGCGTCGGTCGAGGATTCGCTGCGCAAGCTGAAGACCGACTACATCGACTTGCTGCTGCTCCACCAGCCGTTCGGCGATGTGTTCGGCGCGTGGCGCGATATGGTGAAGCTCTATCAGGAAGGCAAGGTGCGCGCAATCGGCATCTCGAACTTTTACGTTGACCGCATGGTGGAGTTCTGCGAGTTCAACGAAGCGAAGCCGATGGTGAACCAAATGGAGCGCCATCCGCTGAACCAGAATGTCGAGCTGCAGAAATGGGAGACCGAGTACGGCATCGTGCCGGAAGCCTGGGCTCCCTTCGGCGAGGGTCGCGGCGGGTTGTTCGAGAACCCCGTGCTGGTTGAAATCGGCCAGGCTCATGGCAAGACCGCGGCGCAGGTGATGCTTCGTTGGAACCTGCAACGCGGTGTGGTGGTCATTCCGAAGTCGGTTCATCGTGAGCGCATGGAGCAGAACCTCGACGTGTTCGACTTCGAGCTTTCCGCCGAGGAGATGGCGCGCATCGCCGCGCTCGACACTAAAACTTCCAGCTTCTTCAGCCATGCCGACCCCGCTATGGTGCAGTGGTTTGCAAAGATGGTCGAGGAGCGCAAGCATCAGCACGATAGTGCCAAGGAGAAGAAGAGTTGGTAGGAATTACGGGAGGTTTTATGATGAATCGGATTGTTGCACGGCGCGATTTCGTGAAGATGGGCCTGTTGGCGGGTGCGACTATGACGACGGGCGGTCTTCTTTCAGCATGCGCTTCGAATGGAGGGGGCGCAGCGTCGCAGTCGGCAGATGGGCTTGGCGTTGGGTCATCGAGCGGGGCAAACCAGGCGGTGCAGGCCGACCCCGCCACGCCACCGCAACCCGTCGGGGGCAAGGTTCTTGTGGCGTACTACTCGGCGCAGGGCCATACACGTGCCGTAGCTGAGCGCATCGCGGCGGCGACGGGCGGTGACATTTTCGAGATCACGCCCGAGAATCCCTATTCGGACGCCGATTTGGATTGGCGTGACGACAACAGCCGCGTGACGCGCGAACACGACGATCAAAGCCTGCGCGACATTGTGCTGTCTCAGGTCACACCCGACGCGTTTGAGGAATACGAAACGGTGTTCGTTGGTTATCCCGTCTGGTGGCAGATGGCTGCATGGCCAGTTAACCGTTTCGTGCGCGACAATGACTTCGTGCGTAAGACGGTTATCCCGTTTTGCACCTCGACCTCGTCATCGATGGGCTCAACCCGTCAGACGCTCGAGCAGCTTGCCGGTTCGGGTGAGTGGCTTGATGGTCAGCGTTTTGGCGAAAACCCGCAAGATGGCATGGTTGAAGACTGGGTCGAATCGCTGAACATTTGATAGAGACGTTGCGTCGATTTATTATCGGATACGGAAAAGACGAAGGCAGGGCAGTTTTCTTTTGCCCAGTGATTCGCGATTGATTCGAATCACCTTCGAACAGCGCGACAATCGCCAAAACACTCGTCGCAGGTGGTTTGGCGATTGTCTCTTTTTCGCCATGCTGTCGCATGGTCGCCATAGGGTGTGATGAATGCCGAATCCGTAGAATGACGACGAATCAAAATACCTGTTCAAAGGCATAAAATACTCCGGAAGCATATGCTTCCGGAGTGGAATCATTCTCGTGTTTTGCAAGTGGCTTGATTGGCTATGACCTTCAATGGAACTTTATGAGCCATGGTGAATCATTGCAGGTGGCTTTGCAAAATTAGCCTAGGGTCACTCCCACTCGACTGAGAATTCGTGCGCTGTCGTGGGTTGTGATGCTAGCTGCGCTTTCGTAGTGCCTTATCTTAGCAATGCCCAAATTGCCTGTACTCATACGGTACTCATATGAGCGAAATTACTCGCATACTGCCTTACGGCCGAGGGGAGTGACGCTCTCGGTCTCATCCTTAAATCAAGCATGAGCACCTAATTCGACACAAGCTCCTTGGCTTTCTCCAAGCGAGTATTTAGGTCTTGCCAGTGCTTTTCATTTAGCTTCGGAACGTTCTTTACGCCCAGCTTTAAAATACGGATTTCCTCATCGTACATTTTGTACTTGTGAAACAGTATGGCTGCTTCTTTGTATAGAGCAGGAGCGTCAAAACCCCGTCCTGCAGCAATGCAAAACTGAACAAGCGCCTCATCGTCACGTCCAGCTTTCTTCAACGCAATGCCGTTGAGCTCGGCATCAAGTCCGTCGGCATCTGCTGAGATTTGCTGCTCGATGTAATCCTTGTGCTGGCGCAGAAATTGCACGATGTCTTCTTTGGTTAACGACTTCGGAGGCTCGGCGTCATGCTTAGCCATATTCATGTCAAAACGTTCAAGTTCCAGGTTGCCGACAACCTTCTTCCAATTTCGGGCGTTACCGTCTGGGAAGAGCCGATTCACCGACCAAACGTTAAACTCTCGATCGGACGTCGTGTGCTCGGTGGTTTTCCTATCGTGCTTGTGCATGTAGGGTACGTAGCCGTTCGCTTCGAGTTCGTCTCTCCCCAACTCCGTGAGTTGGTATTTGGGGGTATAGGACGGTATGCAAATTTGATCTTCTGGAATATTAGATACGATTCGATCGACAAGATCTGCCTTTTTGCCAGTTGTGGGCAGGCCAGAGTTTTCGAGAATGCCTCTCAACTCTGCAACCTTCAAAGAGCTAAGCGAATGGGCTTTTGGCGCCCATTCCAAGAAGCCGTTGGCCGCGAGGTTTTCTAAAGCGTGCCCAACGTCGCGGATTCCGTACTCGAACCACCAAAAACCAGGGTAGCCACCATTTGGCTTGGGATAGCGGCCGGTCTCGCAATAGCTAAGCAGCATGATTTGAGCAGGGTAAAGCCCTCTTGCGGAGGGTATGGCCGTTCCTTTTCGCTCCTCGAAAGTGATTACCTTGGTTTGCATCATGGAATCGGGATAGGAGTAAAGGGTGTAATAACTATCTTCGCGATAATAAGGAACTTCATCGGAAGAGACAGTACTCGAATCCGCGTAAACCGTTTTTCCCCTAGAGTTACTAGCGCTTCTGTTTGTCGCCGTTGCAGTTTTCCCAAACTTGGATAGAGCGTTTAATAATCCCATTATTACCTCAGTGACTGAATCTTTAGCCAACACTCTAATGGTTCAATTACAGCTCTCCGCGAGCCCTTAGATCCATTATGTTGATGCCATTGTCCCAAGTTATTTTCCACTCTTCGTATTCTTCCTGGGTGATTTCCTGGCTCTTGAGCTTGTCGCGCATTTCGCCCCAATCCCTAATGAACTCGGAAAGGTTCTCGCTGTTGGGTTCGCAGCTTATGAAGTATCTGCCATGCTCTTCGTCTTTATACGGCTTCAGCCGCATGCTCTCTTCATTTTGCAAGATGACGTAACAGAACTCGTACTCATTGAGCAGCTCCGGCGCGGTCAGGTACTCGCTGCGGACGCCGAACGCCTTGGCTATGCGGTCGACAATCTCGCGCTTGGGCACGCGGTCGCCCAGCTCGTAGCTGCGGAACGCGCTCTCGGTCACAAATGACTTCTCGGCAGCTTCGCGCTGCGTCCAGCACCGCTTCAATCGCAGGTCGCGGATTCGCCTGCCTAGCAAGGACGAAGGTTCTTTCTTCTTGAGCACGGTTGAGGCCCCTCTCGCGGACTCGTAGGCCAAACGTACGCTGCGGCACCCGGCAACAGCCCGAGGTGCGCAGCGGCAATGGCGCAATTCTAACACCTCACAAGAACGTGAGCAATTTTCTGAGAATCTGTTGACATCACATAAACGTGAGGTTATGTTGACAACATCAAAGCTCACAGATACGTGAGGTCAACTTAGAGATAGGAGCAGAGATGAACGCAAAGCTTATAGGCGTGGACGAGGTGTGCGAGCAGCTGAACGTTTCCCGGGCGTACGCCTACAAGGTGATCCGAAAGCTCAACGCCGAGATGCAGGGGAACGGTTGCCTGGTGGTGCCGGGAAAGGTCAGCCGGAGCTTCTTCGAGGAGCGCTTCTTCGGCGCGGAGGGCCGCGATGCCAGCAGCAAGGCCGAGCCCGAGGCAGGCAAGGGAGGTCGAAATGTCGGTTAGCAAGGACAAAGCCCGAGGCACCTATTACGTGCAGTGCCGGTACCGCGACTGGCAGGGCAAGCAGTGCAAGAAGACCAAACGCGGTTTCACCAGCGAGCGCGCCGCCCGAAAGTGGGAGCACGAGTTCCTGCTGCGTATCGAGGGGGCGCCGACCATGACCTTCGCGGACTTCTACCGAGTCTACCGGGAGGACGTCTCCCCGCGCCTGCGCCGAAGCACCTGGAACACCAAGGCCGCGATGATAGAGACGAAAATCCTGCCCTATTTCGAGGCCAAGCCCATCAACGAGATCGCCTCGACGGACGTCATCGCCTGGGAAAACGAGCTGATGGAGCTGCGGACCAGCAACGGCCTGCCGCTCAGCCCGACCTACCTGCACAGCATCTGCAACCAGTTCTCCGCCATCATGAACCACGCGGTGAAGCACTACGGCCTTGCCTCCAACCCCATGCACAAGGTCGGCAAGATCGGCGAGAAGAACGCCGAAGAGATGCACTTCTGGACCAAGGACGAGTACCTGCGCTTCAGCCGCGAGCTTCGAGACAAGCCCGCATCCCACATGGCGTTCGAGATCCTGTACTGGTGCGGCCTGCGCGTTGGCGAGCTACTGGCGCTCACGCCCCGGGACTTCGATTTCGCGCGCCGCACGGTGTCGGTAACGAAGTCGTACCAGCGCATCGGCCGCGAAGACGTGATTACCGCCCCGAAGACCAAGAAATCGGTGAGGACCATCGTGATGCCCGAGTTCCTGGCCGAGGAGACGCGCGACTACCTTGCCTGCCTTCGCGGCATCGCCGAGAACGAGCGGATATTCCGCCACACCAAGAGCTTCCTGCGCGAGGAGATGCGCCGCGGCTGCAAAGCGTGCGGCATGGAGCCCATCCGCATCCACGACCTGCGCCACAGCCACGTGAGTCTGCTCATCGAGCTCGGCTACTCGGCGCTGGCCATCGCCGACCGCATGGGGCACGAGAGCACCGAGGTGACCATGCGCTACGCGCACCTGTTCCCGAACAAGCAGCAGGAAATGGCTGCCGACCTTGATATACAGCGCGCGGCAAGCGCCGGATACAACCCGATGAGAGCCCTGAAGGAGGCGAAAGACGATGAGTAGGAAGAACCTGGACGAGCACGGGCGCCTGCGCAGCAAGACGGTGTCGTTTCGCGTGTCCCCCGAAGAAGGTCAGAGGTTGGACGCGATCGTGGCCATGAGCGGCCTGACGAAGCAGGACTACATCGTGGCGCGGCTTCTGTGCCAGGAGGTGACCGTGGTGCCCAGCAGCCGCGTGCAGAAGGGCATGGAAGAGGGCATGCAGATGGTCTACTGCGAGCTTTTGCGCTTGGGAGAAGGCTACGAAGTGCAGCCCGAGGTGCTTGACGTGATTCGAATGCTCGCGGCGCTTTTCGAGGGCTTCGGCGGCGAAGGCGCCCACATCGCGCAGTGCTCGCCGCGGGACGCGCTCATGCGCATGGAGCGGGGCGATTAGCGATGTCCTACTTTGAGCGGATGGAGGAGCGGAGGCGCAGGCTGCGCAACCACGGCTTCGAGGGAGAGCCGAGCGGCGAGCAGCTCGTCGACTACGCGCTCTCGCTGGAAGACCGCCTCAACGCCGTATGCGCTGCAACGGGCCTGCGGCTTCGCCAAGATGCCCGCGGCAGATGGTTCGCCGCGGCCGAGCAGGAGGGGTCGGGGCGATGGCCGCGCTAGAGGTGCGCCTTGCAAGCGAGCTCATCCAAGAGCCGCCCGTCGAGGCCGATTGGATAATCGAGGATCTTCTGCCCCTAGGCGGGCACGTCATCGCGGGCTCGCCGAAATGCGGGAAGAGCTGGCTGTGCCTGTCCATCGGCCTGGCTGTAAGCTCGGGAAGCCCGTTCTGGGGCTTCGCCACCAAGAAGTGCGGCGTGCTCTACTTGTGCCTGGAAGACACCTACGAGCGCGTGAAGAAGCGCCTTTGGGCGCTTTCCGACGTGGCGAGCGAGCGCTTCTTCCTAAGCAACGCAGCACCGTGCCTGGGCGAAGGCCTAGTGGAGCAGGTCGGCGGATTCCTGGACGAGAACCCCGACGTGCGCCTGGTGATAGTGGACACCTTCCAGAAGGTGCGCAGGCCGAGCAGCGACAGCCTGTATGCGGCGGACTACCGCGATTTCGGGGCGCTGAAGAAGCTGGCAGATGACCATGCCGCGTGCCTTATCGCCGTGCACCACACGCGCAAGCAGGCCGACAGCGACGTGATGAACACGGTTTCCGGCACCAACGGGATCACGGGGAGCGCCGACAGCACCTGGGTTCTGTCGAGGCCCAACAGGGGCGCCGCCGACGCAACGCTTTCCATTACGGGGCGCGACGTGCAGTTCCAAGAACTGAAGCTGCGGCTTAAGGACTGCATCTGGGAGATGGTGGGCAAAACCAGCGAGGAGGAGCTCGAGGAGCGCGATATCCCCGATTGCGTCATGCGCACGCTCGACTTCATGTCGCGCGGCGTGAGCATCTGGCAGGGAACCATGAGCAACCTCATGGATGCTGCGGGGGTCGAGGGCGTGACGGTCCCCGTGCTGGGCAAGCACCTCGCACAGAACAGCGGCTTCATGCTCTCAAGGGGCGTGCGCTACGCCAAGAAGCACACGAGCGCGGGCCAGCTGGTGACGCTTCAGCGCATAGAGGGTGAAGGCGGTGAAGGCAGTGAAGGGAAACCGGCTATATAGGAATCTGCCGTCATTGCCGTCATTGCCGTCATTGCCGTCATTGCCGTCACGGGGCCGTTCGCAAGAGCGGCCCCGTTTTGCATTGCGCGACGGCGGCGGAGCCGCGACTGGCGAGTGCATTGGTGCGACACTGGCAAGCGGTGATTTTTGAGCGGATATGAGCTGATCGATTAATTCAGCAAGTAGCCTATGCCGTCGGACAAATCCTCGGCATAGGAGGACGGCGGCGTCCATTGAGCACCCGTTTGCGGGGGGTCCCGCGCCCCTAGGCTCGCTTCCCGTGCGTTTCGCACAAGCCGCAATAACCGGAGCGTCACCTGTATGGTTTAGATTTCTGAATTGGCGTTTGGCGGTTGCTATTTCCGTGAGTGCATTATGAGTGCACAATAAAGAGTGCCAGCAATCTAAGGTATCCTTGTGAGTACGGATTTTAGAGATAGTTGGTAAAAGCGCTGGTGAACCGCACGTTATCGTGCGCTTTGGCAACAAAGCTAATCGCTTGGCTATTATAATTTCGCTCAAACCGCAGTTCAGACAATAAGTCGAAAGGCCTTCGGAACTCTATCCGAAGGCCTTTCGCGTTACATGAGAATCATTGGCTTAGAGGTATTTCAGCGAATCCAGAAGCATCAAAATGCATCAAAACTCACGCCAAAACAACCTCACGATAATGTGCGTAACTATTCCCACTCGATGGTCGCGGGCGGCTTGGACGTGATGTCGTAGCACACGCGGTTGGCGCCGGGGACCTCGGCAACGATGCGGCCGGAGATGCGGGCCAGAACGTCGTAGGGCAGTTTGGCCCAGTCGGCAGTCATGGCGTCGCTGGACTCGACGGCACGCAGGATGATCGGGCGCTGATAAGTGCGCTCGTCGCCCATAACGCCGACGGACTTAATGTCGGGCAGGACCGCAAAGTACTGCCAGCAGCTGTGCTCGGAGTTGCGCTCGCCGGTCTGCTCAAACAGACGCTGGTTGTAGGCGTCGAGCTCCTCGCGCACGATAGCGTCGGCGTTCTTGAGGATCTCGAGCTTCTCCTTGTCGACCGCACCGATGATGCGGATGGCCAGACCCGGGCCCGGGAAGGGCTGACGGAACACGATGTGACCCGGCAGGCCAAGCGCCAGACCAAGCGCGCGGACCTCGTCCTTAAAGAAGTGGTCGAGCGGCTCAATGAGGTCGAAGTGCACGCCCTCGGGGAACGGGATCAGGTTGTGATGGCTCTTGATGGTGGCCGTCTTGCCGCCCGTCTTGCGAGCGCCAGACTCGATGATGTCAGGGTAGATGGTGCCCTGAGCCAGGTACTTGACCGGCTTGCCATCGGTCTCGAGCTGCTGAGCAACCGCGAAGAACTCTTTCCAGAACTGCGTACCGATGATGCGGCGCTTCTCCTCGGGCTCGGTCACGCCGGCCAGAAGCTCGGCATAGCGGTCCTCGGCGTGAACGTGGATGAAGTCGACGTCGAACTGCTTGGTGAAGACCTCCTCCACCTGCTCGGGCTCACCCTTGCGCAGCAGGCCGTGGTTGATGAACACGCAGGTCATCTGCTTGCCCACGGCGCGAGCGCCCAGCGCAGCCACGACGGAGGAGTCGACGCCACCGGACAGGGCCAGAATCACGCGGTCGTCGCCGACCTTCTCGCGGAACTCGGCCGTCATGGTCTCGACCAGGTTGTCCATGCTCCAGTTGGGCTCCAGGCCGCAGATCTCAAACAGGAAATTGCTCAGCAGCTGCTGACCGTACTCGGAGTGCTTGACCTCGGGGTGGAACTGCGTGGTGAAAATCTTGCGCTCGACGCACTCCATGGCGGCAACCGGGCACACGTCGGTGCTGGCGGTAACGGTAAAGCCCTCGGGCACCTCGGAAACGGCGTCGCGGTGGCTCATCCACACGGTCTGCTCCATAGGCGTGGAGTTAAAGAGCTTGGCGCCGGCCGTGCGTGTGATGGTGGCGCGGCCGTACTCGCCCACCTCGGAGTGGCCGACCTTGCCGCCGAGCGTCACGGCCGTGATCTGATGGCCGTAGCAAAAGCCCAGGACGGGAAGGCCCAGGTCAAAGATGGCGGGGTCGATAGACGGAGCGTCCTCGGCATACACGGAAGCCGGGCCGCCGGAAAGGATGAGCGCAGAGGCGTTCATCTCGCGAATCTCGTCGGCCGAGATGTCGCAGGGGACGATCTCGGAATACACGTTGAGGTCGCGGACGCGACGGGCAATGAGCTGACCGTACTGCGCACCAAAGTCGAGTACGAGGACCTTTGCGGAAGCCTTTTGATCCATGGTTCCCCCTCTTGTTGGCGGGGAGCCGGTGCCCACCCGCGTGAATGAACGAAAATAACCTCCATAGTGTACACGTTATATGGGGTTTCTCGCCCCTCGCAGCCATCAGCGCACGGCAAACGCACGACCTGGGCCCCTATTTGACGGCAATTGAAGTGTTTTCAAACGTTACAGATGATGTAATACGTTTGAACATTGGACGCCCTGTGCCACAATACTGCCGAACGACTCCGCCTCTGCGGCGGCAAATACGATAGGAATACCAGCATGAAGCGCATCCTTCTCATCGCCACGGGCGGCACCATCGCATCGACCGAGGACGGCAACGGCCTCTCCCCCGCCCTGACCGGTGAGGAGCTCGCCCAGAGCGTCCCCGAGATCTCGGGCCTCTGCGAGCTCAACGTCGTGCAGCCCATGAACATCGACAGCACCAATATGCGCCCGAGCGACTGGATGCGTATCCGCGACGTCATCGTCGAGGGTTATGCCGACCACGACGGCTTCGTGATTCTGCACGGCACCGACACCATGAGCTACACCGCGGCAGCGCTTTCCTACCTGATTCAGGACAGCCCCAAGCCCATCGTGCTCACCGGCTCGCAAAAGCCCATGGGCAATCCCTTTACCGACGCCAAGCTCAACCTGTACCAGAGCCTGCTCTATGCGCTCGACGAGCACTCGCACGACGTCTCGATCGTGTTTGGCGGCGTAGCCATTGCCGGCACGCGCGCCCGCAAGCAGCGCACCATGAGCTTTAACGCGTTCATTAGCGTCAACTATCCGCCCATCGCCTATATCCGCAACGACCGCATCGTGCGCAACGGGCTTCACGGCACGCATCAGGGCGAAAACCCGGTACGTTTCTACGACAGCATCGATCCGCGCGTATTTGTACTCAAGCTTACGCCCGGCGTAAACCCGGGCATCCTCGACGCGCTTGCCGATAGCTACGATGCTGTAATCCTGGAGACCTTTGGCATTGGCGGTATTCCCGAGTTTGGCGAGTCCGGTGAGTCATTCCAGGAGGCAATTTTCCGCTGGGTCGATTCGGGCCGTACCGTCGTTATGACTACGCAGGTCCCCGAAGAGGGTCTCGATCTGGGCGTTTATGAGGTCGGCCGTGCTTACGCCGATCATCCGGGCATTCTGCGCGGCGACGACATGACCACCGAGACGCTCGTGGCCAAAACCATGTGGGCGCTCGGCCAGTCACGTGAAGCGTCAGAAATTCAGCGCCTGTTCTACAGCCAAGTCAACCACGACCGCATCCCGATGGCGTAATCCCTAAGGCAGTTCCACTTATCGCAGCCTCAAACGACAGGTGGTCCCCCTCGGGCCGTGCAAAAATCGGAGTATTCTGCAATTTCTCCGCCGGAGGCATAGAATCGACCGATTATTAGACGAACTTTTAGACAAAAGAGGCGTCTGGTAAATATTTATTCCACATTTTTATTTAGCGTGTGGATTAACTACTGTCAAAAAAGCAAAGCCAGCCGCCCGAGCTACCATCTACGGCTGAACAGGTGCTGAATACTCGCGATTTTGCACATCGCAACCAGGGGGACCCGCCCAAAGAGCGTCAATTAGCAGCGGGGAACGCCCTATTCGATACCCTCGAGAAGCTCTGACACCGTCATGCCGAGTGCGGGCGCGATCTTAAATAGAACCTTGAGCGTGAAATTTGCCGTCCCATCTTCGATTCGGTCGAGGTAGGGTCGACTGATTCCTGTCGCCACACAAAAATCAACCTTGGAGATACCAAGGTCCCTGCGTGTCTCTTCGACCCGCCTGCCAAGAATCTGTTTCGCACGTTCGTCCATGCAGCCGAGTTTGAAATGGAGCCGAACATAAACGTAAACTATAGTTTACGTTTTGCCGAATACACAGGAGTTTTCTATGTCGGGTTCTTCGGTCCGCATGTACCGAGCCACGCTTCGCGCAAACAGCGCGCCGCCCAAGCTCGTCGTCGTTGAAGCAGAATGCCTTTCGCCCGATGAGCGCACAGCATTTGCATTGCTATCAAGTCGCGTCGCCGCCGTTCTGGTCCCTTGCCCGGCGCAAGGTGAACTTGCCATCCAATGCCAAGCGCACAGCTGCTCGCTCAAGCAGGCTGCCGTAATCGCAACCAGCCAACGAGGTCTGCCCCTTCTCCTGGAAGCCGGTATCGCACTTGCCCTTCGCGGCGCCGGATACGAAAACGAGGCCGCCGCCGACATGGTCTTTAAACCACGATCGAGCGGCGGCCTCGCAGCAGCCATTGAATATGTGTGCAGGCTCGTTGCCTAAAAGGACAAGCTAGAAACCAAAGCCAAAGCCCGTTCCAGTAATCGCCGAATACATAAAGTAGACGTTGATTACATTGAGGAACACGCCCGTGATGCAGCCGTTGCGCAGGTAGCGCTCGCACGCAAGACGTGCCATCACAGCGGAGTCCTCGTTGTTCTTTGCCTGGCGTCCCGCCGTAAAGTACGTCGCCACGCTCAGCAGCAGGTTGAGCACCGGCAGTGCCAGCAGCTCGTAGCTCTTACCCCAGCGCGTCACCTCGCCGGCTGCGTTAAACTTCGTTGCCACCTCGGGGCCAATGTTGGGGATCACAAACGCTGCAACCACCAGCGGAATCACCGCAAGTACGAGCAGCGCAATACCCATGTAGCCAGCTTTTTTGCCATATTTAAACATATGCGTCGTCCTTACACGTTAAAGCGGAAGTGCACGACGTCGCCATCGGCCATGACATAGTCCTTGCCCTCAATACGCAGCTTGCCGGCGGCCTTGGCGCCCTGCTCGCCGCCGAGCTCGATGTAGTCGTCATAGCCAATAACCTCGGCCTTAATAAAGCCGCGCTCAAAGTCGGTGTGGATGACGCCGGCGGCCTGCGGGGCGGTCGCGCCCTGACGAACCGTCCAGGCCTTGACCTCCATCTCGCCAGCCGTAAAGAACGACTGCAGGCCGAGCAGCTTGTAGGCTGCTTGCGCGAGCACGTCCAGGCCGGGCTGCTCCAAGCCCAGGCTCTCCAGGTAGTCGGCGGCGTCCTCGGGATCGAGCTCGGAAAGCTCGGCCTCGATCTTGGCGCAGATGGGTAGCGGCTTGATACCGTCGATGGGCGCCAGGTCCTCGTTGAGCATGTCCTCGTCTACGTTGGCCACATACAGGATGGGCTTCATAGTAAGCAGGAACAAGCCCTTGGCAGCAGCGCGCTCCTCGTCGGTCATCTCCATGGATGCGGCGCGCTTGCCCTCGTTGAGCCAGGTGAGCAGGCGCTTGGCCACCTCGAACTTGGGCATGAGCTCCTTGTC
Source organism: uncultured Collinsella sp. (assembly GCA_958423535.1). GTDB lineage: Bacteria > Actinomycetota > Coriobacteriia > Coriobacteriales > Coriobacteriaceae > Collinsella. Next base: position 14,150 of record CATZRJ010000021.1, read on the forward strand.
GCGCTTGGCCTCCTTCTCGAGCTTGGGCAGTTGTTTCTCGAGCGTGCCCATGTCGGCCAGGATGAGCTCGGTCATGATGGTGTCGGCATCGCCGGCGGGATCGACGAACTCGCCCGTGCGGCCCACCTCGCGCATGACGTTGGGGTCCTTAAAGTAGCGCACGACCTCGCAGATGGCGTCGGTCTCGCGGATGTTTGCCAAGAACTGGTTGCCCAGGCCCTCGCCCTCGTTAGCGCCCTTCACCAGACCTGCGATGTCGACAAACTCGACCGTCGCCGGCACAATGCGGCCGGGGTTGACGATGTCGGCGAGCTTTTGCAGGCGGCTATCGGGCACATCGACGATACCCACGTTGGGGTCGATCGTGGCAAACGGGTAGTTGGCGGCAAGGCCGGTCTTTTTGGTAAGCGCGGTGAACAGCGTCGACTTGCCCACGTTGGGCAGGCCCACGATACCGATGGAAAGGGACACGACAGCTCCTTTTGGTACAGGTACTTCAAACTTCATAAGTATAGCGCCGCCGCAGCATCCGGGCGAATCCGGACACCACGGCGGCGCAAATGAAGCAGAGATGCGTGAGGGTTCTAGACAGTAGCCCTTACTTAAGCTCGGGCCAGAAATCCTTGTTGGCCTCGATGAGCTCGTCCAGGATCTGCTTAGCAACGCTTGCCGAAGGAATGGTCTTGGAGAGCGTGAGCGCCTGCCAGAGCTTCTGGTAGCTGCCCTCGACCCAAGCCTGGACAACGAGCTTCTCGACGGAAACCTGCTGCTCCATCAGGCCCTTCTGGAACTGCGGGATCGGGCCCTGGCAGATCTTCTCAAAGCCGTTGGAGCCGACGATGCAAGGCACCTCGACCATGGCCGTCGGGTCGAAGTTGGGCACAGCACCATCGTTGGGGACAATCAGCAGGAAGCGCTCGAGCGTGTTCTCGGCCAGTGCGCAGGCAAGGTCGACGATGTAGTTGGCGTGTACGTCGGGCTCAAAGCCGCCGTCTTTAGCCGTACCCTTGGCGATGATGTCGCGGCAAGCGCCAAAGACCTTCTTCTCGCGGCCGTCCATAACCTCATTGGCGCGAGTGTAGTTGGGGTCAGACGTCTCGACGACATAGTCCGGGTACAGGTAATACTTGAGGTAGGTATTGGGAATCGTCTCGGGATCGACAGCATAGACATCCTTGGCCTTGCCGAAGGTGTGAATCCAGCTCTCCTCGACATGCTGCTCCTTACCGGCCTCGTGCTCGATGCCGTCCAGGTAGCCGTTCTTAGCCATGTGCTCCTTAATCTGCGGCATGAGGTCGTTGCCGTCCTTGTCGTAGATCTTGCTCCACCAACCAAAGTGGTTGAGGCCGTAGTAGCTATACTGCAGCTCGCGACGATCCTTGATGCCGCACATACGGCTCATCTTATCCATGAGGTCGATCGGCATGTCGCAGATGTTGATGATGCGGCTGTTGGGGCGCAGCACGCGGCAGGCCTCGGCGACGATGGCCGCGGGGTTGGAGTAGTTGAGCATCCAGGCGTTGGGGCTGTACTTCTCCATGTAGTCGAGGATCTCGATGACGCCACCAATGGAGCGCATGCCGTAGGCGATACCGCCGGCGCCGCAGGTCTCTTGGCCAACGCAGCCGTACTTGAGAGGAATCTTCTCGTCGAGCTCACGCATAGCGTACAGGCCGACGCGGATGTGAGCAAGGACGAAGTCGGTCCCGGTGAATGCGGTCTCGGGGTCGGTGGTGTAGTTGAACTCAACCTCGGGGGCGTTCTCGTGGAAGTAGATCTCGCAGGCCTTGGCCACGATCTCCTGGCGCTCGGCGTTGTTATCGTAGAAGGTCACCTTGTTGACCGGAAAGCGGTCGCGCTCCTCAAGCAGCATCAGAGCGATGCCCGGGGTGAAGGTAGAGCCACCGCCGGCAATGGTCACGGCATAGTTTTTCTTGGACATGATGTCCTCCTCATTCTGGCCGCTTGCTCAATCCATCCCCGTACGCGGCCTGCACGGTTTGGAATTGTTACCTAGAAGTGGAGTTTTTTATCTCTAGAATCGGCCTTGCGGTGCATACCGGCTCTGCAAGGCCGATTGTTTCGATGGACGATGGTTTACAGAAGACTCTCGAACTTCAGAAGACTCTCGAACTTCTCGCGAACCTGCGGGACGCTAAGGCCGATGATGACCTGGATTGACTGACCTTGGACCACCAAGCCATGCGTACCGATCGCCTTGAAGGAAGCCTCGGGTGCAACGACGCTCTTGTCCTTGACGTTAACGCGCAGACGGGTAGCGCAGTTCGTTACATCGATGATGTTATCCGTGCCACCGAGCAGATCGAGGATGTTCTCGGCAAGCACCAAGCGCTCATCATCTTTACTCTGGGCGGCCGATTTGCCAGCAGCACCGCCCTGCTTTTGCTTGTAGTCGGCCTTGGACTTGAGCTCGACCTCAACATCGTCATCCTCGCGACCGGGGGTCTTAAAGTCGAACTTGACGATCAGGAAACGGAAGACCACAACCCAAAGAGCGGTAAAGCACAGACCGACAAGGATGGAGATGGCGTACTGCAGACCGTGTGCGGCCCAAAGGGGCAGCCAGTCCCACGAGAGCATCGAGATGATGCCGCCGTCGAAGATACCCACGACGCCAAGGAGGTTTTGAGCCATGCAGCCAAGCGCTCCGAGCACGCAGTGGACGACGAACAGGCCGGGCGCGATGAACAGGAAGGTGAAGTCAAGCGGCTCGGTAATACCGCAAAGCATAGCGGTAAGGGTGACCGGGATCAGCAGAGCCTTGACGCGCTGCTTGCGCTCGGGTTTGGCGGTCATATAAAACGCAATGGCGACGCCAAGCGAGCCGAAGACCTTAGTCCAACCAGGGCAGGTATAGGCAGCCCAGGGTGCGGCATCCTTAAGAGCAACGCTCGGATCGGCAGCCAGTTGGGGCAGGATGTTAGCCCAAGCGGCAAAGATGCCGCCATTGACCGCCGCGTTGTCGTAATAGAACGGCGTATAGATAAAGTGGTGAAGGCCTGTAGGAATCAGCACGCGCTCGAAGAAAGCAAAGACGCCAACGCCGAACGTACCGGCGGAAAGGATGAATCCCTGGAAGGCGGAAATAGCAGCCTGAACATGCGGCCACACCAGGCAGGCGATAAGAGCGACCGGAACCATAACGAAGAAACCGATCATATAGATGAACACGGAGCCCGAGAACACGCCCAGCCACTCAGGAAGTTCGGTGTCGAAGAACTTGTTATGCAGCATCGTGGCGATACCAGAGATAATGAGCGCGCCCATGATGCCCATATCAAGCGTTTTGATGCTTGCGATAGTGGCAAGACCAGTACCACTGCCCGCCTCGACAGAGTAGTCAACACCAAAGACAGGGCCCCACTGCCCCAAGATTGTGCTTACAAAGTAGTTGAAGGTAAGGTAGATGGCCAAAGCCTCCATGCAGCAGCGAGCGTTCTGCTTGTTCGCGAGCGAGATTGGCAACGCTACGCAAAACAGCAACGGCATCTGGTTAAAGAGCGTCCAACCACCCTGGAGCAGCACATTCCAGCAATCAAACCAAAGATGGCCCGCAGTGGCCATCTCGCCAAAGATCGCCTCGGTGGTAAACAACGTACCCAGGCCGACGACGATTCCGGAAAATGCGAAAAGAATTGCAGGCGTGTACATTGCACCGCCGAAACGTTGTATCTTTTGCATCATGACGGGGAATCCCCCTCTCTTCATTCGGAGCGACTGCGGTTTTGGCTTCACTCGAGACCGCAGACGCGCCGTTTGCGTGTACCTCGTGCAATAGGACGGGTGGGCCCGCTTCCCTGACTTCTTGCGCTTCTATTTTTATCATATCACTTATCTAGACAAGTTAGCATTAATACTACGGTCGGTAAACGGTTGATTATTGGCTGTAAACGGTATATGTCCAGTATTTCGCCTGTTAAATCTGACATAGCTGATGGCTGCATTTCATTTTTCTTTTCTACTTGTCTAGATGTGCTTGTCTATATCTATAGACATGCCTATACTTCATTACAACATTCACCGCCACGTTAAGGAGTCACCATGAAAAGCGCGGTCTTCTATGGAAAGCACGACCTCAGAGTCGAGGAATCGGCAAAGCCGGCCGTGGGCAGGCGCGACGTTCTGATCAACGTCAAAGCTTGCGGCGTCTGCGGTACCGACGTTCATATCTATGAAGGCGACAAGGGTGCAGCCGACGTTACCCCGCCCACGATCCTTGGTCATGAGTTTGCGGGCGTTGTCGAGGCCGTGGGCAGCGACGTCGCTGGCTTTAAGCCGGGCGATCGCGTGTGCATCGACCCAAACCATCCCTGCGGCTGCTGCGAACCCTGCCGCGACGGAATCAACCACTACTGCGAGCATATGACCGGTTACGGTACCACCGTTAACGGCGGCTTTGCCGAGTACTGCTCCGTCGATATGCAGCAAGTCTACAAGTTGGGCGATCACACCAGCTTTGAGCAGGGTGCTATGACCGAGCCCGTCGCCTGCTGCCTGCACGGCATCGATATGTGCAACATCAAGCCCGGCAGCACAGTTGTCGTTATCGGCGGTGGCATGATCGGTCTGCTCATGATGCAGCTTGCTAAAAACGCCGGCGCCACCAAGGTTGTCTTGCTCGAGCCTGTCGAAGGCAAGCGCGAGGTTGCGCTCAAACTCGGCGCCGACCTGGCAATTGATTCCATCCACGAGGACGTCCCGGCCCGCCTGAAGCAGGAGGGCGTCGGCAACGTCGATGTCGTTATCGAGTGTGTTGGCAAGCCCGTCACCATCGAGCAGGCCATCCAGATCGCCGGCCACAAGGCTACGGTCATGATGTTCGGCCTCACCAAGCCCGATGAGACAATCACCGTCAAGCCCTTCGAGGTCTTCCAGAAGGAGCTTGTGCTCACCTCGTCCTACATCAACCCTTATACGCAGCGTCGCGCGCTCGAGCTCATCGACTCTGGCAGGCTCGACGTTTCCTCGATGGTCGCCAAGGTGGCTTCCCTCGACGAACTCGGCGCCATCCTGTCAGACCCAGCTCTGCGTGCCATGGGTAAATATATAATCGACCCCAGCAAGTAAATCGATTGACACCTGCGCGGACGGCCCTCATCCGTCGTTCGCGCACCCAGCTCTAGGAGACCGTCATGGCGCGAGCCATCTTCCAAACTATTTATGACAACGTGAAGCAGTCGATTGACGACGGCACATACGCCTATCAGAGCTATCTGCCTTCGGAGACTGAGCTCACGCAGCTGTTTGACTGTTCGCGCATGACGGTCCGTCGCGCCATCTCGATGCTTGCGGCAGATGGCTACGTACTCCCCCAGCAAGGCAAGGGTATGCGCGTCATTCGCAACATCAGTGACGAGACGAGTCGTGGCGGCGGCGGACTCGAGACCTTTAAGGAAGTCGCAGCCAGCCGAGGCTTTGAGCTCAAGACAGTCACCACCGTCTTTGAGCTCCTCGTCTGCAGCAAGGCGCTCTCCAAGATTACCGGGTTTCCCGAAGGCTGCGAGCTCACGCGTGCCAAACGCATCCGTTATGCAGACGGACAGGCCGTGTGCTCGGACGACTCCTATTACCTAAGCTCACAGGTACCGGGACTGACAGCCGAGATTGTCAACGATTCGATCTATCGTTACCTCGAAGAAGACCTTGGCATTAAGATTGCCACGGGCAAACGCGATGTGACGATCGAGCACCCCACGCCCGAGGATGCGCGCGTGCTCGATCTCGATGACTTTAACGCGCTGGCCGTTGTGCGTGGACAGACCTACAACGCCGACGGCATCCTTATGGAATACACCGAGACCAAACAGGTTCCCGGGTTCTTTTTACTCCATGAGACGGTTACCCGCCGCAATAACGGCAGCGGGACCCACCAAAGCAGCATGAACTAACCATTTATTAGTTGCGGTGGAATAGTTCCTAGAATGGCCAGCTTAAGGGCAAAACAGGAACTATTCCACCGCAACTTTTTTGGCCGGCGGGGCAGTACCTGTCCCACCGGCCATCATTTACGCTCGTTCAGCTAGTCCGCGAGCTTCTCCACCTGATCGAGCATCTTGTCGAGCTTGGCCTTTGCCTCGGCCTTGACCTTCTCGGCCTCCTCGTGGGCCTTGGCCTTCTGAGCGGCCTTTTCCTCGGCCTCGGGATCGACGACGACCAGGTTGGATGCATCATGCTCAACCAACTTAAGCGCATGCTCGGGACACACCTTGACGCAAGCCCCGCAACCTAGGCAATACGTGGACTCCAGTGCAAAGCGACCGCTTCCCACCAAATCGCAGGCAAACGTGGGGCACACGTTGACACACTCGCCACACGACGTGCACTTGTCAAAATCGCACTCCGGCGTGCTCACCTGCATGTTCTGGGCAAGCTCGGGATGGTTTTGCAGCGTCGAGAGTACCAGCTGGCGCCCGTGCGTAAGCGTACGGCGCCGCTTGGTCGTCGTGGTGCCGCACATGGTGTTGAGCGTGCGCTCCAGCTGCGTAATCTGGTGACGGTGGGCCTTCAACTTCTGCGTCACCGAGGCCAGCGCCGCCGTCGCCGGATTGAGCTTGGTCACCGTCAGGCCCGTTGTACGGGCGATCTTTTCCATGTACTCTTTGCGCTCGTACTCGCGAAGCTTATGGCACTTGAGGCTCTTGGGGTCGACCTCCAGGCCCATGCCCGTACCGGCCCACTCCTCGGCAGTGGCGATGGCCTCGCCCAGAATATCCTCGCCACCGGTGTTGCGGCACTTATCGCACACGCCCAGTGGCAGGTAGACGCTCACGTTGGGATAGTCGGCCAGTACCGAGAACCAGGTCTCGGCCGTAATATCGCCCACACAGGCGACGACGACCTCGTTTTCGCGCGGCATGCGCTTAAGGGCGCGCGTGCAGGTAACGTAGGCGGTCTCGTGGCTCGTAGCAGCAGAGACGATATCGTCATACAGGTTTTTGGGCGCCAGGCGCGGCGAGATGATCGCCTCGGTCGGACAGGCAGCGGCGCACAGGCCGCACTTGCGACAGGAGTCGAGGATCTCGATGGCGTCTTCCTCGACCTCGATAGCGTTGACCGGGCACACGTCCATGCACGCGGTGCAGCCGCTCTTTTCGTTTTTGCAGGTAAGGCACGGAATGGTGTTACCGCGCGGACGCTCCTTGTAGTCGGCAGGATTCCACTGCGGCGCCGACGGATCGAGTGCATCGGTCACACCGCCAAGCGGGTTTTTAAGAAAGTCGAAACCCTTGCTGATCTCGATAATGTCATCAAACAGATCGTGTTCCTGCGCCATGCGCGGCCCCTCCCTGAGCAGTGCAAACAAGCAAGTGATAATGATACGCTATCGGCCCACACCTCGGGCAAATTACACGCGGCGTATCTTTGCGGCAAATAGACCTACAATTTATTGCCAGCCTAATCGCCTAGGTTTATTGAGGAGTCACAAGATGAAGATTGCCCTGATCGAGCCGCTGGGAGTTCCCGAGCAGACCATCGACGAGCTCTCTGCACCCCTTAAGGACGCCGGACACGAGTTTGTCTATTTCGATACCAAAACCACCGATCCGGCCGAGCTCGCTCGACGCAGCGAGGGCGCCGAGGTCGTCATGATCGCCAACAACCCCTACCCCGCCGAGGTCGTCGCCGGCGCCGACGCGCTCAAGATGATCGCCGTCGCCTTTACGGGCATCGACCACGTGGGGCTTTCCGCCTGCCGTGAGCGCGGTGTTGAAGTTCGCAACTGCGCCGGCTACTCCGACGTTTCGGTCGCCGAGCTTACCCTCGGCCTGGCCATCGACGTGTTGCGCAAGGTGAGCGCCGCCGATGCCGCCGTCCGCACCGGCAAGACGAGCGCCGGCCTTATGGGCACCGAGATCTGCGGCAAGACCGTGGGTATTGTGGGTTGCGGCAAGATCGGCTGCGCCACGGCTCGACTCTTTAAGGCCTTTGGTGCCCGTGTGCTAGGCTATGCCCGTCACGAACATCCCGAGGCTGCCGAGGCGGGCATTGAGCAAGTCTCGCTCGAGCAGCTGCTTGCCGAGTCCGACATCGTGAGTCTGCACCTGCCCAACAACGACACCACGCGCAAGAGCTTTGGCGCCGAGCAGTTCGCTCAGATGAAGGACGGCGCCGTGTTTATCAACTGCGCCCGTGGCGCCATCGTGGACAATAACGCCCTTGCCCAGGCACTCAGCGACGACAAGCTCGCCGGTGCCGGCATCGACGTCTTTGATATGGAGCCGCCCATCCCCGCCGACTACGCGCTCGTCAACGCCAAGAACTGCATCTTCACGCCGCATGTGGGCTTCCTTACGCACGAGGCCATGCAGCGCCGCGCCAGGATCGAGTTCGACAACGTCGTCGCCTACGTTGAAGGCCGCGCGCAGAACGTTTGCGAGCTGTAGGCAAACGAGGGCGGGGCAAAACCTCATCGCAGGCCTACCCCGCCCTCTTTGGTACAAAGTAACCTGACCCCTTTGCACCATAGCAAAAAGGGGCAAAGCCATCTGCCGGCTTTGCCCCTTCCTTAGCTTGATTTACTCATCCATGAGATAGTAGTGGCCCAGCGCGTCGGCACCCAGGATGGCGTTTGCGACCATCTCGGGCGTCACCTCAAACGGCATGTTGCACATGGTGTCATCGGGCGCGCAGGCGGCCTCGGCAACAATCATGGCCTGCTCGCGCGTAAGCTCGGCAACGCCAAGTTCCTTCATCGTGACCGGCAGGCCCAGCTCAATGCAGAAGCCCAAGACTTCCTCAAGCTTCTCAGTCGGAGCATCCTCGAGTACCAGCTGGACGATAGTGCCAAAGGCGACCTTCTCGCCGTGATACATGCTGTGGCACTCGGGCAGCATCGTCAGGCCATTGTGGATGGCATGAGCAGCAGCGAGGCCCGAGCTCTCAAAGCCAATGCCCGAAAGCAGCGTGTTGGCCTCAATGATGTGCTCGACGGCAGGCGTGAGCGCACCCTTCTCCAGCGCGACCTTGGCCTTCACGCCATCGGCCATAAGCGTCTCGTAGCAGAGCTTGGCAAGTGCCAGACCAGCCATACCGCCCTTGCCGCCGGCGCAGGTGCCGCCGTCGGCATCATGCGTCGCCTGGGCCTCAAAGTAGGTTGCGAGCGCATCGCCCATACCGGAAACCGTCAGGCGCACCGGGCTCGCCGCGATAACCGTCGTATCCATCAGGACAATGTTGGGGTTTGCCTTAAGGAAGAGGTACTTGTCGAACTGGCCGTCATCGGTATAGAGCACCGAAAGCGCCGAACACGGTGCATCGGTCGAAGCGATGGTGGGGCAAATGATAACCGGGGACTCCAGGTAGTAGGCAACGGCCTTGGCGGTATCGAGGATCTTGCCGCCACCGACACCGACGATGATGTCGCAACCGTTGTCGCGAGCGAGCGCAACCAGGCGATCGACCTCGCCCTTGGAGCACTCGCCGTTAAAGTCCTCAAACAGCAGCTCGGCCTTGGCCTCGGCAAAACCGCTCTCGATCTTGGCACCGACGCGCTTCTTGCCCGAAGGCGTCACGATGACGAGGGCCTTAGCGCCGAGCGGCTCGACATAGGAGCCGAGCTTGGCCAGCTCGTCCGGACCCTGGATGTACTTGCTGGGGCTATTGAAAATTGCAGCCATAACTATCCCATTCTCTAAAAGAAAAAAGAAAGGGGCTCCGTACAGATACGTGCGGAGCCCCTCGTTACGATAACAAGAGTCGATTAGAAATCGATGTCGGTGTCGTAGTAGCAGGCCTTGAGGATCTTCTCGAAGTCGGCAGCCTTGGTCTCACGCGGGTTCTCGGGCGTGCAGGCGTCCTGCTCGGCGTTCGCGGCGATCTCGGGCAGCTTGGCGAGGAACTCCTCCTCGGAAACCATCTGCGGGTTCTCGGCGTCGACCTTCACGCCACCATTCGCGTAATCCTTGATGGACTGCGGAATGTTGAGCTGGTCGTTGAGGTCGCGGATCTTCTGGACGAGCGCAGCGATGAGCTCCTCGTTGGTCTCGCCGGGAAGGTGCAGGATCTCCTTGGCCACGTAAGCGTAACGCTCGGCAGCACGGGGATCCTTGGAGTTCCACTGGATGACCTTGCCCAGGTACATGGCGTTAGCAGCACCGTGGATGATGTGGCCGTTCTCGAAGGCCGCACCGGTCTTGTGAGCCATGGAGTGAACGATGCCGAGCAGGCCCGAGGAGAAGGCGATACCGGCGATGCACTGAGCCTCGTGCATGTGCTGACGGGCCTCATGGTCGCCAGCATAGGACTTGGGCAGCCACTCGACGATCTCGCGGATGCCGTGCAGAGCGTTGGCGTCGGTGAACATAGAGGCGCAGGTGGAAACGTAGGCCTCCATGCAGTGGGTCAGAGCATCCATGCCGGTGTGAGCGCACAGCTTGGCGGGCATGGTGTAGGTGAGCTCCGGGTCGACGATGGCGACATCAGGGGTGATGTTGAAGTCGGCCAGCGGGTACTTGATGCCCTTGGCGTAGTCGGTAATGACGGAGAACGCGGTGACCTCGGTAGCGGTGCCGGAGGTAGAGGAGATGGCGCAGAAATGAGCCTTCTGACGCAGCTCGGGGAAGCTGAACGGCTGGATGATGTTATCGAAGGACTCCTCGGGATACTCGTAGAAGACCCACATGGCCTTAGCGGCATCGATGGGCGAGCCGCCGCCGATGGCGATAATCCAGTCGGGCTCGAACTCGCGCATGGCCTCGGCGCCCTTCATGACCGTCTCGATGGACGGGTCGGACTCGACGCCCTCGAACAGCTTGACCTCGAAACCGCCCTCTTTGAGGTCGGCCTCAACGTCCTGCAGGAACCCGCCGCGGCGCATAGAGCTGCCGCCAGAAACGATGATGGCCTTCTTGCCCTTGAGGTTCTTCACCTCGTGGCGAGCGCCCTCACCAAAGTACAGATCGCGAGGATTGGTAAAACGTCCCATACTGTGCCTCCTAAACAAGCCCCTCTTAGACTTGCGTATATAACGGAGCACCCGATTGGCTCCGTTAGGACCGTTTTGCGCGTTGCCGGCGATGACAATGCGCGATGTCTGAACGTCTCAACGCTCAGACAAACACTATTTTACCGTTCTGGTTGGTCAGTTATTCACCTAAAGCCAACAATGATGAAACGTTTTTTCTATCCCTGAAGACCCTTATGGGGCATTCATACTCCCAAGCTGGGCAAACGTTTTATCAATGTTGACCACATATCCCGGGCAGGGCTGTGCCCCTCCAAAATGTGCCCCGTTCGCCGCCAAAAATCGACCGTTTACGGCACTGTGATACCACCCGCGCAACCGAGGTGCCGACATTTGTGTGACATCCGTCTTCGTGGTGCAAAGGTGCAAGTCCAAGTGCGGCACCCCCGGTGTGCCACATGCGGGTAAACTAGAACCTTATATAAAGATATTTGAACCCTAACCGCAGCAAAGGAGGCCCCATGGCATTCGATCCCATTCAAGAGGATTGCCATCGCCTCGTTCTTGAGGCCTTGCGCCGCGACAATATCCCGCTCACTGACGGCCCCGCCGTCGAGCGTCTAATGGAGCAATTCACCCGCAACCCCGCGCCGCTCATCGTGCACGATCGCGACCGCGCCGGGCACCTCATTGCCAAGGTGGTCGAGGCTGTCGACTACCGCATCCCCTTTATCCCCGACGACGCCCAGGCAGAGCAAGAAGAAGCCGCAGCCGAGAACATGCTCCGCGAGGCAGCCGCGCTCGATCCGGCCAACTGGGATGCCCAGCGCATGCTGACGGCGCTCACCGCCGAATCCAACGAGGAATACGTACAGTATCTGGTGTCCAAGTGCGACGAGGTGGAGCACGATCTGGCGCTCAAGATTGCCTCGGCGCAGGACCCCTACGAGCGTGAGGCCGCAGGCGACCTGACCCGCCGTCCCTACCTGCGCTGGCTTGCCGCCTTGGCATCGCGCGCGCTCATTAGCGGCCGCTACCGCATGTCGCTGGATGCCGCGAATCGCAGCCTGGACTTTGCGCCCAACGACCCCGCCGGCGTCCGCCATACCGCGATGCTTGCCATGGCAAAGCTCGAATACCCTGCCGAGGAGCTCAAGCGTTTTCGTTCCGCCCACTCCGTGTCCTATCTTGCCAACACGCCGCTGCGCCGCCGTCCCAAGGACGCAGAGCGCGACCTGGACCCGTGGACGCTCATCGCGCTGATGAGCACTGCTTGGCGCGAGCTGGATTACGAGGGCGCCGAGCACTACCTGCGCATCCTGGTGCGCTCATGCCCGCACGCGGCCGAGGCGCTCTACTTCCAAACCGAGTTTCCCGATGGCGTCTATGCCCGCGTCAACGTAGGTCCGGGCTCCACCGATGAGCTTGTCCTTGCCCTGTCCGAGGCGACGCCGGTGCTGCAGGAGGGCCTAGGCGCGCCCGACAACGCCAGCTTTGCCGCCTGGGTCGCCACCAACGACATCGTGCGCTCCCAGATCGACGAACGAATCCTGCGCGCGGCCGAACAGGGATTGCCGTTTAAGGGAGGAGACCTCTAATGGATCCGAGCGTCTACATCCCCGCCTATCTGGAGCGCACCTATCTGGCATCGCACCCCGAACTCACCGATGCAGCACGCGAGCTTGTCCATAACGACATCAGCGCAAACCCTCAAAAGTATGCGCAGACCGAGCATGCCCAAGCGCTGCTGTCCTATGCCGGCGTTCATCGTCATTTGCTTGACGAGCTTCGCCGCATCGAGGACATGGGCAGCGACGAGGAGTTTGAGCAGACGCGCAACCGCCTGTTCGACGACATGCGCGATGAGCTGCTCAAGATTGTTCGCGTCGATGCGCATGTCCTCGATGCCCAGCTGCTCGCCATCATCCTGGCCGACACGCCCGTCGATGCCTGCCTGGGCGACCTGATGAAGCTCGAGGCGAGTACGGCCGACTACCTGCAACAGAGCGTGCCCGGGTTTGATATGGAGGCCCCGCACTACTGGGCCAATAATGTTTTGGCCGACGGTGTCACCGCAGCAGACCTTACCGTGAGCGAGCCGGCTCTTATCGGGTGGCTCCACACGCTCGAGGCCATCTCGCAGCTGTGCATGGCGAGCGCTCGTTACCGCGCCGCCGCCAACTACTCTCGCCGTGTTCTTAAGGCGGAGGGCTATCCCACCCGGGCCGCCGGCACCGTGTTGCTTGCCCTCGCCCGCTTGGAAGACCAGGACGGCTTTTTTGCCCTGGCACATCAGCTCGAGGAACAGATAGGGGCGGACGCACTCGAAAACTCTCCTTGGTACCTGCTCGCCCGCACGATTCTGCTGTTCAAAACAAACAAGATGCGCCCGGCGACGCGCGCGCTGCGTGAGTTCGCTAACCGTTGCGAGGGCGGCGCGTTCTTCTTGCTGAACCCCATGTACCAGACGCCGTATCTTCCCTGCCGACCCGAGCCGCGCGACCCCTGGGACCTCTCGCACCAGGCGGTTTGGGAAGCCGACGGCATTATCTCGGACACCCCCGACTTTGCCCCCTGGGCCAATGCCTGCGAAGACGTGTCGCAGCTTGCCCAGGAATTTGCGCGCCGCTACGGCTTTTAGCGACGCGATCGCCCCGACCATGTCGTTTACGTTAGGAACGATTTCATGAACCTCCGCTCATCTCTCGCCTGTACCTCGAGCGATATCGCCCGCTGGGGACTGCGCTCTGTCCTCAAGCGCCAGGGTGGCGTGCTTCCCGGCCGCATCGCCATGAAGATCGACCCCGAGCTGCTAAGCGACCTCGCGAGCCTGGTCGACCGCAGCGTGGTGATCACCGGCACCAATGGCAAGACCACCACCTCCAACCTTATCGCCGACGCCGTTGCCGCCAGCGGCGCCACCGTGGTATGCAACCGCGCCGGCAACAATATGGAGCCTGGTGTGGTGGGTGCTCTGCTCGAGGCCCGCGGCGGCCTTAAGCACACCAGCAGCGGCAAGCGCGTGGGCGTTTTTGAGTGCGACGAGCTCTACACCGTACGCGTTCTGCCCAAGCTCAAGCCGACGTACTTTGTGCTGCTCAACCTGTTCCGCGACCAGCTAGACCGCTACGGCGAGATCGACCATACCCAAGACGTCATCGCCCATGCGTTGGAGCTCTCTCCGGCAACAACGCTCATCTACAACGCAGACGACCCGCTGTGTGCCGCAATCGCCGCGCGCGTTCCCAATGCAAGCATCGCCTTTGGCATCGACGGCGCCACCAACACCGAGTCCGACCGCATTAGCGACTCGCGTTTTTGCTCACAGTGCAACGCACCGTTGGAGTACGACTATGTGCAGTACGGACAGCTTGGCGCATACCATTGCCCCTCGTGCGGCTGGGCCCGCCCTGGGCTTGTCCGTCGCGTGACGGGCGTGGAGCTCGGCTGCGACGGCTACGGCTTTGACCTGGTGTTTGGATCTACGCCCGACGCGGCTGCCGTGCACATCGCCACACGCTACAACGGCCTGTATATGGTCTACAACGTTGCCGCCGCCTTCTTTGCGGCGCGCGAGCTGGGCGTGGACGCAGCTCACCTACAGCCCACGCTCGATGCCTACGTCCCCGCCGGCGGACGCATGGGCCGCTGGGAAATCGCCGGCCGTACCGTCGAGGCCAATCTGGCCAAAAATCCCGTAGGCTTCGATCGACAAATCCAGTCCATTAAAACAGCAGGTGGCAGGCTCTGCGCCTTTTTCCTGAACGACAACGATGCCGATGGCCACGATGTATCGTGGATCTACGACGTCGACTTCGAACGCATCGCCGACACAACGGGGCTTGTCGCTTTTGCTGGCGGCACGCGCGCGCACGATATGCAGGTACGTCTGAAGTACGCCGGCATCGATGCCACGATTATCTCGAATGTCGAGCAGGCGATTGGTGCCGTTGGGGATGAAGCCGCCGGCGACACTTTCTACGCCGTCGCAAACTACACGGCTTTCCCGCCGCTGGTCAAGGAGCTCGACGAGCTTAAAGGTACCGATGCGAGCTCGGTTGCCTCCTGCGCCGTAACACGCGCCGATGGCAGCGCCGTCCCCGTCGGCGTCGCGCCGGTCGAGCTCTCGCGCCCGCTGCGCATCGTCTACCTGTATCCCGATGCCCTCAACCTCTATGGCGACGGCGGCAACGTCATCGCCCTCGAGCGCCGCTGCGCCTGGCGCGGCATCCCCGTTCGCGTGGATGAGGTCCGCATGGGCGAGGCGCTCGATCTCACCGACGCCGATATCGTCATGATGGGCGGCGGCTCCGATCGCGACCAGCTGGCCGTGGCGCACGAGCTGCTCGCTCAAAAAGACAAGGTCGCGGCCTATGTTGAAGATGGTGGCTCATTGCTTGCCATCTGTGGTAGCTACCAGCTGCTCGGCCGTTCATACTACATGGGTGAAGATCGCATCGAGGGCTTGGGCGTCATTGCCGCCGAGACTGTGCGCGGCTTCGACCGTCTGATCGGCAACGTCGCCGTCAAGACCGACCTGGCGCCTGAGCCCTTTGTGGGATTCGAGAACCACGGCGGCCGCACCCTGCTCGATACAGAGGCCACGCCGCTCGGAACGTCCGTCGTTGCGGGCACCGGCAACAACGGCGACGATGGCTTTGAGGGCATCATCTACAAGGGCGTCATCGGCACGTACCTACACGGACCGGCGCTGCCCAAGAACCCCGAGCTTGCCGACTGGCTCATCGCGCACGCCCTCGAGCGCCGCGGCGATGCACAGGCCACAGCCCTGCTGCCGCTCAAGTCCCTCGACGACACCTACGAGCACGCCGCCCACGACGCCGCCATGAAGCTCCTCCCCTAGCACCTCACCACCACAAAGGGGACAGGCACCTTTGTGGTGGTTTTTCAGTTTGCCAACGATATGTGAACGGCTAAAAAAGTCTGCTATACTCTTTCCCGCTGTCCCCATCGTCTAGCGGCCAAGGACGCCACCCTTTCAAGGTGGATATCGCGGGTTCGAATCCCGCTGGGGGCACCATTTAAATTAAGAAGCCCGTTACCCCCGCGGTGACGGGCTTTTTGCTACCGATATGCCGGGATTCGAACCCGACAGGGTGCGGAGCTGAGGAAACGCGCAAGCGTTTTCCAGCGCAGCACGCAAGGAGCGAAGCGACGAAGCGGAAGCGGGCGGCGCCAGCCGCACGCGGATATCCCGCTGGGGGCACCATTTGAGATGTGAAGCCCGTTACCAATTCGGTAGCGGGCTTTTTGCTACCGATATGCCGGGATTCGAACCCCGAGGGCGTTAAATCACACTGCCACCCAAGGGCCCGTGGGCAAATAATAGCAAATATGAGTACTGTTACCAATTTAGTAACAGCGATTTCATGCCATCAGAAGGCGATTCAGACGCCAGGGGTCCTACGGCGGAAGCATTGCAAGCGTTTATCAGCTAAGTACTTGGACATATGTTGCGTAACACTGCATATTTTGCAAAAAGATAATGCTACAGGACTTATGACAGTACTCATATTTGACGTTTTTTGCCCACGACCCCTTATTACGTGGGCGAATCAGTTGCAAAACGGGTTTCAAAGCGTCCTTCGCAATCAAAAAGCCGGGGCCCGCGCGATGCGGACCCCGGCTCAATACCGTGACGATATGTCAGTTACGTACTACACGTAGAACAGGATGTCGTCGTAGGTCGGGACCGGCCAGTAGTCGGCAGCCACGATCTCCTCCATGGCATCCACGGCGGCACGCAACGCATCCATAGCGGGAACGACCTCGTGCGCGTACACGTTGGCCTGCTCCTGGCCATCGAGGGATTCGGCCTTCTGATGCACGGCGTCGAGCGCCTTGATGGAGTCGTTGATGGTGGTGATACCGTTGCAGAGCTTGTTGAGCGTGTTCTGCTCGCACTGCATGGCGGCCTCGGCACCGGCGGCACGAATAGTCTCAAGGCCCTTAGCGACCTTGGTGGCATAGGCGGTAATGACCGGGCGATAGGTACGACGCGCCTCGCGAACCATCGTGGTGGCCTCGATGTTCATGAGCTTGTTGTACTTCTCGAGCTTGCAGTCGTAGCGGCACTGAGCCTCGGCCTTGGTCAGGACACCCGTCTCCTCAAAGAGCGCGATGGCCTTATCGGAAACAAAGGCGGGCAGGGCGTCGGCCGTGGTCTTGTTGTTGGCAAGGCCGCGCTTCTCGGCCTCAACGGGCCACTCGTCGGAGTAGCCGTCACCGGAGAACAGGATGCGCTGGTGGTCGGTCAGGACCTTCTTGCAGTACTCGAGCGCAGCGTCCTGGAACTCATCCTCGGGCGTACCCTCAAGCGCGTCGGCGAAGGACTTGAGCGACTTGGCCACGGCGGCATCGAGCACCAAGTTGGAGTCGGAGACGTTCTGCTCGGAGCCGCAGGCACGGAACTCGAACTTATTGCCGGTGAAGGCAAACGGAGAGGTGCGGTTGCGGTCGGTGTTGTCCTGCATCAGCTTGGGCAGGGTATCGGCGCCCAGGTCGAGCACGCCGCGCGTGGCATGGACGGAAGCCTTGCCATCGATGATCTTCTCGACGACCTCGGTAAGCTGGTCGCCCAGGAAGATGGACATAATCGCCGGAGGAGCCTCATTGGCGCCCAGACGATGGTCGTTGCCGGCCGAGGCGACGGAGGCACGCAGGAGCTCCTGATAGTTATCGACGGCCTCGATCACCGCGGTGAGGAAGACGATGAACTGCAGGTTGTCGAGCGGGGTGTCGCCCGGATCGAGCAGATTCTCGGACTCGGTGCCAAGCGACCAGTTGTTGTGCTTGCCCGAACCGTTGATGCCCTCAAAGGGCTTCTCATGCAGCAGGCAGACCAAGTCGTGGCGGGAGGCGATGAGCTTCATTTTCTCCATCATGACCAGATTCTGGTCGATGGCCTCGTTGACTTCGCCATAGACGGGGGCGAGCTCATGCTGGCAGGGAGCAACCTCGTTGTGCTTGGTCTTTGCCGGAATGCCGAGCGCCCACAGCTCATCGTCCAGATCCTTCATATAGGCCGAGACGGTGGGGCGGATAGCGCCAAAGTAGTGCTCCTCGAGCTCCTGACCCTTGCAGGGAGCAGCACCAAAGAGGGTGCGGCCGGTGATGACCAGGTCCTTGCGCTTGCGGTAGGCGTCCTTCTTGATCAGGAAGTACTCCTGCTCGTCGCCCACGGAAGGAACGACCTTCTTGGGGGTCTTGCCAAACAGTGCCAAAACGCGCTTGGACTCACGCGAGAGTGCGGTCATGGAGCGCAGCAGCGGGGTCTTCTTGTCCAGGGCCTCGCCCGTGTAGGAGCAGAAAGCCGTGGGGATGCACAGGACATCGTCCTTGATAAAGGCGGGGCTGGTGGGATCCCAAGCGGTGTAGCCACGGGCCTCGAAGGTGGCGCGCAGGCCGCCGTTGGGGAAGCTGGAGGCGTCCGGCTCGCCCTGGATGAGGTTCTTGCCCGTAAACTTGGTAATGGCGGTGCCGTCGTGGTTAGGCTCGAGGAAGCTGTCGTGCTTCTCGGAAGTAATGCCCGAAAGCGGCTGGAACCAGTGCGCGTAGTGCGTCGCGCCCTTGGAGATGGCCCAGACCTTCATGGCATGGGCAACGGCGTTGGCCACATCCAGGTCGAGCGGCTCACCGCCCTCGAGGGTTGCAGCAAGGCGCTTCCAAATGTCCTTGGGGAGGTAGTCCTTCATGACTTCCTCAGAGAACACCATGGTCCCGAAGCGGTCAGTAAGTTCGGCCATACGGAACTCCCTTCGTATCGGCACCGCGTGAGAAGCGGTGTTGATTACTAACGAACGAGTCATAGCTTAGACTCGCCGTGTTTCCGCGACATTACCGTTATGTTGCTGTCGCGAAACCAATCAATGAGGTTACCCTATCGAGGCGGCGTTGCCACCCTCAACAGCCAATCAACTGCATAAATTGCAGACCTCTCCCCATGGTTTAAGGGTAGTCAATTTGGGACGGGGCTTTATTAACTGGTATTTCGTATCAGATACCATTCGATATAGCCCCATCCTACATTGACCGCCCTGTTATAGGAAATGTCGATAGCGAAGCATTTTCGATTGGTATCCCCAAATAGCGAGTGAAACTCCATCGTGGCACAGTGGTGCTGTAGAATCCTTACAACACATCGCACTATTACGTATCTAAAGGAGCACGATATGCGCGTCGACGAGCTTTTTAAGCAGGCAGCATCCCAGGGCACCGCACCCGTTTCGTTTGAGATGTTCCCGCCCAAGGGCGAGCTGACCCTCGACACGGCTCGCAAAGTGGCAGGCAATCTGTGCAAGCTTTCGCCGAGCTTTGTCTCGGTCACCTGCTC
>CATZRJ010000022.1 GCA_958423535.1 uncultured Collinsella sp.
CAAATTGCGACGGCGACGTTTGCCCGCCGGCTGCCTGTGCGTGCTCGCAACCCATATAAGACTCCTTATCAATTATGTTGGGACCAGGGTCCCACGATGTGACACGAGCGTCATTGTACCCTCGTTTGCAAGCAAGAGTCATTCGTGGTGTACCTAGCTGTATCACCTCGGCTGTTTGATAGCACGTCGTGAATAGTCGGGCCTATTGCACCTTTGTGGCAAACTCAAGATATTGGACGCGCTGTAGCTTGTCGATAGTTGACGTATAGGGGCTGTCCTCCGATTCGAGGTCATAACGCAACCCATCGGCGCCGAGATAGCCGGCGACGTTGATGGACGGTATGTCCAACCTTGTTGCAAGCAAGGCCTTTTGGTAGTCGGTGAGCGGGGCGCCGATCTTATTAAGGGCTATGGCTGCAATCTCGTTGGCTCCGACCGTATCGTAAACATTGAGTTCATTGTTACCAGCGATTTCGTAGTTTGCCCAGACAAAATACGTTGATTGATGAACGCGGAAAGCGTGGCTCGCCGTGTCTTCCTGCGGATACAGCTCGTCGTTGAGACTTGTTGCGATACTGGGCTGATGGTCGCCAAAAAAGACGAGAACGACCGGTCGGCCGATATTGCGGAGTTCGTTGATAAAAGACTCGAGATCTCGGTCGGATGCGTTGATGCAGGTCAGGTACGTATTGAGCATGGCATTGGTGTTCTCGCTGGCACCCTCGACCCAATAATTCGTAAGCTCTTCTGCGGGAACGGACCCGATTTCGTATCCGCCATGATTTTGCATCGTTACATCAAAGATGAACTGCGGCCTTTCGTCGGTCCTGAGCAGTTCAAGTATTTTGTCGAAGGTGACGTAGTCGCATACACCGTTGTGGTAATAGGGCGCGTCTCCAAAATCGTCGATTGAAAGAAATTCTCCAAAGCCGAGCTGCTGATAGATTTTATCTCGGTGGTAGTTGACGGGATTTTGGGGGTGCATGGCGGTGGCGACGTACCCAAGCTCTTTAAGGTCTTTTGCCAGGCTATCAACATCGCTCATCTGATAAAGCTGATAGGGGATTTTGCCGACTCCGACAAAGGCCGTTGTAGCCCCCGTTAAAAATTCGAATTCGGAGTTGGCCGTTCCGCCCCCTGTGACCGAGGCAAGCATGGTGCCGCGCACAAGTGTGTCGGGAAGGGAATTATAGAAGTTGGGGCCGAAGTATCCGGCAGCCTTGAGCTGTTCGAAGCACGATAGGTCGGTGAAACTCTCATTCATGACGGCGATGACCGTTGGTTTGATCTCATTGAATTGGGCAACGGCCGCGGCGCGTTGCTCGCTGGAGCCGTAGGTGCTGTCATAGGCGGCAACAAGCTCTTGCTCGATATTTTTAGCCTCATCAGGTGTATAGCCCTCGGGCTTTTCAATTGGCAACTCGTTGACCATCTCGGTAAACGATGTGATAAAGCCCTGTGAAACATATGTACAGATGGGCTGCCAGCGGTCAAATCCAAAATTCAGTGCCTGCTCTAAGTCGATACTGGAAAAACCCAAAAGGCTTATCACGCTCACGAGAAGAAAGGCACAGAGGTTTCCGGCGATGGCAGGAAGAACATGAGCCGGCGTGCTGAGTTTTCGCGGTCGAATGAGGGAAAGCAGTCCAAGAGAGATTTCGAGTAACGCGAGCGAGGTGACAATTCCTGCAGTGAAGGTGAACTCATATCCCTCACTTACTTCCATTGCGGTGCCCAATGCCAAAATGTCGCTCGGCAGGATGGCCTCGCCTTTAAACGTCATAACAAAGTGCTCGGCAATACCAAGAATGCAACAGGCGACGGGCACGAGGACCATCGCCCCTCCGTGTCGCTGCCCTAACAAATAAAGGGACAGAAGAATCGACGCAAGTAATCCAACGGAAAAGCCGAACGAGTTGGCAGGAATTCGGTAAAAGGTTTCATTGCAGGCGATTTCGAGCGAAACGAACGACAGGATCGCAACTGCTGCGATGATGATAATGTCGCGGCATATGCAGGCAACCGTTCCAGTTGCGACATCTGTTTGATTGATGAGCCCCGAAACAAGGGGCTCGACAAGGAGGGCGACTGCGGCAGCGCCGAGTGCGGAATAAGACAGAATCCACAGGGAATTGCCCTCATTTACGAGCAGCTGATTGGCAATCCATGCCGCAACTACGCCAAGGGGGATGAGGAGCGTCGCGCACCAAAGAGCGCGAAAAACGGGCGCCGGCTCCTTTCGTTTGGCTGAAACACATATGCGCGCGACAACAGCGGCCACGATAAGGGCGGCAATGAATATAGGTAGATTGGCCATTTCGCGCGGAGTGATTTCAAGGGGCATGTCTTCGGTCATGAGAGGTCCTCGGTTAAGAGCATTTAAGAGTACTACTGTTAGATTACCGTAACGTTTTCGCGCAAATCGGAAAAGTGTTCTGTCGGACAGACAGAGCAAAAGGTCTGCGAATCTTGTATTACGAACATCTGTGCGCGTTGAGTGCGCTAAACTCATCGACAGTGTGATTTGAGGTTATAGGAGGCAAGGAGCTTCCATGTCTGATTCTTCTATTGTTATCCGTGGTGCGCGCGAACACAACCTGCGCAATATCGATGTTTCCATCCCGCGCGACGAGCTCGTGGTCATTACCGGTCTTTCGGGCTCGGGCAAGAGTTCGCTGGCATTTGACACTATCTATGCCGAGGGCCAGCGTCGATACGTCGAGAGCCTTTCGAGCTATGCGCGCCAGTTCTTGGGCCAGATGGACAAACCCGACTTGGATTCAATCGACGGCCTTTCGCCGGCGGTGTCGATCGACCAAAAGACGACGTCTAAAAACCCTCGCTCGACGGTTGGCACCGTAACCGAGATTTATGACTATCTGCGCCTGCTGTTCGCCCGTGTGGGCACCCCGCACTGTCCCGAATGCGGCCGCGTCATTGAGCGCCAGACGACCGACCAGGTTGCCGACAAGGTCTTGGCGGCGGGGGAGGGCCGCCGCGCGTTTGTGCTGGCACCGGTGGTGCGCGGGCGAAAAGGCGAGTACATCAAACTGTTTGAGGACCTTCGCGCCGAGGGCTTTAGCCGCGTGCGAGTTGACGGCGAAGTGCGCTCGCTCGACGACCCTATCGATCTGGACAAAAAGTTCAAGCACGATATCGAGGTCGTGGTCGATCGCATCGTGATCCGTGAGAACTCTCTGGGCCGTATCGCCGAGTCTGTTGAGCAGGCGACCGCGCTGGCTCACGGCAATGTAAACGTGTACATGCTGCCCGATCGTGATGCTCCCGAGGGGACCGAGGGCGAGCTTCTGGAGTATTCGTTGGCTCTGGCGTGCCCGGAGCACGGGCACTCCATCGACGACCTACAACCCCGCGACTTTTCGTTCAACGCTCCCTATGGCGCATGTCCTGAGTGCGACGGCCTGGGCTTTAAGAAAACCGTTGATGCCGAGGCGCTGATTGAGGATCCCTCGAAGTCCATTGCCGACGGAGTCTTTGGTAGCCTGTTTGGCAATTCGAACTACTATCCGCAGATTTTTGCTGCGGTCTGCAAACACTTTAAGGTGAGCGCCGATACGCCGTGGGAGGACTTGCCCCCTCGCGTGCGTCGTGCATTTTTGGATGGCCTGGGCGATACGAAGATCTCGGTCGACTACCAAAAGCTCGACGGACGTCGCAGCCAGTGGGATACCAAGTTTTCGGGCATTCGCAACATTCTGTACGAACGCTATACCGAGACGACGAACGAGAACACTAGGGCGCGCCTGGAGAAATACATTCGCGAGGAGCCGTGCTCGAGCTGCCATGGCGCTCGCCTGCGCCCCGAGATGCTCGCCGTCACCGTGGGCGGCAAGTCCATTTATGAGGTTTGCTGCCTATCGTGCCGCGAGTCGCTCGAGTTTTTTGAGGGCCTTGAGCTCACCGAGCGTCAACAATTCATCGGCGGTCGTATCGTCAAGGAAATCCTGGAGCGCTTGCGTTTTCTGGTCGATGTTGGACTCGACTATCTGACACTCGATCGTGCCTCGGCGACGCTTTCCGGTGGCGAGGCACAGCGTATTCGACTGGCAACGCAGATCGGCGCGGGTCTCATGGGCGTGCTCTATATTCTGGACGAGCCCTCGATCGGTCTTCATCAGCGTGACAACGAGCGCCTGATCAAGACGCTCGAGCGCCTGCGCGATATCGGCAATACCGTTATCGTCGTCGAACACGACGAGGATACAATCCGTGCCGCCGACTACGTGATCGACATGGGGCCCGGCGCCGGCGTCAACGGCGGACACGTAGTCGCGGCGGGAACGCCTGCCGATATCATGGCGTGTCCCGAATCAATGACGGGTGCCTATCTAACCGGCAAGCGAATGATTCGAGTTCCCGATGAACGCCGCAACCCCGGACGTGGCTGTCTCAAGATTACGGGCGCATGTGCCAACAACCTCAAAAACGTTACCGCCAAGATTGAGTTTGGCACGCTTACCGTCGTAACCGGCGTATCGGGATCGGGAAAGAGTTCCTTGGTCACCGATACGATTGCGCCTGCCCTCACCAACGCTATCCATCGCTCTACGCGTCCCGTGGGCTCGTACAAAAAAATCGACGGCATCGAGTGCATCGATAAGGTGATCGATATTGATCAGTCGCCAATCGGCCGTACGCCGCGCTCAAACCCCGCTACCTATATTGGCTTGTGGGACGATTTGCGCGCGCTGTTTGCGAGTACGCCGGAGTCGAAGGCGCGTGGCTACTCGCCGGGACGCTTCTCCTTTAATGTGAGCGGTGGACGCTGCGAGGCGTGCAAGGGCGACGGCCAGATCAAGATCGAGATGCACTTTCTTCCCGATATTTATGTTCCCTGCGAGGTTTGCGGCGGCAAGCGCTATAACCGCGAGACGCTCGAGGTTACCTATCGTGGCAAGACCATCTCGGACGTGCTCGACATGAGTGTGGCCGAGGCGCTGGCTTTCTTTGGGAATATTCCGCAGATCAAGCGCAAGCTTCAAACCCTGTATGACGTCGGCCTAGGTTATGTGAGCTTGGGCCAGCCCGCCACGACGCTCTCGGGCGGCGAGGCGCAGCGCGTGAAGCTCGCCAAGGAGCTTCATCGTCGTCAGACGGGTAAGACGTTCTATATTTTGGACGAGCCTACGACCGGTCTTCATTTTGAGGACGTTCGCCAATTGCTAGATGTGCTTCAGCGTTTAGTCGATGCGGGCAATACGGTGTTGGTAATCGAGCACAACCTCGATGTCATCAAGGTCGCCGATCGCTTGATCGATATGGGTCCCGAGGGTGGCAACGGTGGAGGAACTGTCGTGGTCTCGGGTACGCCAGAGCAGGTTGCGGCATGCCCACAGAGCTATACCGGCAAGTTCTTGGCGCCGTTGCTCAAACGCGATAAGGAGCGTCAAGCGCAACTCGATGCCTAATGCATAGGTGTTTTTGAAACATGAGCGCCGCCGATTCCCTGTGATTCGGTGGCGCTCTCTTTGTCGAGATAGCGTATGCCGCGCAAATGGACATATACTTAAACATTACGTTCGTATATGAGGGAAAGGGCATGCCATGCCGAAGGCCGTGAAGACGCCAAAGACCAACGCCATGCGTGAGCTGGAAAGCGCCGGCATCCCCTATGTTCTCCATACGTACGAAGACGATGGCGATGAATCAGTGGGCCTTGGCGTTGCGATTTCCGAGCAGCTTGGTGAGGAGCCCGGCCAGGGATTTAAGACCCTGGTCTGCACGACGCCGTCCAACGACCATGTCGTGTGCTGTATTCCCGTTGCCGACGAACTTGACCTGAAGGCTGCTGCGCGCGCCGCAGGGGAGAAATCTCTCGCCATGATGCACGTGAAAGATTTGCTTGCCGCGACTGGCTACGTGCGCGGTGGCTGTAGTCCTGTCGGTATGAAAAAGCGCTATCGGACGCTGGTTGATGAGACGTGTGTCCTTTGGGATACCATTTTTATCTCGGGAGGCAAGCGTGGCTACCAGCTTGAGGTTGCGCCCGACGATTTAGTTGCATTTTGCGGGGCCACGGTCGCCCCGATCACGAGAGAGGACTGAGCGATGCCTCAGGAAGATTCAAAGCGCGGGGCTCATTTTGCAAAGGGGCCGACCCCCACGGCGTCTTCGCCTGAGCTGGCTTCGGTCGAACATGAGATTCGTAAAGTCTGGTCGGCTGCCGCCGACCCGGGTGAGACAGCGGTGTATTTGCGTGCCGCCGGTGCCGGTTCGGTGCCTTCTCGTTCGTCTCTTTCCTCGACTCGACCCGACGAGACGGCAGTGTTTTTGGCCGCTGCTCGTACAGGCGTGGATCGGATGTCCAGCACTTCGGATACGCCTCATGCTCCGCGTCCCGATGAGACTGCGGTGTTTTTGATGGCTGCACAAGGGAAAAGTCCGCATGAGGACGCGGCTGCCGTTCGCCTTGCAGCACAGGACGCCCGAGATGATGGCGAACCGTTGCTTTCTGATGACGAATGGTCTCCGCTCGGTTCTGTCGATCCCGTCGAAGGTGTGACGGTCGACGGCGATGACGATTGGGATCCCTTGTCGTTTTCTGGTCGAGGTACTGCCACACAGGAAGTCGATACGGTGTTTGGGGATCATGCCGCGTCTGGCGACAATGCGATCTTAGTCGATGACCCCTTTGCAGTGGACAGGCCTCTTTCCTCTGTGGATGAGATTAAGCCGCAGCCTGAGTCTCACATGGAATCTCAGAATCACGTAGACGATATGGGTTCGTCCGACTACTCCACGGTTGGTCGGTCTGCCGGCCTTATGACCGTACTGACCATTTTGTCGCGTGTCACCGGTTTCATCCGCACCTGGGCTATGGCTGCCGCTATCGGCATGTCGCTGCTTTCATCTTCTTATCAGGTCGCCAACAACCTGCCCAACATGCTCTACGAGCTTGTGATGGGCGGCATGTTGGTTACCGCCTTTTTGCCGGTGTACATGGGCGTCCGTCGTGAGCAGGGCCGTGAAGCCTCAAATGAATATGTTGGAAACCTGCTTGGCATCCTGCTCTTGCTGCTTGGCGGCATTTCGGTGCTGGGTACCGTGTTCGCTCCGGGCTTTATTTGGACGCAATCGTTCCTTTCGGGTGACGGCGGCAGCATGGATACCGCTGCGTTCATGTTCCGTTTCTTTGCCATCCAGATATTGTTTTATGGTCTGGGCTCGGTGTTCTCGGGCGTTCTCAACGCGCATCGCGATTACTTTTGGTCGACGTTCGCCCCCGTTTTGAACAACGTGATCGTTATCGCCAGCTTTATTGGTTTTGCGCCCGTGTCCGCGCAATTTGGCGAGCATGCAGGCATCATCTTGATCTCGTCTGGCACGACCCTCGGCGTCTTTGTCCAGATGGCCTGCCAGATTCCCGCGCTTGGCAAGTACGGCGTGCATCCCCATATCCATATCGACTTTAAGGATCCTGCGCTTCGTCAGACGATTGCGCTCGGTATCCCGACGCTGCTCGCCACGGTGTGCACGTTTGTCCAGACCTCCATTATCAATGCCGCCGCGCTGGTGGTGCAGCCCGAGACCGGACCTTCTGTCATTGCTTACGCGCGCCTGTGGTATACCCTGCCTTATGCTCTAATCGCCGTCTCGCTCTCGACGGCGCTCTATACCGAGCTTTCGCATGATGCTCAGGAGCAAGACTACGATAGCGTTCGCAGCGGCATCTCGAACGGCGTTGCTCAGATTCTCTTCTTCCTGATTCCATTTGCGCTGTATTTGATCGTCTTCGCCCGCCCGCTTAATATGATCTACTGCACTGGCAAGTTCGATGAGTCTGGTGTTGCATTGGTGTCGGAGTTCCTTATTTACCAGGCTCCTTCGTTGCCACTTTACGGAGCGGTTGTGCTTATGCAGAAGAGCTTCTCGGCCTTGCTCGATATGAAGCCCTTCGGTCGTTATTGTCTTTACTCCACCATCGGACAGGTCGGTTTGGTGCTGCTGTTTGGTGTGGTGCTTGGCTACGGCATGCCTGCGATCGCACTTTCGTATGTCGTCGACTACGTGATTTTGGTTGGCTGCTCGCTATGGTGGCTGCGCCGTCGCCTGCATGGCCTTCAGGTCAAATCTATTCTGCATGGCGGCTTCTTTGGCCTTTTGCTTGGAGGCCTGGGTGCGGCTGCAGGTGCCGGTGCCATGTGGGCGCTTGAGCACTTTTTCGGCGCGCTCGGCGGCTCGATTCTGATTACCTTGGGCTATGTTTGCGTTGCGGGCATCGTCTCGCTCGCCGTCACCTTTGGTTTGGCCATCACCTTTAAGGTGCCCGAGGTCTCCTCGCTGCTTCGCCGCAGGTAGGCAAACGTGGCGGGTCACGATAACATTCCAACGCTTGCCGAACAGGTTTCGCGCGTTCCCACGCAGCCCGGTTGTTACCTTTGGAAAGATGCCAAGGGCGATGTCATCTATGTGGGTAAGGCGAAAAACCTGCGCGCCCGCATGCGCCAATACGTAACGCTGCAAGATGAGCGTCAGAAGATCCCACTTATGATGCAGCTGGTGGCGAGTTTCGACTATATCGTGGTGGAGACCGAGCACGAGGCGTTGGTGCTCGAACGCAATCTGATCGGTCAGTACCATCCGTACTTTAATGTCGACCTCAAGGACGATAAGAGTTATCCCTTTATCGCCATCACTAAAAGCGATTTATTTCCCGCTATTAAATACACGCGCGAGCGCCATAAGCCCGGCACGCGCTATTTTGGTCCCTATACCGACAGCCGCGCGGCGCGTGAGACCATCGATACGCTGCGCAAGGTGATCCCGATCTGCTCGGCTTCTTGTGCGGAGTGGCGTCGGTGTCGGCGTATCGTCGAGTCCCACAAGGGCGAAGAAGACATCGTTAATATGATTTGCGCGCAAAACGGACGGCCTTGCTTTGACTATCATGTCGGTCGAGGGCCGGGAGCGTGTGTCGGTGCGATTTCTCCCGCCGACTATGCCAAGAACGTTAAGCGCGTCGAGCGCTTTTTGTCTGGCCATCGCAAGGATGTCGTCGACGAGCTCACGGCCGAGATGACAGAGGCTGCCGAGACGCTCGATTTTGAGCGTGCGGCACGCGTCAAGCGTCGTCTAGATGTCATCAGGGGCCTGGATGATCGCCAACAGGTCGTATTTCCGTCCAGTGTCGATATCGATGTCATTGGCTTTTATCGCGAGGAGACTATCTCGGCTGCCTGTGTCTTTGTCGTGCGCGAGGGTCGAACGGTTCGAACCTGTGAGTTTATTCTCGATAAGGGCCTCGATGTCGACGAGGAAGAACTCCAGTCGGGTTTTCTTAAGCGCTATTACGACGAGACGGCTGATATTCCAGCTGAAATCAACCTTTCTGTTGAGCTTGAGGACGCAGAGGCGCTGGGGGAGTGGCTTGCGGCCAAGCGCGAACGCTCCTGCCATCTCCATAGACCCCAGCGCGGTGAAAAGCATCGATTACTCGATATGGCATCCAAAAATGCCCGTCATGCCCTTATGCGTTACATGATGCGCACGGGTTATGCCGACGATCGCACCAATCAGGCGCTTTTGGAGCTTGAGAGTGCCCTGGCGCTGCCCGAGCCTCCGATGCGTATCGAGTGCTTCGATATTTCCACGCTGCATGGCACCTTCACGGTTGCGTCGATGGTGGTGTTTACCAACGGCCGTGCCGACAAGAGGCAGTACCGACGCTTTAAAATCCAGGCCGAACTGGACGAGGCGAACGACTTCGTGTCGATGTCCGAGGTCCTTGGTCGGCGCTACGCTCCCGAGCGCATGGCCGATGAGCGCTTTGGCTCGCGCCCCGATTTGCTTGTTGTCGACGGCGGCAAGCCGCAATTGACGGCAGCCATTAAACAACTTGAGGCCCTTGGGCTCGATATACCAGTTTGCGGCTTGGCGAAGGCCGATGAGGAGGTTTTCGTGCCTTGGGACGAGACGCCTGTCGTGCTGCCGACAGGGTCCGCTTCGCTCTACCTGATCAAACAGGTGCGAGACGAATCGCACCGTTTTGCCATTACATTCCATCGCGAGCTACGCGATAAGGCAATGACGGTCTCGGTGCTCGACGATGTTCCAGGCGTGGGACCCACCAGAAAACGTGCTATTATGCGCCATTTTGGCTCGATGAAACGGTTGCGCGCGGCGAGCGAGAAAGAGATTGCAGAAGTTCGAGGCGTTCCTGCCGATGTCGCAAGATCGGTCCATGAGGCTCTTGCTGCCTGGAATGAAGAGCGAGACAAAGCCTCCACAAGTGGATCCGAAAACTAGACACACCCTAAACAACTGATATATATGATTGCGCGAATTTCAACCTTTTATTTCGCTATGGTTGCCTGCTGATTTCTCGTTTTATTAACGCTAAAACGTTTGACTACGTCGAAGGAAAAGCGCTGCTATCCTGCGGATTGACGATGACTGATATCTCACCTCATCGATGCATACTGTCTGCCATTTTGTTTGTCAACGATTTCGGTGAACGGTAGTAAATACCGTTCAAGCGGATGTACGTATCGGTCGCCGAGCGCGGCACCCAAGTTGGGTTTGTCGGTAGGTAAGGTATATATCGTCCGCAAGTTGCGCGGGGGCAAGTCTAGGCGCTCCCGGGTAAGATTCTCTATTGATAGGAGAAGACATGGCCATCATCAACAAGGGTATGTCCAGGCGTTCGTTCCTCGGCCTCACCGGCAGCGTCGCTGCTGTCGCTGGCCTTGGTCTCACCGGCTGCGGTGGCAGCTCTAACGACGAGGGTTCCGCTTCCGGTTCCACCGATTCCGCCAACCGTGGCGGCGGCGTGATCACCGCTGGTTCCGCTTACGCTCCGTCCAGCTTCGATCCCGCCAGCACCGGCTCCGCTGTGGGCCTGGGTGCTAACTGGCACGTCGTCGAGGGCCTCTACGGCATCGATTACCACGACTACAGCACCTTCAACGAGCTCGCCACCGACGATCCCAAGTCTGTGGACGACACCACTTTCGAGGTCACCATCCGCAAGGGCGCCAAGTTCTCCGATGGCACCGAGGTCACCGCTGACGATGTCGTCGCCTCCTACACCGCTTGCGCCGCTTCCGCTACCTATGCTCCGTTCTTCCAGCCCTTCGAGTCCATTGAGGCCAAGGACGCCAGCACTGTAACGGTCAAGACCAAGGTCCCCAACTTCTCCCTGCTCAAGGATCGTCTGGCCATCGTCCGTGTTACCCCGGCTACTCAGTCCGAGGAGGATCGCGCCAAGCAGCCGATCGGCTCCGGCCCCTGGATGTACGACTCTATCTCCGATACCGAGATCACCCTGGTTCCCAACCCCGAGTACAACGGTGAGTATGCTGCCGAGGATAAGAAGATCCAGTACAGCATCCTGACCGACCCCACCGCTCGCGTTACCGCTCAGCAGGAAGGCTCCACGCTCGTTATGGAGCTCGTTACCGCTGACGCCGTCGACCAGCTCGAGAGCGCCGGCTGCAAGATCGATAACGTTCAGGGTTTCGGCACCCGCTTCATCATGTTCAACGTCGCCAAGGAGCCTTGGAACAACGTCAAGGTCCGTCAGGCTGTCATGTATGCGCTCGACACCGAGAAGATGGTCAGCAACACCTTCGCCGGCCTTGCCACCGCTGCCAGCTGCTACCTGCCCAAGAGCTTCACCAACTATCATGAGGCTTCCACGGTGTACAAGACCGACGCCAAGAAGGCTAAGAAGCTCATCGAGGAGTCTGGCATCACCCCGGGTGCCATCACCCTGCGCACCACCGACAACGAGCAGATTAAGGGCATGGCCGCTCAGGTCAAGAACGACCTCGACGCTCTCGGCTTCGATGTGACCATCCAGACCGATACCTCGCCGGCCACCTATGCTGCCATCGACGGCGGCGAGGCCTACGATATCCTCCTTGCCCCTGGCGATCCTTCCTGCTTCGGCGCCGACCCCGACCTGCTGCTCAACTGGTGGTACGGCGACAACGTCTGGATGCAGACCCGTTGCCCGTGGAAGGAGTCCGCTGAGTGGCAGAAGCTCCACGGTCTCATGGACGAGGCTCTTGCCGCCGAGGGCGACGAGCAGCAGAAGAAGTGGAACGAGTGCTTCGACATCATTGCCGACAATGCCGTT
Source organism: uncultured Collinsella sp. (assembly GCA_958423535.1). Taxonomy (GTDB): domain Bacteria; phylum Actinomycetota; class Coriobacteriia; order Coriobacteriales; family Coriobacteriaceae; genus Collinsella. The sequence continues at coordinate 12,101 of CATZRJ010000022.1, forward strand.
CTGTACCCCGTTGTCCACGTCAAGACCGTCTCCGCTTCCTGGGACGATCCGTCCACTGCGCCCAACGGCGAGGCCCTCGATGGCTTCAAGGGCATCGGCACGACGAGCATGTCCTTCAGGGGCGTTGCGACCGTCAAGGCCTAAGACTCGCTTGAGTCATATGTGGGGCGTCGGTCGTAAGGCAACGTCCTCATAGTTGAAACAAAGACCCGGGCGGCCTCGATGTCGCTCGGGTCTTGTAATGAGTATCCATACTCATATACCAGTTGGTCCTACCGACAAAAGAAAGGGGAGAGAACGTGAACAACTTTCTACGTTTGATTGGAAGGCGTCTCGTGGCGCTGCCGATCATGGCATTGGGCGTCACCGTCCTGGTGTTCTTCCTTATGTCGTTCTCCAAGACCGACCCCGCCTATACGGCGTTGGGTGACGGTGCCTCGCCCGAGGCGGTTGCCGAGTACCATGAGAAGTATGGTCTGGACGACCCCTGGCCCGTGCGCTACGTGCGCTACATGGGCGATCTGATCCATGGTGACATGGGCACCTATGGTGCTGCTCGCAACTCCGTTGCCAAGCGCATCTCCACGGCCCTGCCCGTCACGATGCAGCTGACCTTCATCGGTCTTGCCATTGGCGCGGTCGTCTCGTTTTTGCTCGGCGTCATCGCGGCGCTGTATCGCGATAAATGGCCGGACCAAGTGATCCGCGTCTTTTCCATCGCCGGCTTGGCAACCCCGTCGTTCTGGCTTGCCGTTCTGTTGATTCTGCTGTTCTCTTCCTACCTTAAGGTGCTCCCGGCGTCCGGTGCTCTGCCTCACTTCACCACCAACCCGGCTGGCTATCTGGGACGTATGATCATGCCCGCTATCGCTCTGGCATTCCCGCTGACGGGCCAGATGACTCGTATCGTGCGTACGGCCATGGTTGAGGAGCTCGATAAGGATTATGTCCGTATGGCTCGCGGCGCCGGCGTTCCCGAGAAGGTCGTCGTTGGCATCAACGTTTTGCGCAACGCGCTGATCACCCCGGTCACCACCCTCGGTCTTAAGATCGGCTACCTCATGGGCGGCGCCGTCGTCATCGAGGTCATCTTCAACCTCCCCGGCATGGGTACTGCGATTCTGCAGGGCGTTCAGGGCAACGAGGCGAACCTGGTACAGGGCGTCGTCATCGTCGTTGCTCTTGCCTTCATCATCATCAACATCGTGGTTGACATGCTCTACCTGCTCATCAACCCGCGCATCAGGACGGTGTAGATTATGGTAAAGATTCGAGAGAAGCAAACCGAGCAGCTCGAGAAAGCTGCCTCCAAGGGGCTCAAGCTCGGTGGCTGGAAGAAGATGACGCTGTCTTCTAAGATTGCCGCCGTCGTGCTGGTGTTGGTCGCCCTGACCGCGATTCTGGCGCCCCTTCTTGCCCCCTATAGCCCGGTCGAGATCTTTACGGCTCGCCAGGCTCCCGGCAACGGATTTATCTTCGGTACCGACGATAAGGGTCGCGACATTCTGTCGCGCATGCTCTACGGTGGTCGTTACTCGCTGATCATCGGCTTTGGCGCCACTGCCATGGCTCTGGTCTGCGGCTCGGTCGTGGGCGCCCTCGCGGCGGTTTCGCGCAAGTCCGTTTCCGAGGCGATCATGCGCATCCTGGACATCATCATGTCCATCCCGGGCATCGCCCTCGCGGCCGTCTTCGTCTCCATCCTGGGCAACTCCGTGCCGTCGATCATCTTTGCCATCGGCTTTATGTACACTCCGCAGATTGCCCGTATCGTGCGCGCCAACATCGTGTCCGAGTACGGCGAGGACTATGTTCGCGCGGTCATCGTTTCTGGCGCCAAGGCTCCGTGGATTTTGATCAAGCATGTTCTGCGTAACTGCATTGCCCCGATTATGGTCTTCACCGTTACTCTGGTCGCCGACGCCATCATCTTCGAGGCCTCGCTGACCTTTATCGGCGCTGGTATTCAGGAGCCTACCGCTACCTGGGGCAACATCCTCGCCGATGCTCGCGGTGGCGTGCTTGCCGGCCGCTGGTGGCAGGCGCTGTTCCCGGGCCTGGCCATCATGATCACCTGCCTGGCACTCAACATCCTGTCCGAGGGCATTACCGACGCCATGGCCGCTGCTCCCTCCGCCGCCCTGGATCCGACCGACTCCTCCAAGCGCCGCGAGGCCGACCTGCTGGTCTCCGACCCCGTTCGCGCCTACAAGGAGCAGGCTCAGTCCCTGTCCGCCCGTCTTGGCGCTCTGCGTGATGTCGAACTCAAGCGTAACGACCGCCATGTGCCCGATGAGTCCGTCGAGCCGATCCTTTCGGTCCGCGATTTCTGCATCCAGTTTGAGCACCACGGTGACATCAACGTCGTCGACCACGTCAACTTTGACGTCCGTCCCGGCCAGACCATGGGCCTGGTAGGCGAGTCCGGCTGCGGTAAGTCCATCACCACGCTGGCCATCATGGGCCTGACCGACGATGACGAGCATCTTTCCGGTGAGGTTCTCTGGGAGGGCCGCGACCTGCTCAAGATGAGCAAGAAGGAGTGGTTCGGCCTGCGCGGTACCGATATCGCCATGGTCTATCAGGACGCCCTGTCCTCGCTCAATCCCTCCATGCTCATTTCCGCCCAGATGAAGCAGCTCACCAAGCGTGGCGGCACCCGTAGCGCCGAGGAGCTCCTGGAGCTCGTGGGCCTCGACCCCAAGCGTACGCTCGAGAGCTATCCGCATGAGCTTTCCGGTGGTCAGCGTCAGCGCGTTCTGATCGCTATGGCCCTTACCCGCGACCCCAAGCTGGTCATCTGCGACGAGCCCACGACCGCTCTGGACGTTACCGTCCAGAAGCAGGTCATCAAGCTGCTTAACGACCTTCAGGCCAAGCTCGGCTTTGCCATGATCTTCGTTTCGCATGACCTGGCGCTGGTCGCCGAGGTCGCTCATAACATCACGGTTATGTACGCCGGTCAGGTTATCGAGCAGGCGCCCACCAAGGAGCTGCTCACCAACCCGATTCACGAGTACACCCGCGGCCTTCTGGGTTCCGTCCTGTCCATCGAGAGCGGTTCGGGCCGCCTGCACCAGGTGCCCGGCGCCGTTCCGAGCCCGCGCGATTTCCCCAAGGGCGATCGCTTCGCGCCCCGCTCAAGCCATCCGCGCATTGGCCTGGACACCCGTCCGGTCTTCAAGCGCGTGCCCGGCACCGAGCACTTCTATTCCGAGCTCCCCGACGAGGTGCTCAAGGCAAATGGTTTGACCCCTCACGCGGAGGTGATGTAGATGAGCGAGACCGCAGTCAACGGCGTCGAGCCGATCATCTTCCTTGATGACGTCCACGTCACCTTTAGGACCCGTACCGGCTCGATTCTGCACCCCAACCTGGTTCACGCCGTCCAGGGTGTAACGATTAAGCTCATGCCCGGACAGACGATCGGCATCGTCGGCGAGTCCGGTTGCGGTAAGTCCACCACCGCCAACGTCATGTGCGGCCTGCAGGCCCCCACGAGCGGCAAGGTCTACTTTAAGGGCAAGGACGTTACCAAGCGTACCGCCGAGGACCGTCGCCACATGGGCCGCGTCATCTCGGTCGTGTTCCAGAACCCGGCCACGGCGCTCAACCCTCGCATGGTCGTTCGCGAGCAACTGCTCGACCCCATGCGCGTCCACAACTTGGGTACTGAGGCCGAGCAGGAGAAGCGCGTCAAGGAGCTCTTGGAGCTCACCGGTCTGCCCAGCTCCGCCGCCGAGGTTCTTCCCGGCCAGCTTTCGGGCGGCCAGCGCCAGCGCGTCGCAATTGCCCGTGCCCTTTCGCTGAACCCCGATGCCATCATCGCCGACGAGCCCACCTCGGCTCTGGACGTTTCGGTCCGCGCGCAGATTCTGAACCTGCTGACCGACCTTAAGAAGGAGCTCGGCCTGGCCATGGTGTTCATCAGCCATGACATCCAGACGGTCCGCTATATCTCTGACGACATCATCGTTATGAATGGCGGCAAGATTGTCGAGCAGGGCGAGGCCAAGCAGGTCTTCCAGCACCCTCAGGACCCCTACACCAAGATGCTGCTCGGCGCTGCGCCGTCGCTGCTGCATCCCAAGCTCGGCGAGTAGCCTCGCTTCCCTCCCGTGCGCCCGGTTCCCTTGCCGGGCGCACCTCCGTTGCGATTTCGAAAGGCTGGGTTCACGAGCCATGCCAAGTGCTCAGGAGCTACAACAGCAATTTGGTGAATATCGAGGCGCTATGCCCCGTCCATCGGATTTCGATCTCTTTTGGAAGGACCGTATGGCCGAGGCCGACGCTGTCGAGCTCGACTACGAGATTGAGGCGGCTTCGGTTGCGGATTCCGCGACCTGTCGGTTTTTCGACCTCTGGTATACCGGCATGTGTGGTGCACGCCTGCATGCCAAGTACCTTAAACCCGTCTCGGACGAGCCTGTGCCATTGGTACTTCAGTTCCATGGGTATCCGGGTGCAAGCCGCAGCTGGTTTGAGCAGGCGTCGTTTGGGGGCATGGGCATGGCGCTCATTGCTCTCGATTGTCCTGGCCAAGGAGGCCCCTCCGAGGACATTGGTGGATTTGAGGGCACGACGGTCGCGGGCCATATCGTCGCCGGTATCGACGGCGACCCGGCCAACCTCTACTATGTCCGCCTACATCAGGATATCCGCATTCTGTGCCGTATCGTTCGCGAGCTCGAGGGCATCGATCTTACCCGCGTGTATGTGAACGGCGCATCGCAGGGCGGCGGTTTGGGTATTGCAACTTGCGCGCTTAACAGTGAGTTTATCAATCGCGCCGCCATCCTCTATCCCTTCCTGTCGGACTTCCGCCTGGTTTGGGATCTGGACGCCGACGATATTGCCTACGAGGGTCTGCGCTATTGGTCGCGTTGGTTTGACGAGGACTCGACTCGTATCGAGGAAGCCTATGCCAAGCTGGCGTACTTCGATTCCAAGAATTTTGCCCCCATGGTCAAGTGCCCCGTGCTGTTTGGCACGGGCACGGCCGATATCGTCTGTCCGCCGGCAACGCAGTTTGCGGTGTACAACAACCTGTCCTGCGACAAGCGTCATGAGTTCTTTGAAGGCTTTGGCCACGAGGAGATTCAGGACTTTGACGATCTGATCATTCCGTTTTTCTGTGAGGGAGGGGAGGCTCATGTCTAAGTGCGAGAGCAATGTTGACGAGCTGATAGTCCCCGGGCTCGTGGGAATTCCTGGAACGGTTTCGTCAAGGCTCGCAGAATATCAGGACTGGCACGGTGATGTCCAAGCAGATGTTTCTGATTTAGAGACATGCGCTTCGAATCTTGAGATTCAAGGCCTGGCCATTACGGCAATTGACTTTGTTAACCCTTGCGCCCGTTACTCGGAGGTTTCCTTTAAGCTCGGTGACGATGCGGTCCACGCTCGTTTGATTGAGCCTGTTGGTCGTGCCCGAGTATCTGAGCGTGTGCCGCTGTGCCTGATGTTCCACGACATCGATCGGCCTGTGCGCGGCTGGCATCACATGACGAGATTTGCCGCCATGGGGTATGCCGTCCTCGCGCTGGATGACGATGTTGCTGGTGCGGACGACCTGCAGCGGGGGATTGCTTCACCCGCTTTTGTCGAGCGCGTCCGTTGGGGTTGCGCGATGGCGAAGGTCGCGCGCAATCTTGATGGCGTAGACTCCGATCGCATTTTTGCGTGGGGCGAGGGCCTTGGCGGCGGCGTCGCGCTGGCGGTTTCCGCTCTGGACGAGCGGGGCCTTGCCTGCACGGCGGTTGCCAATCCAATCCCCGGTGGCCTTGAGGCTCTGTCGTCTCGGGTGCGCGGATCGGTGCTCATGGGCACATCGCTCATGGATGCCGTGAGCGATCCCAAGGGCCAGTTCGCCGTATTCAACGGTCTTGAGTGTGACCGGAGGCATATCATCTATGCCAAATACGCTCACGAGCGCATCAATGCGTTCGAAAACGAAGTCGTCGACTTCTTGAACCAAACGTTCTACCCGTGTTCTTTGGCCTAGACGGCCTGGACACTGCCAACAAGAGTGGGTGGCATAGGGCCGCCCGCCAGACAACTAAGGAGATTCTTGTGGCAACTCAGAAATTCACCGGCGTTATCCCTCCCGTCGTTGTTCCCGATACCGAAGATCACCAGCTTGATGTTGTCTCCTTTGAGCGCAGCATCAACCGCATGATCGATGCCGGCGTCGATGGCCTGTTCTTCCTGGGCTCCTCGGGCGAGGTCGTCTTCTCCACCGACGAGCGCCGTCGCCAGATTGTCGCCGAGGCCGTGCGCATCGTCGACCACCGCGTTCCCGTCCTGGTCGGCATCATCGATACCGAGACCGAGCGCATGATCGAGCATGGTAAGGTCGCTCAGGAGCTGGGCGCCGATGCGCTTGTCGCCACCTGCCCGTTCTATGCCCTGCAGGGCATGACCGAGGTCGAGGAGCACTTCCGCATCCTGCACGAGGAGCTCGACCTGCCCATCTTCGCCTACGACATCCCCGTGTGCGTCCACACCAAGCTCCCCTGGAAGCTCCTTGCCAAGCTCGGCGCCGAGGGCGTCCTGGCCGGCGTCAAGGATTCCTCGGGTGATGACATCTCGTTCCGCTACCTCGTTCAGGAGAACGAGAAGAACGGCCACCCGATGAGCATCCTCACCGGTCACGAGGTCGTCGTCGACGGTGCTTACCTCGGCGGCGCCGACGGCTCCGTCCCGGGTCTCGCCAACGTTGAGCCCGAGGGCTACGTGCGTCAGTGGAAGGCCGCTCAGGCCGGCGACTGGGCTACCGTCAAGGCCGAGCAGGATCGCCTCAACGAGATTTCCCACATCTGGGATGTCACCTCGGGCGTCCAGGGCTATGCCGGTGGCGTCGGCGCCTTCAAGACCGCTATGAACCTCATGGGCATCTTCGACAGCCCGACCATGCCGCGCCCGGTGAAGGCCATGACCGGCGAGAACGTCGAGGCGATTAAGAAGGTCCTCCAGGACAACGGTCTCCTGTAAAGCTTCCCCAGGCACCCGATCTTGGGGCTCAAGTGGTCGGGCGTGACCCATTAGGTCAACGCCCGACCACTTTCACCCCAACCTCGGGCACTTGGAAAACCTTTACCGCGCTGTGACGGCTAGCCTGACGGCGCATTTCCTGTAGTTGTTTTTATCTCCTAAGGAGAACGACATGGAGAACAAGTACGTCTGCTCTGTCGATATCGGCGGAACTAAGATCGCGACCGCCATCATGGAGTACCCGGCTGACGGTAGTGTGCCCCATCCTGTTTTTGAGGCCGAGGTTCCTACCGAGGCCCAAGAGGGCGGCGAGGCCGTCTTCCAGCGTATCGAGGCGTCCATCAAGGCCGCTCTTGAGGCGAATCCCGATGTCGAGGTCCTCGGTGTCGGTATCGGTGCCGCAGGCGTCGTCGATCCCAAGACGGGCGCCATCGCGTATGCCAACGAGATTATGCCCGGCTGGTCCGGCGTTCAGTTGGGGCCGCGTCTGCGCGAGGACCTTGGTCTTCCCGTTGCCGTTGTGGGCGACGTGCAGGCTCATGCTCTGGGCGAGGCCCACTGGGGCGTCGGCAAGGGCAAGTTCTCCGTCTTGTGCCTTGGCATCGGTACGGGCATCGGCGGCGCATATGTCGAGAACGGCCGCGTGATGCAGGGCTTCCATGGCGCTGCCGGTCATATGGGCCACATCGAGTGCTCGGCTGCCGCCGGCATTCCCTGCGCCTGCGGCCGTTCTGGCCATCTAGAGTCGGTTGCTTCGGGCACTTCCATTGGTCGTATGTACGATGAGCGCTTCGGTCGCGTCGACCCCAGCCGTCCTTCGGTCGGTCGCGACGTGAACGACCTGTGCCGTGCGGGCGACGCAAAGGCGACCGAGGTCATCCATGACGCCGGCTTTGCGCTGGGTGCCAGCTTGGGCTCGCTCGCTAACATTCTGGACCCTGAGGTCATCGTGCTTTCGGGCGGCGTGATTCACCAAGGTCCCGATTGGCGTTCGCAGACGTGGAAGGATTCGGTGCACGAGGGCTATGCCAGCCAGGCGCTCGATCCGCTTCAGGACACGCCGATCCTTATCGGTTCTCTGGAGGGTGATGCTCCGCTCATCGGTGCCGCCGAACACCTTCTTGCATCGTTGAAGTAAACATAACTACCAAGTGCGCCTTCTGAGGTGCCGCAGATTGACGTGAAAGAGGAGCGAAGCGTACTTCGGTACGCGAGCGACGGTTTGAACGTCAAGGTGCGGTGTCTCAGAAGGCTGTTTTTGAGAAAGGTTGAGTCGAACATGACCGTTGATCCTTTGATTCAGTCCCTGAAGGGCAAGCTCGTCGTGAGCGTTCAGGCGTATATGGGCGAGCCGCTTCGTACGCCCGAGACCATGGCTCAAATGTCTCGCGCTTGCGAGCTCGGCGGCGCCGCCGCCATTCGCTGCCAAGGCCTTGCCGACATTGCCGCCATTAAGGGTCGCTGTGAGGTTCCTGTTATCGGCCTGTGGAAGGATGGACACGAGGGCGTCTACATCACGCCGACGCTGCGCCACGCTCGCGCCTGCGTTGCTGCGGGTGCCGATATTGTGGCGATTGACGCCACCGATCGCCCACGTCCCGATGGCAAGTCGGTCGAGGATACCTTCCGCCCGCTGCACGAGGAGGGCGTGCTCCTGATGGCCGACTGTGCCACCATCGAGGATATTCGTCGTGCTGTCGACATGGGCTTCGACCTGGTGTCCACCACGCTTTCTCATGGTGTCGCCGCTATCGACTGCACCATGGCCGATGGCCCCGATCTGCCGCTTCTGCGTCAGGCGACCGAGGAATTCCCCGGTCTTCCCATCATCTGCGAGGGCCGCGTGCACACGCCCGAGGAGGCCCGCGCCGCGATTGATGCGGGCGCCTGGGCCGTTGTCGTCGGCACCGCCATCACGCACCCCACGAGTATTACAAGTTGGTTCAAGGCTGCGCTTGAGGCGTAAGACAGGCCTCGTATCCGCTTGGGGCGGTATACTCAATAAAGGCAATTGATCGCGCGGGATCCGCTGGCCGGGTCCCGCGCTTGTTTTAGGAGGCACACATGCAAAAGGGAGATGCCATGGATGCGGCGGAGCGCTCGGAGCGCATCCCCGATATCGTCATCATCACCGGAATGTCCGGATCGGGCCGAACGCAGGCCATGCATGTGTTCGAGGACATGGGCTACTTTTGTATCGACAACTTGCCTCCGCGTCTGATTGCCCAGCTTGCCGAACTCGTCGGCATCAATACGGGCGTGGGCAGGCATCTTGCCGTCACCTGCGACCTGCGTAGCCAGGGCTTGTTCGATGAGCTGCTCGATGCCGTTGCCGCGCTCGAGGAGCGCGAGATGAGCTGTGACATCGTGTTTCTCGAGGCCTCTGACGAGGTGCTGATCCGTCGTTATAGCGAAAACCGCCGCCGCCATCCCATTGCCAAGCCGGGGGAGACTACGGCCGATGCGATTCAGCGCGAGCGTCTGCAGCTGCAGGGCGTTCGCGACCGAGCTGACATGATTATCGATACGAGCCGCTTGCGCACTTCTGCTCTGCGCAATAAATTGCGCATGGCGTTCTCCGAGCTGTCCGACCAGCAGCTCATGGACGTTCACGTGTTCTCGTTTGGCTTTAAGCACGGCATGCCCGTCGAGGCGGACATTATGATCGACGTTCGCTTCCTGCCCAATCCGTTCTACGATCCCGAGATGCGCACCATGACCGGTCTCGATAAGAAAGTCTCCGACTTTGTTCTGGACCATCCCAAGACCCAGGAGTTCTGGAAGGCCTGGACGCAGCTGCTCGATACGGTCATGCCCGGCTATATCGCGGAGGGCAAGCCACAGCTTTCTATTGCCATCGGCTGCACGGGCGGTCAACACCGCAGCGTTGCCATCGCCGAGGCCACGGCACGTTATTTGGAAGGCGCCCAATATCACGTGAGTATTTCCCATCGCGACCTGTCGCGCGCCAACACGAAAGCATAGGTCTGCATGTCGTTTACCGCCGAGGTGCGTGACGAGCTCGCGCGCTGCGAACCCGAATGTGAATACTGCGATTTGTCGACGCTTGCCGCCCTGACGCGTGTGAGCGGTACACTTTCGCTGGCCGGCTCCGGGCGGTATCGTTTGACGGTCGCGACCGAGACGGGTGCCGTCGCGCGCACGATGATCACACTGACGCATCGCATTCTTAAGCTCAAAACGGAATTCACCGTTCGTAAATCGGTCTTGCATAAGGTCCGTAACTATCTCATTACCCTGCCCGATCAGCCCGACCTGGACAAGGCTCTGGTGCTGCTGGGCATTCTAGACCGCAGGGGAGGGCTCGTCGCTGGTGTTCCCCGGCACATCGTTGCCCGTCCCTGCTGCAGACTTGCCTACATCCGCGGCGCGCTCATCGCCGGCGGTTTCGTGGCCGATCCACGCGGCGATTTTCATTTGGAGATTGCGGTGCAGGGCGAGCAATATGCCAAGGGACTTTGCGATTTGTTGGAGCAGATTGGGGTCCATGCGCGTGTTAATGCACGGCGCGGATCCTTTGCTGTCTACATTAAGAGCGCCGAGGAGATCGAGCAGCTCCTAAAGCTGGTCGGCGCCAAGCGCAGCGTTGCCGAGATCGAGGAAGCACGCGCGGTCAAATTGGTTAAGAACGACGTAAACCGTCGCGTGAATGCCGAACTGGCCAATCAGACCAGAAGTGCGGGTGCCGCCCAGCATCAGCTTGCGTTGATCGATGAGCTCGAACAGCGGGGTTTGCGCGACACGCTTCCGGATGCCTTGGCAGTCTTTTGTGACCTGCGCGAGCGCTATCCCGATCTGTCGCTGCGTGATTTGGGGGAGATGGCTGACCCTCCCTTGTCGAAGTCTGCCCTGTACCATCGCGTTTTGAGGCTTGAAAAGCTCATTGAAGCAAACAAGTAGTTTGAAGTATCGACTTATATACGGATTTAGCTGCTATTTTATTCTTTAAAACGTTTTAACGTAAATTTGATTTTCAATTTCGAGCATTCTCGTGAAATTCAAGTCAAAAAAAAGGTATATTAGGCGAGTGGTTAGTTTGTGGGCCTCAACGGCGGGCGCTGTAGCTCGCGGGGGCCTTACGAAAGGAGACACAATGGCAGTAAAGGTTGCTATTAACGGCTTCGGTCGCATCGGTCGTCTGGCTTTCCGTCAGATGTTCGGTCATGAGGGCTCCGAGATCGTCGCTATCAACGACCTCACCTCTCCCGATATGCTCGCTTACCTGCTGAAGTACGACTCCACGCAGGGCAACTACGCTCGCGATCACGAGGTCGTTGCTGGCGAGGATTCCATCACCGTTGACGGCAAGGAGATCAAGATCTACAAGGAGGCCGACGCCAACAACCTGCCTTGGGGCGACCTCGACGTCGACGTCGTTCTCGAGTGCACCGGCTTCTACACCAGCAAGGCTAAGGCTCAGGCCCACATCAACGCTGGCGCCAAGAAGGTCGTCATCTCCGCTCCGGCCGGCAGCGATCTGCCCACCATCGTGTACAACGTCAACCATGAGACGCTGACCGCTGAGGACAACATCATCTCCGCTGCTTCCTGCACCACCAACTGCCTCGCCCCGATGGCCAAGGGTCTGAACGACTTCGCTCCCATCGTGTCCGGCATCATGACCACCATCCACGCCTTCACCGGCGACCAGATGCCGCTCGACGGCCCGCAGCGCAAGGGCAACTTCCGTCGCTCCCGCGCCTGCTCCGAGAACATCGTCCCGAACACCACGGGCGCTGCCAAGGCCATCGGCCTGGTTCTCCCCGAGCTCAATGGCAAGCTCATCGGTGCCGCCCAGCGCGTCCCGACGCCGACCGGCTCGCTGACCAACCTCTACGCCGTCGTTGACAAGAAGGTCACCGTCGACGAGGTCAACGCTGCCATGAAGGCCTACGCCGAGACCATCCCCGATACCTTCGCCTACAACGAGGACCAGATCGTCTCCCGCGACATCGTCGGCGAGACCCACGGCTCCATCTTCGACGCCACTCAGACCATGTGCTCTGACCTCGGCAACGGCCAGACCCTCGTTCAGGTCACCTCTTGGTACGACAACGAGAACTCTTACACCTCTCAGATGGTCCGCACCATCAAGTACTTCGAGAAGTTCGTTGCTTAATTTAGCTTTTAGCGAATAGCTCGTTGAGCGTCTAAAGAAGGGCGCGGCCTTATAGGGCTTACACCCTAGGGTCGCGCCCTTTTTATAGGAAATCGTCTGCCGTAATGGGAGGCAGACACGTACGAAAGGTAGAAGCAAACATGGCCTTTACCAAGAAGACCGTCCGCGACATCGATGTCGACGGCAAGCGCGTTCTCGTCCGCGTTGACTTCAACGTGCCTATCAAGGATGGCGTCGTTGGCGACACCACCCGTATCAAGGCTGCCCTGCCCACCATCAACTACCTCGTTGAGCACAACGCTCGCGTCATCCTCATGAGCCACCTCGGCCGCCCCGAGGGTACCGGCTTCCAGCCTGAGCTCTCCCTTGAGCCTGTCGCTAAGAAGCTCGCTGAGCTCTCTGGTCTCGACGTTGCCTTTGTCGCCGACACTTACGGTGAGAAGGCTGCTGAGGCTGTCGCCGCCGTCGAGCCGGGCAAGGTTCTCGTTCTCGAGAACGTCCGTTTCGACAAGCGTGAGAAGAAGAACGATCCTGAGATCGCCAAGAAGCTCGCTTCCTATGGTGACGTCTTCGTTCTCGATGCCTTCGGCACCGCTCACCGCGCCCAGGGTTCCGTCGTGGGCCCCGCCGCTTACCTGCCCGCAGTCGCTGGCTTCCTGCTCGAGAAGGAGGTCGACACGCTGACCGGTATCTTCGCCGAGCCCGAGCGCCCCTTCGTCGCTATCGTCGGCGGTTCCAAGGTTTCCTCCAAGATCGGCGTTCTCGATCACCTTATCGACTCCGCTGACACCCTGATTATCGGTGGCGGTATGGCCTACACCTTCTTCCTGGCTCAGGGCCTGTCCGTCGGTCAGTCCCTTAAGGAAGAGGACTGGGTCGAGCGCGCCGGCGAGATGCTCAAGAAGGCCGAGGAGAAGGGCGTCAAGATCCTGCTCCCCATCGACAACCGCGTTGCCGATCACTTTGGCGAGGACGCTGTCCCCGAGGTTGTCGCTTCCGACGCTATCCCCGACGATCGTGAGGGTATGGACATCGGCCCCAAGACCGAGGAGCTTTATGCCGAGGCCGTCAAGGGCGCCAAGACCGTGTTCTGGAACGGCCCCATGGGCGTCTTCGAGTTCGACAACTTCGCTCACGGCACCCAGGCTATCGCCGAGGCTGTTGCCGAGGCCGACTGCACCTCGATCATCGGCGGTGGCGACTCTGTCGCAGCTGTCAACAAGTTCAACCTGGCCGACAAGATGAGCTGGATCTCCACCGGTGGTGGCGCTTCCATGGAGCTCGTCGAGGGTAAGGCCCTGCCCGGAGTGGAGGCGCTTCTCGATGCCTAATCGCACCCTTCTTATCGCTGGTAACTGGAAGATGAACAACGACGTCGCCGAGGCCGCCAAGCTCGCCGACGAGCTGGCTCAGGCTCTGCCCGAGGTTCCGGCTGGCGTCGAGGTGCTCGTCTGCCCTCCGACCATCGACATCACCACGGTTCATGACCGCATTCAGGCTGCCCCCATCGCCCTCGGTGCACAGAACGTGTACTGGGAGGCCAAGGGTGCCTTCACCGGTGAGTCCTCTTGCGACATGCTCAAGTCCGCTGGCTGCACCTACTGCATCATCGGCCACTCCGAGCGTCGTGACTACTTCCACGAGACCGACGAGGACCAGAACAAGAAGGCCAAGGCTCTCGTTGCCGCCGGTCTTGTTCCCGTCTTCTGCTGCGGCGAGTCCCTCGAGGTCCGCGAGGCTGGCACCTATGTCGAGCACGTCGTGAACCAGGTCAAGGCTGGCCTTGCTGGTCTTGAGATCACCTGCCCCAAGCAGGTCGTCGTCGCCTACGAGCCCATCTGGGCCATTGGCACCGGCAAGACCGCTACCGCCGAGGACGCTCAGGAGGTCTGCGGCGCTATCCGTGAGACCCTCAAGGAGATGTTCGGCGAGGAGCTCGCTAACGGCATCCGAGTTCTCTATGGTGGCTCTGCCAAGCCTGGCAACATCGCTGAGCTCGTCGCCAAGCCCGACGTTGACGGCGCCCTCGTGGGCGGCGCTTCGCTCAAGGCTGCCGACTTCGCCTCTATGGTCGTCAAGGCAGGCGAGTAGGACATATGGCACAGCGTCATCTTCCTGCACTCCTGATCATCATGGACGGCTGCGGCCTGGCTCCGGCCGACGGCGAGAACGCCGTCGCCGCTGCCAAGACGCCCTTCCTTGATAGCCTGTACGAGAAGTACCCCCACACCACGCTCGGCGCTTCGGGCGAGGACGTGGGTCTTCCCGATGGCCAGATGGGTAACTCCGAGGTAGGCCACCTCAACATCGGTGCCGGCCGCATCGTGTTCCAGGAGCTTTCGCGCATCAACAATGCCATCAAGGACGGCTCCATCGCCAAGAACGAGGTCTTCGTCAAGGCTATGGACGACGTCAAGGCTGAGGGCAAGACCCTTCACCTCATGGGCCTTATGAGCCCTGGCGGCGTTCACTCCCACATGAACCACGTCGAGGCCCTGGTCAAGATGGCTGCCCAGCACGGTGTCAAGACCGTTCGCGTCCATGCCTTCATGGATGGCCGCGACGTTGACCCGCAGTCCGGTGCCGGCTACATGAGCGAGTTCTGCGCCTTCCTGGCGAAGATCTCCGAGGAGACCGGTTGCGACGCTCGCGTTGCCACCGTCTCGGGCCGTTATTGGGCCATGGACCGCGATAACCGTTGGGAGCGTATCCAGCGCGCCTACGACGTCATGGTCAATGCGTCCGATGCCGATGTCGACCCCGTTGCCGGTATCAAGGCCTACTACGAGAAGGATCCGCGCGGCGACGAGTTCGTCGAGCCCTTCGCTGCCCACAACGAGGGCATCCACGAGGGCGACGCGGCCATCTTCTTCAACTTCCGTCCCGACCGCGCCCGTCAGATGACCCGCGTGTTCACGGACAAGGAGTTCGACGGCTTTGAGCGCGAGCAGATCAAGCTTTCTCACTTTGTGACGATGACCGAGTACGATCCGACGTTTGACGTCGAGGTCGCCTTCCCCAAGACGTTCCCCGAGAACGTCCTGGCCGACGTTATCGCCGCCAATGGCCTGAAGCAGCTGCACACCGCCGAGACCGAGAAGTACGCCCACGTGACGTTCTTCCTCAACGGCGGCATCGAGGAGCCCAAGGAGGGCGAGGAGCGCGTGCTCGTCGCTTCCCCCAAGGTCGCTACCTACGATCTGCAGCCTGAGATGAGCGCTCCCGAGGTTACCGAGAAGCTTGTCGCCGCCATCAACGAGGATCGCGCTGATTTCTACATCGTGAACTTCGCGAACTGCGACATGGTTGGTCACACCGGTGTCTTCGACGCCGCCGTTAAGGCCGTCGAGGCTGTTGACGATGCCCTGTCCAAGGTTGTCCCGGCGATTCTCGCCAAGGGCGGCTTTGCGCTGATTACCGCCGACCACGGCAACGCCGATCACATGTTTGACGTTGCTTCTGACGGTTCCAAGCATCCGTTTACGGCTCACACCACCAACCGTGTACCGTTCATCATCGTTGATGAGAAGGCACAGCTCACCGGTATCGAGGACGGTCGTCTTTCCGATATCGCTCCGACCATGCTCACCATGGCTGGTATTGAGCCTTCCGCCGAGATGACGGGTCGCGTGCTCGCCACCGAGGCCTAAGAGAAAACGCCAAGCGTTTCTTTGAAGGGGGTTGTCCATATTCGGGCAATCCCCTTTTTTGGTATTTCTGCCATATCTGCCCCGTCCCCAAATGGCAGGTGGGGGAGTGTCGGGGGTTGTGGTACAGTACTGGAGTTTGAATTGTTCTATTAAGGAGCTTATCTATGGGTCCGTTCCAGATTCTTCTGTTTGTCGTTTGGGCTGTCTCTGCCGTGGCGCTGACGATTCTCGTCCTGATGCATTCCGGTAAGGGCACCGGCGTTTCGGATATGATCGCTAGCTCGCTGTATAACTCCAGCTCTGCCACGGGCGTCATGGAGCAGAACCTCGATCGCCTGACGGTAATTATGGCCGTCGTTTTTGCCGTGTGCGTCGTCCTGTGCATGTTCTTCTTCCCGCAGGGCATCGTCGGCTACTAAGCACGAGCCGCATAAATATTTGAAAAGGGTTCCGTAAGTGCGGGACCCTTTTTGTTTACATATTTGTAACAGAGTCAAAATATCCCCACATACTTCGCCCAACTAAAGAAATTCTCGACCGTTGACCGGAATTAGCCCCAAATCGTGCATAAAATGCGCTACTGTATTGCAAAACGTTGGCCTGTTGTGCATAACCAGCCATTGCAGCGGGCAGCGTTTTGATGGTTCGGATCGGATTGTCTCGACATGTGTCCGACTGAACGTTTCTTTGTCCTATCTCATAAGGAGGATGGCATGGCTGATTCTATGTTCCACCAGCCCGTTATGGGTCGTCGCGCCTTTGTTGGCGGCACCCTCGCTGCGAGCTCCATGGCTTTTCTTGCCGCATGTGGCAAGAAGGGCGGCGACGCTTCCGGTTCTGAGTCCGGTTCGACGCTGAACTTCTACATCAACAACCCGGTCTGCATCGACCCCTACAATGTCCAGGAGGACCAGGGCACTCAGGTCGAGTACCAGCTCTTTGACGCTCTGACCTCTTATGACGCCGAGAAGGGCGAGATTGTTCCGCTGGCTTGCGAGTCCTTCGAGGCCAACGACGACGCCACCGAGTTTACCTTCAAGATCAAGAAGGCCAAGTTCCACAACGGTGACGACGTTACCTCCAAGTCCTTCAAGCTCGGTTGGGAGCGTCTGGTCAACACCAAGTCGGCCATCGCTACCGAGTACGGCCCTTCCGAGGTCTCCTATCACCTTTCCATGGTCGAGGGCTATGACGATCTGCTTGCCGGTAACGCTACCGAGCTCAGCGGTGTTACCTGCCCCGACGATGAGACCCTCGTCGTCAAGCTGGCTTCCGCTTACGCCGACTTCCCCTTCGTCGCCTCTCACCCGGCTCTGGCCCCGGTTCCCGAGTGCGCCGAGTCCGATGTCAAGAGCTTCTACCTTGCCCCGGTCGGTAACGGCCCGTTCATGATGGACGGCAAGTGGGAGGATGGCCAGGAGATCAACGTCAAGAAGTTCGACGATTACTATGGCGACAAGGCCAAGATCGATGGCATCCACTTCCAGGTCATCAAGGACATGGAGACCGCTTACAAGGAGTTCCAGGCCGGTAACCTCGATGTCTGCGACGTTCCCGTCGCTCAGATCGATGCCGCCAAGAAGGATCGCGGCGTGTCCAAGGACGGCTACACCATGGGTGACGGCGAGCGCATGCTGCTCGGCGCCGAGCCTTCCACGTACTTTCTGACCTGCAACACCACGGCCGAGCCGTTCAACAACGCCGACCTGCGTAGGGGCATCTCCCTGGCCATCAACCGTGAGGCCATCTGCAAGACCATCTTCAAGGGTACCCGTACCCCTGCCGACGGCATTGTTCCTCCGGGCATCGATGGCTACAAGGAGGGCGCATGGGAGTTCTGCGCCTACGATGTCGACAAGGCTAACGAGTACCTCGACAAGGTTGCTCCCGCTGGCGCTAACGGCGATCGTGGCATTAGCGTGACCCTTTCCTACAACCAGGACGGCGGCCACAAGGAGATCATGGAGTCCATTATCGGCGACCTCGCCAAGGTTGGCGTTACCGCTGTCTCCGATACCCCTGAGTGGTCTGCCCTGCTCGAGCAGTATCAGAACTTTAACTATCAGTTCGGTCGTCTGGGTTGGATTGCCGACTACCCGATCATGGACAACTTCCTGTATCCGCTGTTCCACTCCGACTCCCTCGGTGGCGACAACC
>CATZRJ010000023.1 GCA_958423535.1 uncultured Collinsella sp.
GACCGCTACGAGCGCGAGGGAAGGCCTCGCTTTGCCGTCGACATCGACCGCATCGCGGTGCTGCTGGAGAGCGAGAAGTAGGGCACCTCGGCTCAGTCTCGAGCCATGCGGAGTCGCTCCGCATTTTTGAACGCCGCGTGTGCGTCCCAAATACTTGAGAAACAAGCTGTGAAGTGCGGTGGCGCGCCCGTGCCCGTGCATAGCCGTCACCATCAGCGTCTACGCGGCATCGGCTCCAAGTGGAATTGGCGCCGCTGCTGTATATGGTTTGCCTTGCTGCAAATAGCGGTCAATGCCCGCGATGCTTCTGTTTGCGCTTCAGTTTTCTCTGCTCGTAGCGCGCATCAGCCTCTTCCGCGCGGCGTCGGCTTCTTGCATGAGCTGACTCCTGCTTCATCGCTTCCCGCTGTGCCGCGAGCGCCTGTTGTGCCTTGGTGCTCACCGCGGGCCGCTTAAGGGCTTTCGCTGCCTCGCGAGCGCGCCGCTTGGGGTTCTTCGCGGGCTTGCTTGCCTCAGCCGGTTTGCCACCGAAGAACGAGAGACTGACTCCCTGAAAATAAAAGGCGCCCATGAGGACACCTACAGGCTATCTTCGAACTACTTGATTTGGAGCAGACGGAGGAAAAAATAGGGCAGAATCGCTTTCACGATTCTACCCCGCAAACCCGAGGGTTTCTAACTAGTAACTATTATGCAGCTAAACGCCCCATTATCAATCCCGCGGGTATTTGGGTGCGCACGCATTGACCGCGCCCTTGCACGCCCAATGTGTGCCGTAAAAGCCGTCTTCTTCAACGTCAAAGTGAGCGCGCTTCATTTTTGTCTCTCAAAATCTTATTTTCACGATTTGCATTTTCATCCCGTTGTCACCGACCCTTGCGAGAAACCGGAAAAAGCCGCTGACAGAAGGGTCCCTCAAATCGTTGTAACCCAGCATATAGTCGCGACTTGTGACCTGCAGACGGCTGTCCCACGTGCCGATTTCCTTGGCGGCATCCGAAACCGCAAAATATGCCCCCACATCCTTGATTTTTGCAGTCTTAAGCCATGTTTTTGCGATCATCTTTACCGCCGTCCGATTGGCAGCATCAAAGACCAGCACACCTTCGGGAAAAGCGTCCGCCATCCCCCGCACCAGTTCCCGGACCTGCTGGGTCAGAAAGTAATAGAACACCCCGGAGGCAAAGAACACCGCCCCGCCGGATGCATCGATTTTGTCAAACCATGCGGGGTCTTTCAGGTCGCAGGGGATGTTTTGCTCCCGCTCCCCGGCGGGCAGCAGCTGCTGCCGCAAGGCAATCACATCCGGGAAGTCCAGATTGTAGATCTTGCATCTACCGTTGTCGCAGGCTCTGCCGGTATTGTCCAACCCGCAGCCCAGATTGACCACCGCCGCATTGGGGTGGCCTTTCAGGTAATCCCGCACCTCGAAAGCAAGATCACTCTGCCGCATGGCCACCTCCAGCGCACCAAAGCGCTGCATCAGGCTGCGGGAGTTTTTCTCTGCCTCTGAAAAGTCGTAGTCGATCTGGTCGAGCAGACGAACCGCTGTTTCATCCCTGTAAAGGTTCGGGTACAGCTCCGTACACAGCTTCCGGGAATACAGCGGGAGGATCAGCGTCTCCTGCACGGTGTTTTTCTCAATTTTACATTTCATAGGTTCCTTCCTCAGTGAATAAAAACTGTCACAATTGCCGCCAGCACAGCCGCTATGACCGTCATGTCTATCGCCATGTGTAGGATGGATGCAAAAATACCCGTGCTTGATGCCCTTACTTCCGCGCCGTGACGCAGAGCCACTTTTTCTTTTTGTGTATCTGCACCTCGTGAAAACCCGCCTGCTCCAGACATGCCTTTAATTCAATGTCCTTGTAGATGGTCATGCCGCCGATGATCTGCGTCCACCTCTCGTCCTTGTCCGTATCGCCATTGCTCTCGTTGCAGATAAGAATTGCCCCGCCTGGCTTCAGCGTCCGCCAGACCTCACGGAAGCATCGGGGCAAATCGGGCCAAAAATAGACGGTCTCAAAGGCCGTGGCGGCATCGAAGTAGCTATCCTCAAACACCATATCCGCCACACTGCCTTGCAGAACGGCGCAACGCCCCTCCTGAATTGCAATTCGGTTGAGCTTTCTAGTCTTCTCCACGCTGACGGGCGAATAGTCGATACCCTTGACGACGCCATGCGGGCATTTTTTCAGCAGCCGTTTTATGTTCGCCCCGCCGCCGCAGCCGCAATCCAGCACCTTAGCATTTGGCGCAAGTCGTAGAGATCGAAGTCCCCACTGGGCCACAGGGCTGTGCCCCAGATTCATCATGGCAACCATAAGTTTTCCGCCGAGTCCTACGGGCTTGCGGGTGTTTTCAAAGAACGACATCTGACCCCTCCGATTTCGTGCATTCCGCATAGGTCAGCGGGAACGAGGCCTTCAGCACCGCGCTTTTCTGCACCACCCAGCCGTTTTGACGCAGGAAACGTAGGTATTCCTCGCTTGTCCACCTGCTGTGGAGGGGGAATCCCGCCATACTCATGAAAAAGGCTTTTGCCTTGCCGGAAACCGAGTTTCCCGCGTGGGTGAAGGTTGGCGCGATGAGCACGCCGTCGTCCTTCAGCACCCGCCTGATTTCTTGCAGGGCCTTTTCCGGATGCGGCACTATGTGAAGCGCGTTGGACGCGATCACCACTTCGAAGGACTTCTGTGCATAGGGCAGGCGGAACATATCTTGTACGGAAAAGTGCAGCTTTGCGGATTGATTGTCCCGCTTTGCTTCTAGGATCATCTGTGCAGAAGCGTCCGTAGCCTCGATGTGCGCCGCCGCATTCACAATGTTCTTTGCGATAAGCCCCGTGCCGGTGGCAACCTCCAGTACGGTTTTTGCTTTCACAACCGGCCCGATCAGCTCATACATCTTCTCATACGTCGCCCGGTCCTTTCGCATGAAACGCTCGTACCGACCGGCATTCTTGTCCCAGAAGCCCTTGCGTTCGTGCATGTCTATCGCCCCCAAACAGTTAGAGCAATCTAACTATAACACACGAATCATGAAGTAAGATATGGCTAACCTTCTTTTCTTGGCTAAGACGCATCTCTCCGGTTTTCGCTTATAACGGCGCGAGTCAGATACTAGGCTGGAGCTGAAGAAGGAGCTTGGCGGGCAGGTAGGTCGATACCGGTTCCCGGAACGGTGATCCAGCCAATTACGCCAGGGCTCTAGTCATTGAGTGGGAATAGTAATAGAACACTTGTTCTTGTATTTCATACGGTTTCGTACGGTCCGATGGCGACCGATGGGGACGTTTCGGAACCGCCGCACCTGCAAGCCACATGGTTTCACAATCGGGCAAAAACTCAGAAGGCTCCTCGGGAAAAACGAGGAGCCTTCCTGTTTCCTTCGGCGCGGGCTGATCGGGACCCCCGCCGATCTAGAGGCACTCGGTCAGAATCTGGAACACCTCGCTGCGCTCCAGATTCTTGGCGCAGCCGCCGGTGAGTACGCAGGTGTCCGCAACCTTGTGCAGCGTCTCGTCGGACGCGTCGGAGCCCATCTCGGCGAAGCTCGTGGGAAGTCCCATCTCGCCGATGAACGTCTGCAGGCGGTCGATGCCTTCGAGCGCCACCGTAAGGTCGTCTTTGCCCTTGGCGTCGACGTTCCATACCTCGCGTGCCCAGCGGGCGAACTGCGCGGGCGCCTCGGGGGCCAGGTGGCGGTAGAGCGCAGGGTGGATGACTGCGAGGCCCATTCCGTGGTTGGTGTGGGTGTACGCGCCGTACTGGTGCTGGATCATGTGCGCCTGGAAGTCCGTTGACTTGCCGATCTTGAGCACGCCGTTCTCGGCCATGGCGGAGTCGTATACGAGCTCGCTTCTGGCATCGAGGTTCTGGTCGTCGTCCGCGATGATCCGCATGTTGCGGATGACGTTACGCTGGATGGCGAGGTTGATGTCGTCGGTGACATTGCGCCCGCGCGGGCTTCCGAAATAGCTCTCCATGCAGTGCGAGAGCGTGTCGAACGCGCCGCTCATGAACTGCGCGTGCGGTACGGTGAGCGTGAGCGCTGGGTCAAGCGCCGCCCACGAGGGCAGCGCGCCGAAGAAGGCACCCTTCACGTGTGTCTCCTCGTTGGTGATGACGGCGCCGTTGTTCTGCTCGGCGCCCGTGCCGGAGAGCGTCACGATGCAGCCCATGGGGATGAACGAGCTCGGCATCTTGCCATCGACGTGCTCGAACGTCTCGATGTCCTCGTCAAGCATCGCCTGCGCGGAGACCACCTTGCAGCAGTCGAAGACCGACCCGCCGCCGACGGAGAGAATGAAGTCGACCTGTTCCTTGCGTGCGAGCGCGGCGCCTTCCTGGCACTTCTCGTAGGTCGGATTGGGCATGATGCCGCCGAAGTCCACCACGCGCTTGCCCGCGCTCGTGAGCTTATCGACCACGTGGCCGTAGACGCCGGTTCGTTTGACCGAGCCTCCGCCGTAGGCGAGCATCACTGTCTTGCCCATGGCACCCATCTCGGCGTCGAGCGCCTGGTCCATGGCCCCCTCGCCGAAGTAGTTCCTGACCGGGTAGTCGTACGTGAATGAGTTCATGGCAATTCCTCCTAGTAAGTTATCAGTGCGGTCTAACCGCTCGTCTACACGTTGCGCACGAGCCCGGACATCCATTCGATGGTGGCGGGGTCGTGGTGGTCGAAGAACGCGCTGCGCCCGGTGTCGAGCGCGGCGATGGCGACCATCTCGTCGTCGCCCAGCGCGAAGTCGAAGACGTCGAAGTTTTGCTCCATGCGATCGCGGTGCGTGCTCTTAGGGATACAGACCACACCGCGCTGCAGCAGCCAGCGCAACACGACCTGGGCGACCGTCTTGCCGTGTGCCTCGCCGATGCGAGCGAGGACCTCGTTGCGGAAGAGGTCGTTTCTGCCCTCCGCAAAGGGCGCCCAGCCCTCCATGGCCACCTCCTTGCCGGCCATGTACTCCTGCGCCTCGCGCTGCTGGAAGAACACGTTGCACTCGACTTGGTTCACGGCGGGGGCGATGCGGTTGAACGAGATGAGGTTTGCGAGGTGATCGGGGTAGAAGTTAGCTGTGCCTATGGCGCGGATAACGCCCTGCTCGTAGAGCTCCTCCATGGCGCGCCACGCGCCGAAGACGTCGCCGAACGGCTGATGGATGAGGTAGAGGTCGACGTAGTCGAGCCCCAGCCGCTTGAGCGACGCGTCGAAGCCGCGCTTGGCCCCCTCGTAGCTCACATCCGACATCCACAGCTTGGTCGTCACGAACACCTCGTCGCGCGGCAGGCCGCTCGCACGAATGGCAGCCCCGACCGCCTCTTCGTTGCCGTAGCTCGCGGCCGTGTCGAGCAGCCGGTAGCCGACCGAGAGCGCGTCCTCCACGGCGCGCTGGCATTCCGCGGCGTCCGGGATCTGGTACACGCCGAAGCCGAGCTGCGGCATCCTGACGCCGTTGTTCAAGGTGATGTAGTCCATGGTGCCTTCCTTTCTCGCAACTTGACGTATCCACCATACGAGGGGCGCCGCGCCGGCGGAAGTTTCCGTTGGTGAGGGTTCTATAACGCTGGGGTGCGCACGGGGTTATAACCCGCGGGTTCTAGGCGTCACGTCAAAGAGATCGGCGCCGAGCTCGTCGGCAATGGTCTGAGCTACGACAGCGGTGTGGCCCTGTGCCGAGTAGTAGGCCACGAGGACGTTGCCGTCTGCAGCGGGCACTGCGGCGGGCTCGTCCTCGACAGTCGACTGGTCCTCGGCGGCGGCTTGGTTGGTCCGTTATCGTCTGAGCGCTACTCCTGCGAGTCGAAATCGGGGCGTATGGCCAGGTAGCCCGCGAGTGCTTCCTCAGTGGCGGTGTAGTAGGTCATGGTCCCGTCGAGCTTGGCAATCTCGGCCATCTCGTCTTCGGTGAGGGAGAAGTCGAAGATGTTCGCGTTGTCGGCGATGTGGGCGGGGTTCTTGGAGCCGGGGATGATGGAGGTGCCCATCTGCACGTGCCAGCGCAGGATCACCTGGGCCGGGGTCTTGCCGTACTTCTCGGCGAGAGCGACGAAGACGGGCTCTTCCAGAAGACCTTTGTCGCCGTGGCCGAGCGGGTACCACGCCTCGATCACCGTGCCGTACGGCGCGAGGTAGGCGCGCAGGTCGCGCTGGGCGTGGTAGGGGTGGCGCTCAACGGTCACGAGCTGCGGCCTGATGTCGGCGACCTCGATGACCTCGGCGATCTTGTCTTGCGGGAAGTTGGAGAGGCCGAGGGCGCGCACCTTGCCCGCGCGGTACGCCTCCTCCATCGTGCGCCACGCGGCCAGGTAGTCGCCTACCGGCTGGTGCAGGATGAGCATGTCGACGTAGTCGAGCCCCAGGCGCTGGAGCGTGGCGTCCACCGCCGGCATGTCCGCGTCGTAGACACTCGGCCAGAGCTTGGTGGAGACGAAGATTTTGTCGCGCGTGATGCCGCTCTTGGCGATGGCACGGCCCACGGCGCGCTCGTTCATGTAGGCGTTGGCGGTGTCGATGTGCTCGTAGCCAGCCGCGAGCGCGGCGGTTGCGGCCGCCTCGGCCTCGGCCGGGGTCATGAGGAAGGTGCCCAAACCTTCGATGGGCATCTCTACGTCGTTGTTGAGCTTCAGATACTCCATGGTCTCCTCCTTAATGGTGACTTTTCGAATACAAGGCTACGGCGTTTACTGACGTGCGAGAAGTTCACGTTGGAATGATGGATATAACCATGGGGTATATACGGCACATAATGCGTGACAGGAGGATCGATGTACAACCCACAGCTTGACACTTTCATCCGCGTGGCGGAGGCGGGCAGTTTCTCCAAGGCGGCGCAAGAGTCCTTCATCACGCCCACGGCCGTCATCAAGCAGATGAACCTGCTGGAGTCGCGGCTAGGCCTTACGCTGTTCCACCGATCGCATCAGGGGCTTTCACTTACGCGAGCAGGCAGGTCGCTGCTCGCCGACGCCCACCATATCGTGCAGTACTCTCAAGAATCAATCGCGCGCGCCCGCGTCGCCGAGCGCGGAGAGAAGCGCATCATCCGCGTGGGAGTGTCGCTCATGACGCCCAGCACGCCGCTCACGAAGCTGTGGCCGAAGGTGAAGGAACGTTGCCCTGGCATGAGCCTTCAGGTGGTCACGTTTGAAAACACACCCTCGGCGGCGCGCGGTTTGGCGAACCTCGGGCAAGACATGGATATCGTGGTGGGGATTTTCGACGATGCCTTTCTTAAAGAGCGCGGGTGCCTGGGCCTCGAGCTTTCGCGCGAGCCGCTCTGGTGCGCCGTTCTCGTCGACAGCGAACTCGCCAAACGCGACATCGTCACATTCGACGACCTCCACAATCACAGTCTTATGCTTATACGCCGGGGCTGGAACGCCGAAATCGACCGCGTGCGCGACGAGATACTCTTGCATCATCCTCAAATCGCGCTCGTAGACTTCCCGCAATATCGGGCGGAGGTGTTCAATCGCGGCGCGAACGAGGACCTCGCGCTTGCGACGTTGCCGTTGTGGGCCAACGTCCACCCCATGCTCAAAACCGTCCCTACCGATTGGAACTGTCTCGTGTCTTACGGACTGCTTCATTCGCTGCAGCCCGCAGACCATGTGCGGGAGTTCCTCGATGCGGTGTCTGCCGTGCTCGAGGCAGAGTATCGATAGGCAATCGCGAACAGATGCGCTTATGCCTATGGGAATAACGGGAACTGGCTTCTGAGCTTGCGCTTTGATACCGTCGAGTACCGCCTGATGCTGTTTCGGCGTCGCCATAGAGCAAGGTCCCTTGAGCATCGGACGGCATTATTGAGCGTGGGCGTTACGTAGGTATCTTTGATCTCTTCCGGCAAATCGTCGGGGATCAGCGCCTTCATTCTATTCTCGTTGCCATCCTGAATCGCCTGGTCGTAGTACCAGCATTTGAACCTCTGGTGCTCATCGCCGGCTACTTAAGTGCTTTCGCCGCCTCGCGGGCGCGCCGCTTGGGGTTCTTCGCGGGCTTGCTTGCCTCAGCCGGCTTGCCACCGAAGAACGAGAGCTTCTCCCATTTGCCGACAACGAATTGCAGAATCTCCTCATCGGACGGCTCCGCGCCGAAGACGATGCGGGCGACGCCGTACCTTCCGCCCCCGACATGCTCCGCCAGCCCGACCCAGAATTGGCCGTCCTGATATACGGTCAGGGTGGACGACACGCTGATCTGCATGGCTGGTTCCTCCTTTATGTAGACGACCATGCAGAGAAGGGACAACCAAGGAGGCAGGTTACTGATGCGGACTCCCGCACGCCCACGACTACCCGATGTAGACTGTGTTTTCATCTCTGGTGCCCGCATTGTAGAACGCGCGGACGCGCCCTTCATCGCTGCCGACATGACGTGGCTGGGGCTTACCCCTCCGACGCGTCTTTGCGCATATTCCCACTCGGTTTCGAAACTTCAAAAAAATTCAAGTTTCGAAACCGAGTGGGAATAATTCCGTTTAAAAGAGCATTAGTTGTTAAAAGTGCCCTGTGGTATCACGGGGCACTTCTCTTTTTTGTATCGTATCGGTTTTCTGCAGCAAGTCGTCTGAGCTCATGGTTGCTGTGAGCTCAGACAACGCTGGATATCGGGGCATCAATTTTTCAGGGGTGTCCCTTTATGAGCAATTATTCGCGTAGCTAGCCTTGATATTAAGTTTAAATTCAGCAAAGATTACATTGACGTTCGGTACCCATTTAATAACCAGTTGAGCTTCTTGGTACCCATAGGGGCATTTGACCTGGTGCTTTCGTTATTCTTACCGAAGCAGTTCCGATGGGTAGTTTTATGGATCACATAATCGGAGGGCTTGCCGGAATCTGCCACATTATCTTAACAATTGGGCTTGCCTTTCTGTTCCATGCCTTCATTGAACCAGCAGAAAACAACTAACGAGGAGGAACTTATGATTGGACAGATCTACCATGTGGGATTGACTGTCAGCGACCTGGGCCGTTCCGTGGCGTTTTATCGGGATGTGCTGGGCCTTCAGTATCAGGGGGAGCTCCTGATGGAGGGCAAAGAGACGGAGGCAATGTTCCGGCGAGAAAACTGCAAGGCTCGGGTTGCTTATCTGAACGGCTCGGATCAGCTGCATATGCCGCCGGTGGAACTAATCCAGTTTGTGGAGGATGAAATTCACCGCAAGCCCGCGGATCTTTTCACAACTTCCATATCAGAACTTTGCTTCTATGCAGAGGATGCCGATGCGGTCTATCAAAAACTGGTGGAGCAGGGTGTGGAGTGTTTCTCCGCTCCCCAGATATTTGATTTTCGGCAGGATGGCTTTGGCCGGAGCAGAGCCTTCTACTTTCGGGATCCAGATGGAATCATATTAGAAATCATGCAGCCGCTGGACAAGTGATCTTTTGCCTCAGCGGATGTAGCGGTCGATCCATTTCGCCAACAGGCCCTTTCTGCCCGGATACCCCAGGGCTCGCTGGATGGCTGTCATGCGCTTCCCATTTCGCTAAACAAGCGTCAAAGAGGATTATCGATCGTTTCGGCATCGCCACTGAACTGCGCTATCAGCAAAGTGGCAGGAATAAAGGCCTCCGAATCTTCTGGTTCGGCGGCCTTCTTTTTTCATTGCTACCCGAAAAAGAACTCCTTGACGAACTCCTTTGAGCATCGGACGGCACTATCGAGCGTGAGCGTTTTCGTAGGCCTCTTTGATTCCTTCTGGCAAGCCGTCGGGAATCAGTGCCTTCAGCTCAGCCTCGCTGTTGCCCTGATTCAGCTGCCCGTAGTACCAGCATTTGAACTTCAACATGTCCAGCGCGCGGTTCATGCTCTCGATCTCCGACTCCATATGGGCCTTACGCTCCTCGAACATGGCCTTGCGCTGGGGGTAAGTGGACGGGCCCTCCGCACACCATTCCATGAACAGACGGATGTCCTTGATCTCCATCTCCGCTTTCTTCAGGCATTCGATGACTCGAAGCGCCTCGAGTTCCGTGTCGCCGAATCGACGAATGCCGGACGTCCGCTCCAGCCCCGGGAACAATCCCTGCTTGTCGTAATACCGCAGCGTTGAGGCGGGCAAGCCGAACATTTCCGCCACCTGTCCGATTGTGTACATGGCCCCTCCGAATAAATCTCGAATTCACTCCTTGACCTAAAGTCAGGTTTAGGTATTACCTTCATTCTCGTCAATATAAATCGGTAGCGCAAGGGGTGATCCGTAATGGGCAAAACGGTTTTCGCCGGCGGCGTGAGCGGTGTGGGCGATATCGCCGGGCATCCCGCTCTGGAACGGGCGCGACGAATGGGCATGGAAATCTTGGCGGGCTACTTAGCCGCGCGGAGACGGATTCGTGTCCAGAACCATCGATAGGAGGAAATCGATCATGGCAATTAAACAGACGGCGGGCAGAGACGCCCTGGGGGATTTTGCCCCCAAATTTGCACAGCTCAATGACGATGTGCTGTTCGGCGAGGTATGGAGCCGAGAAGACAGGCTTTCCCTTCGAGACCGCAGCGTGGTGACGGTGGTTGCCTTGATGGCACAGGGGCTGACGGACTCCTCGTTCCAATATCATCTGATGTCCGCAAAGAACAACGGGGTGACTAGGGCTGAGATAGCGGAAATCCTTACGCATGCGGCGTTTTATGCGGGATGGTCCAAGGCGTGGGCGGCCTTTCGCATGGCGAAGGAGGTCTGGGCAGATGATGATGCCGCTGATGCAAGAGCTGAGCATCAAAACGAGATGGCCTTTCCTATCGGTGTCCCCAACGACGCGTTTGCGAAGTACTTTATTGGGCAAAGCTACCTCGCGCCCCTTTCCACCGAGCAAGTCGGCGTTTACAATGTGACGTTTGAGCCCGGCTGCCGCAACAACTGGCATGTCCATCACGCCAAAAGCGGTGGCGGACAGATCCTCGTCTGCGTGGCCGGTCGAGGGCTTTACCAGGAATGGGGTAAACCGGCACAGGAACTGCGCCCTGGCGACGTGGTCAACATCGCCCCGGGTGTGAAACATTGGCACGGTGCGGCGCCCGACAGCTGGTTCTCCCATCTCGCGGTGGAGGTTCCGGGCGAGGAGGCCTCCAACGAGTGGTTGGAGCCCGTGGACGACGAGCAATACCTTAAAGCGATTGACGGGAAGGCTTAGGCATGGAGCAGTTGAAACTGACGCAGGAATGGGACAAGGTATTCCCCAAAAGCGACAAGGTTGAGCACAGCAAGGCGACCTTCCACAACCGATACGGCATCACGCTGGCTGCCGACGTGTACGTGCCTAAGAACGCGGAAGGCAAGCTGCCCGCCATCGCCGTCAGCGGCCCGTTTGGCGCGGTGAAAGAGCAGTCCTGCGGTCTGTACGCGCAGAAGATGGCGGAGCTGGGATTTTTCGCAATTGCCTTTGACCCGTCCTATACCGGCGAGAGCGGCGGCACGCCCCGCTATGTAGCATCGCCGGACATCAACACCGAGGACTTTTGCGCAGCGGTGGATTTCCTCTCTGTGCAGGAAAGCGTTGACCCGGAGCGTATCGGCATCATCGGTATCTGCGGTTGGGGCGGCATGGCAGTCAATGCGGCAGCCATCGACACCCGTATCAAAGCTACCGCGGCTATGACCATGTACGATATGACCCGCGTGACCGCAAACGGCTATTTTGACGCCGAGGATTCCAAGCAGGCGCGCTTTGAAAAGCGGAAAGCGCTGAACGCGCAGCGCACCGAGGACTATAAAAACGGCAGCTATGCGCTGGCGGGCGGCGTGGTCGATCCGCTACCGGAGGATGCGCCGCAGTTTGTAGCGGACTATTATGCCTACTACAAAACTCCGCGAGGCTATCATCCCCGCAGCCTGAACTCCAACGGTGGCTGGAATGCGACGTCTTCGCTGTCATTTTTGAATATGCCGATTTTGCAATACAGCAGCGAAATCCGCTCTGCTGTGTTGCTGGTGCATGGAGAGAAGGCGCACTCCCGCTATTTCAGCGAAACCGCGTACGGCAAGCTGACGGGGGACAACAAGGAATTGCTCATTATCCCTGGTGCCAGCCACACCGACCTTTACGATCAGATGGACATCATTCCGTTTGGAAAGCTGAAGGCATTCTTTGAGGAATATCTGAAATAAGGCGTGCCTCGATTCAATGCCAAGTCTCCAGCAACGATTCTTCTAAAGAGTGGGAGTAGCTGAAACGAGGTGCTTGAATAGCTCCATCCGTTTTGGCTACAAGAAAACATGCCGCGCGCCTGCGGCATGAAGGAGGGAGATTTCTATGAATATCGTTGTATTGAGTGGCAGCCCGCGCAAGGGCGCCAATACCGACACCATGGTCGAGGCGTTTGCTGAGACCGCGCGTGAGGGTGGCCATACGGTCGAGGTCATCCGCGTTGCCAGTAAGAAAATCGCTGGTTGTCTGGGGTGTCAGTATTGCTTCGCCCACGAGGGCACTTGCGTGCAGAAGGATGACATGGCCAACGTGATCGAGTCGCTGAAAGACGCCGACATGGTTGTCTTCGCTTCGCCTATCTACTGGTTTGATATCACTGCGCAGGAGAAGGCCGCCATCGATCGCCTATACGCCTTCGGTGCTACGGGCTTCCCGTTCACCAAGACGGCCCTTTTGCTCGATAGCCACAGCGCGGGCGTCTATGATGCGGCGATCGCTATGTACAAGTCGACCTGCGCGTACTGCAAGTGGGAGGACCAGGGCATTGTCGCCATCAGCGGTATGACCGAGCGCGACAGCATGGCATCGTCGCCCAAGTTGAAAGAGGTGCGAGAGCTCGCTCGCAAGCTCGCCTAAGGACAAGAAGAGCACATGGCAATCAGCGTTATTGGAAGTACTTGCCGTCCTTGCCAGGTGAATCGTTGATTGCCATGCGCCGTTGCCCTTGCGGACAATCTTGGCGTGCTAAAACGCCTTCTCGTTCAAGAATTCCCTGAACGCGGGAATGTCAAAGCCAACGAGACCACGCCCGCGCTCTCCAATGACGCCGTCCTCCAGGAGGCGGCGTTTGTATTGGCTTGCGTAGTTGCTGGCGACGCCCATGCGTTTGGCTATCTCCGAGACCCTGCTGGGGCCAGAATCGGGCAGCATCGCGAGCAAAAACTCAATGTCTTTATCGGAAAGCTCCCGATAGGTCGTTTCGAGAATTCGATCGCACAGCTCCATGCGGGCAAGCAGAGAACCCTGTTGTACATCAGGTGCACTGATTTTGGGCGAGTTCTCCGAAACATCCCATGTGCGATATCCGACGAGCTGCATCATATAGGGAAATCCGTCGACGGCCTTCACGGCATCTTCGAGCGCTTCTGGCGTGATTGAGCGGCCTCCGGCCTCAACGGTTTTGCGGAATGCGTTTGCAATTTCAACGTCAGTGATTCGTCCCAACTGATGATATTGGGAACGCCTGAGGAATGAGACGGAATCGTTACGCAGCAACGCCGATACCTTGTAGGGCAGTCCTGCCATGAGTAGGGCAACTTTTTTACCTTCGCGTACAAAGTGCTGGTAAACAGAGGCAAATTGGAGCATTTCTTCGAGATCGACGGTGACTTCATCGATGGTGATGAGAAGTCCGATGTCATGTTTTTCGAGTTGCTTAAAGATGCCATTCATGCGCGTGCGCCAGTTGCCCTGAGCCTCTTGAGCATATGTCCAATCGATGCCCACTGGGCCAATTTGAACACCGTTTATGCGCGCGTGAGGCTGTGAGAGGTAGCTATCTGCGGCTTCTTTGGTTCGCTCGATAATATCTTCGAGCATGCCTGGCATGGCGGAGACATTTGCTGCGATCCAGTCGTGTTCAAGCGCCGTTTCTGAAAGGAGCGAGAGAAGCGCCGTCTTGCCCGTTCCCCTTGCGCCAGTAAAAATGGTCGACAGGTTGGGATCTCCCGGGCCGTTGATAAAGCCACGGTTGATGTCACGCAGGATATGCTCGCGACCCGCTAGAAAGGGAGGGACGCTTCCGAACGTCGGGGTAAAGGGGTTCTTGCTGTACTCCATGGTAGCTCCTTTGCAAGTTTTGCTAATTTTTGCAAGTTTTGCTAATTTTTGCAAGTTTTGCTAACGACTGACCAATGGGCATCGAAGCAGTGACGCTGACATTTTTTACGCAGAAAAATAAGCAGAAATCAATTTATCTGCGTTAAAAAATAGTTGAGAAGAAAAACGACGAGTCCCGGGCGCAATGCCGTTGCGTTCCGGGCCTCGTCGCTTTGCGAAGTATCTAACGATCTCGTTGCCGTGGTACCTAGTCAAACAAGCTCGGCATGTCGTTTTCCTTCATGAGGGCACCGGCAGAGGGAAGGCTCTGCGCGGTGAACTTTTCGGCCGAGACGCCGGCGCCAAGAATCTCCTCGGTCGTGCCGACCGTGGTGACCGAGCGGCCCTTCTTGGCCGTAAGGGCCTGGACGCCCTGCGTGTTGGTGGTCGTCTTGGTCTTGAGCAACGACGTGTTGAAGTTCATCAGGCGGTAGTCGCTCGAGACCAGCGCGATGTCGCGATCTTCCTTGAGCACCTGGGCATACAGCAGCTTGCTGCCACCGTAGATAGCGTTCTTGAGACGTTTGCGGTTGGTCTTGGTAACGTATCCGGAAAGTGCGACGCGCACCACGCGGCCGTTCTCAAAGACAAACAGCACGTCGGCCTTGTAGTCCTCGGGGTCGATGACCCAGATGACATTCTCGTCGGGTTCCATCTCAAGATCGGTCGGCAGGTACGAGCCCAGCTGGGCCGACTTGGTGTCCTCAAACGCCGCAACCTTGCACTTGTACACCTGGCTCTTGTTGGTAAACACCAGCAGCTCGTGGGTGTTGGAGGACGGGAACTCGATAAAGGGTTTGTCGCCGTCCTTGTACTTGAGCGTGGTCGCCTTCTTGAGTACGCGGTCCGTCATCTTCTTAAGGTAGCCATCGCGCGAGAGCATGATGGTAACCGGATATTCCTCGACCTCGGGCTCCAGGCTCACCTCGATAACCTCATGGGGCTCAATCCTGCCCGTGCGGCGCGGCATCACATATTTCTTGTTGACTGCGGCCAGCTCGTCGCTGATGACCTTCTTGATGTTCTCCTCGCTGGAGAGGATTTCCTCAAGCTCGGCAATCTCGCCCTCAAGCTTGGCAATGTCCTTGGTGCGGTTGAGGATGTATTCCTCGTTGATGTTGCGGAGCTTAAGCTCGGCGACAAACTCTGCCTGGGTCTCGTCGATGTCGAAACCCTTCATAAGGTTGGGCACGACCTCGGCTTCGAGCTTGGTGCCGCGGATGATGGCGATGGCCTTGTCGATGTCGAGCAAGATCGCCTCGAGGCCGTGCAGCAGGTGCAGGCGCTCGGACTTTTTGCCCAGGTCAAAGTTAATGCGGCGGCGCGTGGACTCAATACGCCACTTGACCCACTCGTGCAGGATCTGGCGCACGCCCATAACGCGAGGGTAACCATCGACCAGCACGTTGAAGTTGCACGAGAACGAATCCTGCAGCGTGGTCGAGCGATAGAGCTTGGCCATGAGCTTGTCGGGGTCGACACCGCGCTTAAGGTCGATGGCGATGCGCAGGCCCGAGAGGTCGGTCTCGTCGCGGATGTCAGCGATCTCCTTGACCTTGCCCTCTTTGGAGAGCTTGACGATGCGCTCGATGACGACATCGGTTTTGGTGGTGTAGGGGATCTCGTAGACCTCGATAATGCGCTCTTCGGGAATCCAGCGCCAGCGGGAGCGAATCTGGAAGCTGCCCAGGCCGGTCTCGATGATCTTCTCCATCTCCTCGCGGCGGTAGATGATCTCGCCGCCGGTCGAGAAGTCGGGCATGGGCATATACTCGAGCAGGTCGCAGTCGGGATCCTGCAGGTAGTGCATGGTGGCGGTGCAGACCTCGTTGAGGTTGAAACCGCAGATGTCAGAAGCCATGGCGACGCCGATGCCCTTGTTGGCCGAGACGAGGATGTTAGGGAACGTGGTGGGCAGCAGGCGCGGCTCCTTCATGGCGCCGTCGTAGCTGTCGACGAAGTCGACCGGGTCCTTGTCGATGTCCTTGAAGATCTCGGCGCTGATGGGGGAGAGCTTGGCCTCGGTATAACGCGAGGCGGCGTAGCTCAGGTCGCCCGAATAGTACTTGCCAAAGTTGCCCTTCGACTCCACAAAGGGGGCGAGCAGCGCCTCGTTGCCGGTGGCCAGGCGCACCATCGTCTCGTAGATCGCGGCATCGCCGTGCGGATTGAGCTTCATAGTCTGGCCCACGATGTTGGCGCTCTTCTGGCGCTCGCCCTTGAGCAGGCCCATCTTGTACATGGTGTAGAGCAGCTTGCGGTGCGAGGGCTTAAAGCCGTCAATCTCGGGGAATGCACGCGAGACGTTGACGCTCATGGCGTAGGGCATGTAGTTGACCTCGAGTGTCTGCGTGATCGGCTGATCGGTGACCTCGGAGTGCAGGCCGATGACGTTCTCGGCGTTGACCTGCTTTTTCTTTGGCTGGTTCTTCGTCTTCTTCTTTGCCACGATTTCCTCTTGAACTTCTTATGGGCCGTCGTTATCGATTTGCTGCTATTGCAGGTCCAGCTGGTCGAGGTATTCCTTGCCGTGCTCGGAGATATGGCGCTTGCGGCCTGCCTCGTCGTTGCCCAGCAATAGGTTGAACATGGTCTCCATCTTGGTGACGTCCTCGGGTTCCACCTTGATCAGACGACGCGTCTCGGGGTTCATGGTGGTGAGCCACATCATGTCCGGATCGTTCTCACCAAGACCCTTGGAGCGGTTGATGGAGCACTTCTGGTCGCCGATCTCTTTGAGGATGCCGTTCTTCTCGAGCTCGGTGTAGGCAAAGTAGGTCTTTTCTTTGCAGTTGATCTCGTAGAGCGGCGACTCGGCGATATACACGTAGCCCTCGTCGATAAGTGTTGGCACCAGACGGTAGAGCATGGTGAGCACGAGCGTGCGGATGTGATAACCGTCGACGTCGGCGTCCGTACAGATGATGACCTTGTTCCAGTTGAGGTTGTCGAGGTCAAAGGCACCGAGGTTCTTGATGCGCTTGTCCTTGATCTCCACGCCGCAGCCCAGCACGCGCATGAGGTCCATGATGATGTCGGACTTAAAAATGCGCGGGTAGTCCTCCTTCAGGCAGTTGAGGATCTTGCCGCGGACGGGCATAACGCCCTGGAACTCGGCATCGCGCGAGGTGCGAATGGCGCCTGCTGCCGAGTCGCCCTCTACGATATAGATCTCGCGACGGCTCTTGTCCTTGGAGCGGCAGTCGATGAATTTCTGCACGCGGTTGGCCATATCGGTCTTCTGCTGCAGGTTGGTCTTGATGCTCTGACGCGTCTTCTCGGCGTTCTCGCGCGAGCGCTTGTTGATGAGCACCTGCTCCATGATCTTGTTGGCGGCGTCTTTGTTCTCGATCAGGTAGGTCGAGAGGCGCTCCTTAAAGAAGGCGGTCATGGCCTGCTGGATAAAGCGGTTATTGATGGCCTTCTTGGTCTGGTTTTCGTAGGACGTCTGAGTGGAGAAGCAGTTGGTCACCAGCACCAGGCAGTCCTGGACGTCTTGCCATTTAATGCCGCTCTCGTTTTTGTTGTATTTGCCCTGTTGCTTAATGTAGGCATCGATGGCGCTGGTCAGAGCGCTGCGGGCTGCCTTTTCGGGCGAGCCGCCGTTCTCGAGCCAGGAGGAGTTGTGGTAGTACTCCTGCATCGTGAAGGTGCGCGAGAAGCACATGCACGCGGTGATCTTTACGTTGTAGTCGGGCAAGTCCTCGCGGTCGCGACCGCGACGGTCAGCCTCGATAAAGAAGGGCTCGGTGAGATAGTCGGCACCGACCTTCTCGAGCACATAGTCCTCGATGCCCTTGGGATAGCAGAAGTCCTCTTCGGAGAACTCGCCATCGTCGCCCTCGATGCGCAGGCGGAAGGTCACGTTGGCGTTGACCACGGCCTGGCGGCGCATGGTCTCGCGATACCACTCGTGGGGAATGCTGATCGAGGTAAAGACCTCAAGATCGGGACGCCACTTGATGGTGGTGCCGGTGCGTTCCTCGTCGCTGGGCTCAATCTCGAGTGCCTTCTTTTTGGCGCCGACGACCTTGCCCTTCTTAAAGTGTAAGGAGTATTTGTTACCGTCACGCCAGACGGTGACGTCCATGTACTCGGAGGCGTACTGGGTCGCGCACGAACCCAGGCCGTTGGTACCGAGCGAGAAGTCGTAGTCGCCGCCCTGGTTGTTGTTGTACTTGCCGCCGGCGTAGAGCTCGCAAAAGACGAGCTCCCAGTTAAAGCGCTTCTCGGAAGGGTTCCAGTCGAGCGGGCAGCCGCGGCCGTTGTCCTCTACCTGAATGGAGCCATCGCGAAAGGCGGTAAGGGTGATGAGCTTGCCGTAGCCCTGGCGCGCCTCGTCAACGGCGTTGGACAGAATCTCGAAGGCGGCATGCGCGCAGCCATCGAGTCCGTCCGAGCCGAAGATGACGGCAGGGCGCAGGCGTACGCGCTCCTCGTCCTTGAGCTGGCGGATACTGTCGTTACCATAGTTTGCGGTGTTTTTTGCCATACTCGCTCTCTCGGTGCTCCTTTGCTGCGTTTAAGTCATATAGATAGTCAAGGTAGCATAGCCCAGCCCACAGACGATTCCAACCAACACGAAATCCATCGAACAATCGTTCGGAATTTGGTGGAACAGCGTTTACTCGGACAAATCCGAGTCGGTTTTGTCCGAGTAAGTTTGAAGACGGCCGAATGTGTCTTGCTGCGTTTGCGGTTGGATGCGTTTGTCAAAAACGTGCCATGCGGATTGTTGGATCGAATCGAACATTGGGACAGACGTCTCGTTTTATGGGCCGGGGGCGTGCATGTGCGAGTTCTTTTGGCCCATAAGGAACGCTGGTGGGTCGTTATTTGGGCCACGGGTCACTTCGCCGGCGCCGTGTTTCGTCATACGCTCATAGTGGAAGCCGATGCCACGGGGTCGACTTGGGACTCGGGCAATGGATGAGCTGCAAGCCGAAAGGAGCGGTGAGAATGATGAGGCCCATGACAAAGAAACTGCTGTTAGGAATTCCCACCGTGACGCTTTCGGCCGTGCTGGCGTGTACAGTGGCCGGCTGTGGCGGTAGTGCTCCGAGCGGCTCGCCTGGCGGTTCGGGCGGCAGCGCGCCTGTGCAGGAAAAGCCCAGGGCCTATGATTCGCAGACGGTCGAGGTGGCAGGCATTACCTATGAGTCGGTGGCTCACGGTACGTTCTATCGCGGCGATGCCAAGCTGCAGGACGGCTTTTACCTGCACATCAAGATCACCAACAACAACACAAAGAACAGGACGTTCAGTTCCTTTAACGTGCATGCTGCCCAGGGCGATCTTGAGGCAGGCGACCCGTTGTTTACTTCCGGCAAGGCGGCCGTGCTCGACTACGTTGCAAGCGAGGCTCCCGATGAGCTGCACGAGGGCATCGACCTTTCCGAGAGGCCAGATATCGGCCCGGGCGAGACCGTTGAGTACGTGTATTTCTGGGCGCCCAAGACGGCGTACTACGGGCCCATCACTGTCGAGTTCGTAGACGCTTATGCCCCCGCCAAGAATCATGAGGCCATGCACTTTGACACCACGGGATGCGAGACCAAGGAGTTCAAGGCGGCCGGCGGCGTGGCCGATTCTGGCGAGAAGGCAGATTTAACGGGCATCGACTGCGCATCGTACAGCATCGAGGCCGCCGATGGGTACACGCTGGATTCGTCCGACGAAGAGCGCGAAAAGGCAAACTTCTTCCACGACGAGACTGGAGGACGCCTGAACATCAGCATCTTCCCGCGCTCGCCGGAGGAAGAGGTTGCAAGCCTAGAGCAGGTCTACGAAGGCAAGGAGACAACAACCGACCAGGTCGAGTACAACGGCATAACGTGGCTGCGCTTTACCGGTCCCGACAACGGCCATACGCTGTTTGCGACGGCTCCCGCGACGGGCGAGACCGTCCGCGTGTCGATTGGCTGGAAGATCGATTGGGACGCCGCCGCGCCCATGATGGAGGCATTGAAGCTCAAGTAGCGGGTTGCGATTCCCATGTCAGGCGACTCAGGGCTGGCTCCGAGTTATCGGGGCCAGCCCCTTTTGGTGTTCGATGAGCCGAGTCGGCGTCTCTCACAAAAGTAACTAGGAGCTAGCGAGACCTATCCGAATTGACCTCATTGGCGGTGTCTTTTTCGAGCGCCGTGCGGCGGGCGCTGTAGGCGATGAGGCCGGCGCCTGCCGCGGCGAGTGCTGTAGCGGCTGCCGTAAGGGGAGCATTGACATCGCCCGTGCCAGCGAGCGCACCCGCTTTTCCGGAGCGCTTGTTATTGCTGTGGTCCTTGCCACTGCCGGAGCTCCTTCCGCCGGAGCCGCCGCCCTCGTCGGTACCGCCGCCACTCGAGCCGCCATCGTCGTCTACTGTCATCGGGGCGTCGTGAAGTTCTGTCGTATCCGCGCTGTCGCATACGCCGACCTGAACTTCTGAGCGTTCGCATGCCGCGTCGGGCACATGAAGCTCGTGCAGTACGGCACCCAGCGCCGAGTTTGCGCCCGGTCGAATTTCCTCGAGCGTTACGGGATCGAGCGCCACCAGATTACGCGCCTTCGCATACAGCGTTACGCGTTTGCCCACTTCGTCGCTCCAACTCTCGGGGATAGCGAAGCTCATGCGGAACTGTGCCGTGCAACCCGGTGCCAGCACGGCGTTGCCGTTGTCGGCTACCAGCGGGTGCGTTGCAAAAGGTGTGCCCAGCGTTTCGAGCGCGTACTTCACGTGTGCCATGTCGTTGACCGAAGCGTCCTCGGCAAGCTCTGGATCGTAGATCGATGCCATGCGTGTGTTCGCTCCGAACCCGATGGATGCGCTGGAGAACGGCTGGCTGGAGCCCTCTCGGTACAGATCGATTGTGCCGGCGGTCAGCAAGGTGTTGCCGTCGTTTCGCACCGTGACCATGAAGGATTCGCCTGCTGCTCCGGGCACCACCGCGCCCGAGGTAGCGACTGCGCCCGTCGGAGTGGCACACGCCACCAAGGGCACTTCGATGCCGTGTAGTTCTGCCTCGCTCTTCTCCGCGCTCACAATGTGCGTGGCGAGCGCGGAGAGCATGCTCCCCGACGTCAAAAATGTCGTTATCTGATCGACGGGATGGTCCAGCTCGCACATCACGAACGGCTCCGTAAACAGATCGCCTGCCAAGGTGCTGGCGAAGATGCGGAAGTGCTTGCCCATCACTGCTACCGGGTTGCCTTCTTCGTCGTAGGTTTGCCCCACCTTGCCATCGGTGTTCTCTACATAGAGCACGCACCTGCCGTTGTTGCTTACGCTAAACGATGCCGGGCCACAGCCTGCGGCACCCACGGGCTGCGTTGCAAATGCCGATGCGCCTCGCGTCCAAGTAATATGCTGCAGTTGCTCGTTGACGGTAGCCAAAAAGCCCGTGTGCTGCGGCCACGGCACCGCGTGGGGTACTGTGGCATCTGGCGACATAACGCCCCAGCTCGCAATGGACTGGCCGATCACGGCGTACGATGCACAGCCACAACCGCCTGCGGTCTCGTATGCAATGGGCACCACCATTTTGCCGTTGATATTCTCGGGCGCGCCGAGCTCGATGCTCGACGGTGCCTGCGGAAAGCGGAGGACCTGACGGAACGTGAGACTGTCGCCCGAAACGTCCGACCACAGGGTAAAGCACTCCAGCGCAACCTCGGCCTCGCTGCCGAGCGTCTTTTCTGCGGTGGTTCCGCGGCGGTGGAGGTAGGCGCCCGACAGGCGCCCGTCGACAAGTGTCTTGCCCACCGTGATGCGTGGGCACTGCAGGCAATGGTAGCCATCCTCCTGAAGGCGGCCGCGCGAGATGCTGCGCCACGACGTGTGCGATATCACGCGAACTCCGTCGTTGCTTATGCGCAGGCGCACAACGGACAGTATGCCGGATGTGCTCGCCGTATCGAAAAGGGTGTTGTCGCCGGCGGGGCGCTCGCCCGAGACCAGCAGCACGTAGGCGTCCTGGTTTCCTCTTCCGTCCGTATATTCCACTACGTCGAAGTCGTAATCGTATATGCTGTCGCGCTCCACGTCGCCCTCGCCAAACCCAAGGGGAAAGTCCACAGGCGTGGGAGCGGACCACGTCCCGTTTGCCTTTGTGTGTACCACCAGGCGCGAGCGACCATTGTCGCCGTAGCGCACCGAGGCGATACGGAACAGGCATTCTACGCCGGCAATCATTGCCAGCTTCATGTGGGCTTCGCTGAGCACGCCAGCAAACAGCACGTTGTCGCTCGAGGGCTTGATGCCGCCACGCTCGTCCTCCGACACGCCGGCAGAATCGGCGTTCGGGTCGGCAACGGTGTTCGTTGCCTGACCGATGTAGGTGTACTCATACATCGGCGCGGCGTTTTCGTCGTTCTCTATCAGTGCATGGACGAAATGCTCGATCTGTCCCGTGTCGTCGCTTTCTGCATCCGCCTCGAGCTCAATGCGCGTGACCGCCCGATCCCAATCGCGCACGACAGGCGCGGCGTTTACGGCAGCGGCCTTAACCTCGGCGCGTGCGAGCAGTTCGGCGTTGGTGACGATGGTGGCCGATGCGATAAATTGCGGCACGCCGCCCGCCTCAATGTTGCCGGCCGAGCCGAAGCAGGCATCCAGCGTATAAGGCGTATCTCCACCCAATGCGAGCTCAGAGCGCTGGAGCACATACTGGTCGCCATTGTTCACCGACATATTCCACGAATCGATGAGCGTGGGCCACGACCCCGACCAAGCCTTGGTGGTCCACTTGAACATTACGAATTGGAGTATCACATCGACATCGACGTCTGCACCTACGCGCAGTCGCGGAAGCTGGTGTCCATCTGCCTTCTCGTACCCAATGAACAGCGTGAGGGATGCGGCGCCGCGCACGGCAGACGAAGCGACGCCTGCAACGCCGGCGCCAAAGGTGACGGCAAGCCCGATCTGGATGGTGAACGAGCCCGACGTGTTTGAATAGTCGAGCGAAATGTTTTTAAAAAACGCCGCGCCGCTGCCGTGCGTGTGGGCACCCACGGCGAGCGCCAGTTTTGCCAGCACCCAGGGGTTGACGTTTAGGAAAAATGGCACCGGTCCTAGGGTAAACTGCTCGGTCCAATTGAGGTCGGTTCTTACCTGGAAGAGGGCCTTAATATTGCCGTATGCGGGGTCGTTGTTGTTACCCCAGGTTTTGCCCACCCAATCGTAGGCGAGCGAGCCGTACAGCTGTGTGGCGATATCCATCGTGAACAGCGGCGTGCAATGGTGGCGAAGGAGCTTGGTGTTTCTTGGATCGGTGCCCGAACCGGCACTCATCCTCTTGTACTGATTCCACTTCCCCTCCATCTCGTCGAGGTAGCGGTTTGCCTGCTTGGCGCCCGACTCGCGCGGCGATTTCTTCCAGTATTCCGGATCAGGGTTGCCCGAATCGTTCATATAGCTAGCTGGTTTGTACCCTCCGCCAAACAGCACGTATCCAGCAAACGAGAAATCGAACAGAATGGGAAATGTGGGCATCCAGCACGTGAACTTATTGCCGCCGATACCGGGAAACGCCGCGGGGAAATCAAACGGAGTGATCTCTTGGTCCATGGTGGTGGGAATGATGGTGGTCGAGCCCGATTCCGCCTTTGCGGCCGGCGCGGTGACAACGGCCATAGGGGATGAGAGCGTGTAGGTTTTGCCCTGGTAGTCGAGCATAAAGCGCAGCTTGCACCCTTCCTCCAGAAGGCCCGAAGCTGCATCGAGGAACGTGTCTTCAAGCGTGAACGTCGCCAGATTATCCGCGTCCGATGCGCTGGCCTTGATCTGGCCGATCTGCGTGACGGTTTCGGGTGAGCTGCCCGCAGCGGGCATCACTTTATTGATATGCAACGTTGCCTGCCCGCCCTGCGGCAGATGAGCCTGCACGGTAAAAGCGTGCGTGTCGGGCTGGTCGTTTGCTGCTTCGTCCGCTGGCATTGCCATAAACGTGGCGTCGGCGTACTGGATGTCCCATTCGTCGAACGTGAGCTGTCGAAAGTACGGCTCGCCATCGGAGAGCGGACGTGTGGGTGCGGTAATAGCGGTGCCGCCCTGGATACGCGCAAGGGGAATCTAGACATCGCGGTAGCCTGCCATGCTAATGGAGATGCCGCCGTTAAAGTCGTACGCGTCGAGAAGCGTTGCCTCGTCCACGTAGCCTTCTGAAAGAGGGGCGACCTCAAAGATGGCCGTGCCTTCGTCATCGGTCGTGGCGGTGAGCTGCTTGCCTGCGGCATAGCGCGATATGAGCGTGACCTGGGCACCCGTGATGGGCGTATTCTTGTTGGCGACGTCGACCACGACCACACCAAACATGGTGCGCGAGAGCACCAAGACCTTGAAGGGATCATCTTCGTCGGCGTATGCCTCGGCGGGGGCGAACGGCAATATGAAGGCGTTTGCGCTTCCCGGCACGCGCGGCAACATAATGCTCGCCAGCGAGGACGCTCCGGCAACAAGTAACGAACGGCGATCAAGCATCTTTGGCTCCCATCCCGCAGGTATCGGTGGAAATAATCCAATTTTGCGAGAAGGCGCCTCGTGGCGGTAGTGCCGTTCAAGGGTCAAAATGTCCAAATTGATTGAGCGAAGCGCCGGGGTTCCGGAGCGCTTTCGATGCGCTTGGCAGTCCGGTCGCTAACGCAACATATGCGCGACCAGCTCGGCGCGTGTGCCGATGCCAAGCTTTGCGTATACGCCGGATAGGCGGTTTTTGACGGTGCCCGGCGATACACCCATATGACGAGCGATTTCGGCATTGGTCCACCCACGGCAGGCGAGCATGGCCATGGTGAATTCCGTGGTCGTTAGGTCGTCGGCCACGTCCTCGCCCGAATCGGGGTTGTGGATGCGCCGCCAACCGTAGCTGAATCGATACGTAATCTCGATGATGCGTGCGAAATCGTCAGGGTATTGCGATTTTAGGCATGCCTCGATGAGCCCCTGTAAAAGGCCGTGGTGCTCGCCAATGAGCTCGATAAGGCCGTCGGGACGCGCAATGTTCCAAGCAGCTCCGAAATGCGTTTTTGCGGCGTCGATGTCCTTGAGGCTCATGCATGCCATGGAAGCTGCCAGGTGCAGGAACAGTTCCGAGATCGGATAGCTTCCCTGTTTCATGATCAGGGCATTTTCCGCCATGCCTAGGCTGCGGCCGTATTCGCCGTGCAGATACAGGGCATGCGCCATCACGTAGCTGGCGAACAAGCGCAGACCTTCGGGCAGATGCGCCGCAAGCGGATAAAACTCTTCGGCGGAATACGGGGAAGGCAAGCGCAGCAGGACGCTCGCGGCGGAGGCGAACAGGATATGCATGGCGTGGACGGCAGGCGATTCCTCGTCAGGTGGCGTATCGAGGATGCCCGCAAGGCAACGGCGGGCATCGGCGATACGGTTGAGCGACAGACTGGCATATCCGCAGATAAAGCATGCGGAATAGCGCAGTGCGGGGTCGGTGGCGTCAAGATAGGGGCGTGCTGTCTCGGCGGCGAGCGTGGCCTGTCCGCGAAAGTACAGCGCTTCTGCCGTGGCGATGGTGCGTGAATCGGGGTCGGAAATGCCTGCAACCGCAGCGTCAATCTGGCCCGGCACAAAGGCAGTGCACATCAACGGCATGGGAATGCGCGGGTAGCCATCGCAGTCCATCTTCCATCTCCCAACAGCTGGCAACTATAGCGACAATTGTACTCCTGTTGCTCGGGACTGGAATTGTTGGGCATTGCCTACGATTATGTCGAACGCATAAAGGAAGAGTCTATTGGCGATGCTCTCAAGGTGGCTACCGAAGCCAAGCTGACCTCGATATTAGGAAAAATTGCCACCCCTGCAAAAAGCTCTGTCGCAGTGATGGGAAACGCATCTTCTGGGCATTCCGGCGTCTCCAGCTAGCGCTGGACTGCTGCTGTCGCCTGCGCGTTGGCGAGCGGGGCGTGGGGACCGTCCGGCGACCAGCGGTGACGGGCGAGCCCTGCCGCGTGCGTGGGCCTCCATCGGCGTAGACCCATGACCCCTATGGCATCGGAGAAGTCCACCATCGCGTCTAGGACCTTACCGTCCGGCACGCCCAGCCTAGCGGCTCCCTTGAACCCAAGGTTGAAGGGGGGTGTTGTACAGGGCATATGGGGCCGAGTGGAAGTGGATCAAAAGAGCGTTACTTGACGTTTCATGCATAATGCCAACCGCCCCGCGATATCACGTTCGCAGCGCGCAGGGGCCGGAGAATCTTCGCGATGAGAGTTGACGTCTAATACCTTGCATCGTATAGTGTGTATAGCATAGTATATGACGAGAGGAGGTGTGCGGATGGAGGCACAGATGAAGCGCGGCTTCCTGGAGGCCTGCGTGCTCGCGGCCGTCTCCGGCGAGGAGTCCTACGGCTACCAGATTGTGAAGGACGTACCGGCGAGCATGGGGCTTACGGAGTCGACGCTCTACCCGCTGCTCAAGCGCCTGGAGAAGGCCGGATGCATCACGGCGCGCTCCGCCGAGCACAACGGGCGGCTGCGCCGGTACTACCGCATCACG
Organism: uncultured Collinsella sp.; assembly: GCA_958423535.1. Lineage (GTDB taxonomy): Bacteria > Actinomycetota > Coriobacteriia > Coriobacteriales > Coriobacteriaceae > Collinsella. The sequence continues at coordinate 26,536 of CATZRJ010000023.1, forward strand.
GACGACGGGCGAGCGCGCATCGAGGAGTTCCTGGCCGAGTGGCCGTCCGTACGGGAGATTTACGCATACGTTGAGGAGGCGCACCATGACGCGCGATGAGTTCCTGGGCCGGCTGGGCGAGCTGCTCTCCTGCCTTCCGGCCGAGCAGGTGGAGGAGACCAAGGCTTTCTACGCGGAGGCCATCGCCGACCGCATGGAGGACGGTATGAGCGAGGAGGAGGCCGTGGCCGCCATGGGCACGCCCGGCGAGGTGGCGGAGGCCACGCTCGACGACCTGCCCGCCGTGCCGCGCGCAATCGCGAGGACGCGCCGGCGCAGCACCGCGCTGCTGTGGGTGCTGGCCATCGTGGGCTCCCCGGTGTGGGTGCCGCTGCTCGCCGCCTTCGCCGCCGTGGCCGTCACGGTCTATATCTGCATCTGGGTGCTGGCGCTCTGCGTGTGGATCGTCGCGGCGGCACTCGGGGGCGCGGGCATAGTTGGGCTCCTGCTTGCCGTAAGCGGCGTCACCATCGGCCACTTCCCGTACGCCCTCGCCTCGGCGGGCGTGGGGCTCGGCCTCGTCGGCGTGGCTCTCTTCGTTGGTGCTGGCGCTTGGGCCGCCTCAAAACAAATTGCGCGCCTCTCGGCGCTCTGGGCGAGGAAGGCCGCCTCGCCCTTCTGGAAGAACAGGGGCGAGAAAGGCGGCGCTGCCGCGCACCTCGCAGCGTAGAAAGGAGTGAGTACCATGACCAGCGCGAAGAAGATCTACCTCGCCGTGGCGGGCGGGCTCGTTGCCGCGGGTGTTGTCCTCGCGGGCATTGGCTTTATCGCTTCGGGCTTCGACCCGGCCGTGTTCACAACCCACATCGACACGCGCGACAGCACCATCGTGCTCGGCGGCGTCGAGGTGGACGAACACGAGAGTATCCCGTTCATCAGCCAGCTCGCCAATCTGGGCGAGATCGACACCTCCGGCGTCGCGGATCCCGCCGCGCCCTAGGCGCAGCGAGCCCGGGCGCTCTGCCCGCCAAGCTGCGTAAGCCGGCGAAACCCGAACCTCAACCTCTACGCAACTGGCCCCAAGCCTGCGCCGATTCGCTCTCAGCGCCGCGCGGGGGCCCGTGACGCATGCCCAAAAAGGTACGAGGAGAAAGGAACGCGATGACGACAACCACGCCCTTCCGCCTTCACGGGGTCACGCAGGACCGGAAGCGACTGGACCGTGCGGTGGGGCTGTGCTTGGATTGGCTACACTGATATGGACAGTTCCGTGAGGGGCGCGAGAGACGGGACTCTGGGGAGATCTTCGAGGAGGAGTGTCTCGACTGGAAACGCGGGTTCAGTGGAGCAGGAACCTAATCTCTGTCTCTCTTGCTTTTTTGATTTGTTGAGAAGCCGGCATTTGGGGGCATTTTGGATAGCGAACAGTTCAAACAAGAAGCTGAGAAAATAGAACAAAGCCTGAGTGCCTTGAGAGTCGCCGAGCGCAATGCAGTGATTCCCTTCATGAACGGCGACTTTACCCAATGGGATCTATATCTGGCATCCTCCTCTGAGTATGCGATGAGACTGATAGACGGATTCATCTCCATGCTCGAGTCGAGGAATCTTGTTTGCGTCGCCCAGCTTCTCCGCGCACAGGTTGGAGTCTGCCTGCGGACATTCGCATTATTCGCCGCCGAAGACCAGGATGACTTTCTCAAGCAGGTGTTTCAAGGTGTGCCTGTGAACAAGCTGAAAGATTTCTCGGGTGAGAAGATGTCCGATGGAAGACTTCAAGACTTACTCGAGAAGTTCGATCCAAAGGTAAAAGATGTATACAAGGTGACGTCTGGATTCGTCCACTTCTCCATTGATATTCTGCCGAGCATGGGTGTGCCTGGGGAGGGCTATGAGGTCGAGTTTAATTTTGGAGCCGAGCCCAACGAGAGAAACAATGCGCCTCTCGTGGAATGCGGCAAGGCGTTCTGCCACTATGTCGACCTGCATCTCCAGATGCTCCATAAGGTGATTGCTTCGGATGAATGGTATGCCGATCGATTCCGTATCGATTCCGATGGTCCTGCAGACGAGGCCTCGAAAAGCGAGAAGGTGTAGGTCGAACGCATTGACGCTGCCTTGACAGCATCCCGATATGATAACGAATGGGAGGTTCCCTGCGAAATGTGCGCCTCTGTATATTCTCGCTAGGACGCCCTCGACCGATAAGGCATCGTTGAGTTCAATTTGAGTTCAGCTCGGGTGCCTGAAAATCGCCCAACTCTGATAAAAGGGGAGACGACGGTACACCACGTAGACGAGAGGCTATGGAAGTGCACGATTTGATTATATTGGCGCGCTAAACCGCCCCGCTGCCCAACTTGAACTCCGCTCACGCGTGTATGGGGCTGCGAGAGGTAACGGCCTGCGGCCTCCTTTGTGTGCTCGATGATATCTTCGAGCATGCCGGGCATGGCGGAGACATTCGCTGCAATCCAGCCGTGTTCAAGCGCCGTTTCGGATAGGAGCGAGAGGGGGGCTGTCTTGCCCGTTTCCCTTGCACCCGTAAAGATGGTTGACAGTTTGGGGCCTCCCGTGTCTTTAGCTTTTACCGCGCTAGATGCCTCATGGAAACTGTTGGACTTTAATCAGACAGACCCAGCATGTCGTTTTCCTCCATGAGGACATCGGCTAAAACCGCAACACCTATGCTTGTTTAAGCAAACCTCCTGATAGTCGTGGAGCTGCTGTAGCCCGACATGCAGGAGATCGCTCGGCTTAAACACCGGATGCCGCATCCGCGAAACGAGTTGCGGTGCACCCTGTTCCAAAAGGCTGCCAAGTACCATGGCGTGAGCGTTGGGGTAGCCATCATTCAGCGTGGATACATCCGGATGCGCATAGATCCAGACGATTCCAACGTTCTCGTATTTCCCGTGCAGGTAATCGAAGAGGGCAAGCGACACCATACAGTTGCCGCCGACGGTCACGACTCTGTCGGGGTTTGCTGCCGTAAGCTTCCTCTGCGCATCCTGAATCCCCGCCAGGACTTCGTCCTCGGCATAGATGCGAACTGTGGAGTGGGAAGGATAAACTGGACTTTCTTTTAAGGATCCTCAAGCGTATT
>CATZRJ010000024.1 GCA_958423535.1 uncultured Collinsella sp.
GCCACATACGCGCCGCTATCGGTGCTCAGCTTGTTGGTGCGGGCGTTAAGCGCATTGACGCTCGAAAGCGTAGCGCCCATGTACGGATGTACCGGCGTCTTGCCGTCGATAATCTGGTCGGCAATGTTCTTGGCGTAGTTAACGGGAATAGCAAAGCCCACGCCCGAGCTGGAGCCCGAATAGCTCTCGATAAGCGAGTTAATACCCACGAGCTCGCCGTTGTCGTTGACGAGTGCGCCACCGGAGTTGCCCGGGTTGATGGCGGCATCGGTCTGGATCATGTTGGCGTAGATGGTGTTGCCGCTGGTAGAGCTCATGGCCGTGGAGCGATACAGCGCCGACACAATGCCCGTGGAGACAGACTGCTCGTTGCCGAACGGCGAGCCGATCGCCATGACCCACTCGCCCACGTTGAGCTTGGAGGAGTCGCCGATCTCGATCGGGGTGAGCTTGGAAGCATCGGCATCCTTGAGCTTGATGACGGCCAGGTCGCTCGAGGCATCGTTGCCCACGAACTCGGCCTCGTAGGTGGTGCCGTCATCCATGGTCACCACGTACTGGTCATAGCCATCGACCACATGGTTGTTGGTGAGGATATGGCCCTCGGTATCGAGCACAACGCCCGAGCCGACGCTGCCCGAGCCGTCCGACTCGTCGGCAGACTGCGAAAGCGAGCCATTCTGGCTACCGCTCGAAGTAGCAGTGATGGAAACGACGGAGGGCAAGGCCTTGGCAGAAACGGCCTCAGCCAGCGTGGTGTCCTCAGAGTCGATGGTGATCTTTTGCGTCGATGAACCCGAAGCACCCGCCGTCACGGCGTTCCTGCCGCCGCCGATATCGAGCGTGCCGCTCATAATGAGCGCGATGACCAGCAGGGCGCCGCAGGCACAGCCGGCAAGCGCGGTAATGAAGATCGGCAGCTTTTTGGTCTTGGTCTTGACCACTGTGTGCTTGTTTACAACCTGTTGGCCGCCCAGCGGCTTGCCGGTCTGCGTGTCGTAGGCCTGCACGTAGGGAATGTTGCCGTCGGCAGGCGTCGACTCCACCTGCACGCGCGGCTGCTGCTGAGTATCGCCGGCATTGCCCGGATCCTGGGGGCGCTGGGAATCGTTCTCGCTCATGGCTGCGATCCTTTCGTCAAATAACCAAAGGCCCGCCAAACATGTGGCGGGCCATCATTGTTCACGTTGAGTTGTACCCCAATATGCGGGCGAACGTGTATGAGAACGCAATCTTTTAGGAAGGCTTAAGTTCTGCTGCAAACTCGAAAGGGATCCACGTATGCGGCAAAACCACCACAAAGGTGCCTGTCCCTTTGTGGTGAAAAGCTAGTCCTTAAACAGATAGCCCACGCCGCGGACGGTGGTGATATGTGCTGCGATCTGCGGGCCCACCTTGGAGCGGATGCGTCGGATGTGCACGTCGACGGTACGCGTACCGCCGCAGTACTCAAAGCCCCACACGCGGTGCAGCAGCACCTCTCGGCTGTAGGCACGGTTGGGGTGCGTCGCCAAAAAGCTCAGCAGCGAGTACTCCATCAGCGTCAGGTCGATGGGCTCGTTATCGAGTGTCACCTGGTAGGTAGCCAGGTTAATCTCGAGATTATCGATGTTGAGCACATCGTCGGCGGTGACGGTCTCCTCCTCGCCCATCAGGCGCTGCGCGCGAGCCTTGAGTTCGTTGGGCGTCGCCGTGGGGCATACAAAGTCGGCATGCGCGTGATTCGGCAGGCGCAGGGTGCCGAGCGCCTCGTCGTCGACGATCACCAACATGGGGACGCCGCCGCGATCGTCAAGCCACTTGGCAATCTGATCGATGCGGTCGCTGCGGATGCCGTCGGAATCGAGGATCAGCAGGTCAAAGTCGTGCGCCGCAGTCGGCGAATCGGGGGTAGCCAGGCTCACCTCGACACCCAGGGTGGTCGTCAAGCTGCGGGCAAACTCGTGGAAGCGCGTCGTGCGCGCCATGAACAGGGCACTCTTTTCGGACATATCGGCCTCCAAGGAAATGAGCTCAATCGTACTGGAACAAGCCAGCGCGATTAGGAGTTCGCCAGATAATGCTTGATCTCCCACTCGGTGATCGTGGACTCAAACTTATGCCACTCATCGCGCTTCTTTTTGAGGAAGAAGCTGTGGATGTGCTCGCCGAGGGCATCCTTCATAAACTGCGAGTCCTCAAACACGTCGAGCGCCTCTTTGAGCGAACGCGGCAGCGGCGTGTAGCCAGCCTCGAGCATCTGGCGGTCGGTAAGCTCGAGCGTCTCGGCCGTGGCCTCGGGCGGGAGCTCCAGCTTGCGCTCGATGCCGTCGAGACCAGCCGCCAGCGTGACGGCGTTGACCAGGTACGGGTTGGCCATGGGGTCGGGGCTACGAAGCTCGATGCGCGTGGACAGCTGCTTGCCGGGCTTGTAGACCGGGATGCGGACCATGCTCGCGCGGTTGCGCAGGCCCCACGTGGCGTACTGCGGCACGGAGTCGCCGCCCGTGGTGATACGCTTGTACGAGTTGACCGTGGGGTTGGTGATGGCGCTGATCTCGCGGGCATGCGCCAGAATGCCGGCCATATAATGCTTGGCGATATCGGAGAGGTGGTACTTCTCGTCGTCCTCGCCCCAAAAGACGTTGTTGCCGTCGTGGTCGAACAGCGACTGATGCAAAAACATGGCGCTGCCATCCTCGCCCGCCAACGGTTTGGGCATAAAGGAGGCGTGGCAACCGCTCTCGTAGGCCTGCTGCTTAATGATGAGTTTGGCCGTGGTGATGGCGTCGGACATGCTCAAGGCCTCGGCGTGACGCAGGCTCATGCCGTGCTGCGAGCGGCCGGCGGCATGGAAGGTGTACTCCACGGGCACGGACATCTTCTCCAGCGTGAGGACCGTGTTGCGGCGCAGGTCGCGGGCGGCATCGCTCACCGAAAGATCGAAGTAGCCCACGTTGTCGAGCGGCTCGGGGGTGTGCTCGTCGGGGAAATAGTAATACTCCAGCTCGGCGCCCACGTTGAGCAGATAGCCAGCCTTCTCGGCCTTGCGGAACATGCGGCGCAGGGCATCGCGCGGATCGCCGGCAAAGGGCTTGCAATCGGGAGTGCACACATCGCAGAACACGCGGGCGACGCCGTTGTGGCTCGGGCGCCACGGCAAAATCTGGAAGGTCGAAGCATCGGGGAACGCCAGCATGTCGGCTTCCTCGGGCGTGGCAAAGCCCTCGATGGCGGAGCCGTCAAAGCCAATACCCTCCTCAAAAGCGACCTCGAGGTCCTCGGGGCTAATGGCAAAGTTCTTGAGGCGGCCGAGAATGTCGACAAACCACAGACGCACAAAGCGGATGTCACGCTGCTCTACGGAACGGAGTACGTAATCGATGTTCTGCTGGTTCATGTCGCTCCCCTTTCTTTCGGGCGGGTTTCGACTGGTCTATATCGCAGATACTATCGCAGAAAAATGTTTCCGCAGGGTTAAAGCGTATCAAGCGCTCAAAAAACGTGTGTGAACAGGCGGTCACGAACGAATGGTTAGCGTGAGGTCGAAGCGCGGTATTCGATGTGGCCGGGTATCTCGATGCGCTTGGGGGCGAGCTTTGCGGCATCGCCCACCGTAGTGGTAACGACGTCGATGCGCTCGGAGAGGCGCTCGACCACGCACTCGGCAATGGTGAGGGTGTCTTGCGCTGCCGTGGTCACACCGCCAAAGAGCACATGGTTCCAGGGGTAGTCGTCAAACGTCGCGATTCTGAGCCCCGCCGGCAGCGAGGGACCAAGCTGCGCCAGCGCCTCGGTCAGGCGCAGGAAGACCAGGCCGTTGACAGCGATAAGGCCGAGCCTTTTGCCCGTATAGCCGCGGATGGTCTCGTCCAAGCGACCGACACCCGTGGCGCCACCGTCGGCCAGGGTGACGACCTCGCCCGCAAGACCGCGGCGCGAAAGCTCGTCGGTAAAGGCCTCGGCACGCTCGCGACGCACGGGGCTGTCGTCGCTTGCCTCGGTGAGCATGCACAGGCGCTCGCTGCCCGCAGCTGCCAAGGCGTCCACCAACCCGGCGACCAGCTCACGGTTGTTAGATGTCACCAGATCGACACCGCCGTCGGCAACATCGCGGTCGAGCAACACAACGGGCAGGCGTCCCGCTGCCGCGGCAATCGCCTCGTCGTTACCACCGCAGGTATTGACGACCAGGCCGTCCACGCCGGCATCGATAAGCCTGGTGAGCGACTCCGCTTCCTTAGCGGGGTCGTTGCCGCTAATGGCCGTCATGAGCGAGCAGCCGCGCGCGGCGGCGCTGACGGAAAGCCCTTCGAGCATGGCGCTGGAGAACGGGTTGGCGATGTCGGCCAAGATCACGCCGATGAGGTTGGTGCGCGAGCTGCGTAGATTGCGCGCGGCGGCACGCGGGCGATAGCCGGTGCGCTCGATAACCGCCGCGATGCGAGCACGGGTTTCCTCGGTCATTTGCCCGGGGCGGTTGTTGAGATAGCGCGAGACCGTGGCCGGGCTCACGCCCGCCTCGGCGGCAATGTCCTTGATTCTCATCTGCGCCATAACGCACCCCGTTTCCCAATTGTCGGCGGTCTGAGCCATTTTAGGCATTTTTTTAAAAATCTCGGTTGCAAAACGCTGTATGTGAGTATACTACAACTCGAAACGAAACCGATTTCGTAAACCGATTTCGGTGAGCGTTGGCACGCAGGTGCAAAGACGCACCCTACCGTCTTGGCACCTGCGTGCCAACGCCATATCAAAGGTGTACGCACGAGCAAGAAGGAGCTACGCGACCATGGGTAAAACGGTTCTTACCTTCGGCGAGATCATGATGAGGCTATCGCCCAAAGACCACCTGCGCATTGAGCAGGCGACCGAGTTTGATGTCCGCTACGGCGGCGCCGAGGCAAACACCGCGCTTTCCCTGGCCTACCAGGGCGACAAGGCCGCTTACGTCTCCGTTGTCCCGGCCAACCGTCTGGGCGAGTGCGCCCTGCGTTCGCTGAAGGCCTACGGCGTCGACACCACGCGCGTCGTGCGTCAGGGCGACCGTCTTGGCTCCTATGTGTTTGAGGTCGGTGCCTCGCAGCGCGGCAACGGCTGCGTCTACGACCGCAAGTTCTCTGCCATCAACATGGCCAAGCGCGATGTTTTTGACTGGGACGAGATCCTCAAGGGCATCGATGTCTTCTACTTCTCCGGCGTGACCCCCGCCGTCTCCGACGAGATGGCCGCCGCCTGCAAGGAGGCGCTCGCCGTCTGCCGCGCCAAGGGCATCACCACCGTGTGCGACGTGAACTATCGCGGCAAGATGTGGTCGCCCGAGAAATCGCAGGCCACCATGAAGGAACTCCTGCCGCTCGTCGACATCTGCATCGCCAATGACGAGGATGCGCCTGCCGGCCTTGGCATGACCTGCGTCTCTGGCTCCCTTGCCCACGGCATCGAGGAGCGTGACACCTACGTCGAGATGGCCCGCCAGATCTGCGCCGAGTACGGCTGCAAAAAGGTCGCCTCGGTCGTTCGCAACATCTCCTGCGTCGAACGCTCCATCTGGATGGGCATGCTCTTTGACGCCGAGAGCGGCGAGCACTGGTTCTCCCCTGCTCACGACGTGCACGTGCTCGAGGGCGTTGCCGCCGGCGACGCTTTCAACGCCGGCCTCGTCCATGCCCTCATCAACGATTTTGACCCGCAGGACGCCGTCAACTACGCCATTGCAGCGTCGATCCTCAAGCTCACCATCAAGGGCGATTCCAACTTGGTGACCGCAGACGAGATCGCAGCCGTGGCATCAGCCGCCGACGGTGGCACCCGCGTCGCGCGCTAGTCCGCCTCCATTCCGCGGGCCGCAGCTTTCCAATCCCATACCCCTGCGGCTCGCTCCCCGATTCCTCCGACCGGGCAAAACCACCAGTCCCATTCCGGTTTTGCCTGGCATTCCCTACATGACTGGTCGAGCAGCCGGTTTTGGAATTGCTTGAACCCCAAGCAGTGCCTCCGATAACCAATCCAAAATCGGCTCCCGACCAGCACATTTGGCAATCACGCGCCCATGCGCGCCTTACATCGAAAGGAACATCATGTTCGATCAGTTCTACACCACGCTTGAGTCCCTGGGCATCGTGCCGGTCGTTGTGCTCGACAAGGTCGAGGACGCCGCACCGCTCGCCCACGCCCTTATGGCAGCCGGCATGAAGTCCGCCGAGGTCACCTTCCGCACCGCCTGCGCCGCCGAGTGCATCACCGCCATGGCCGAGGCCGAGCCCGAGATGTGCGTCGGCGCCGGCACCGTCTTGACTGTCGAGCAGGTTGAGCAGGCTCGCACCGCCGGTGCCAAGTTCATCGTCTCCCCGGGTTACAACGAGGACGTCGTGAAGCACTGCATCAACATCGACCTGCCTGTCCTTCCCGGCACCGTGACCCCCTCCGAGGTCACCGCAGCCGAGAACCTGGGCCTCAAGGTCACCAAGTTCTTCCCCGCGTCCCAGTATGGCGGCCTGAACACCATCAAGGCCCTTGCCGCTCCGTTTGTCGGCCACCGCTTTATGCCCACCGGCGGCGTGAGCACCGCCAACGTCGAGGAGTACCTGAGCTCCTCCGCCATCATCGCCTGCGGTGGCACTTGGATGGTCAAGCCGGCCCTGTTCGCTGACGGCGACTTCTCCAAGGTCGAGCAGATCGCCCGCGAGGCCATGGACGTCGTCAAGAAGGTCCGCGGCTAGGTTTAGCTCTCTATCGTGAAAGGGGGCGTGTCCTAGACCTCGCCCCCTTTCTTTTAAAGCGGCTCGGAAGCGCGCCGTTTCCGTCACGAGCAAGAACCAAAACCGTCTTGTATGCTGATAGAACGTGACGGAAGCGACACGCCCCCGAGCCGCTTTGCCTACTCGGCTGGCAGTCGCGCTCAACTAAGACACTTCGACAAAAGCCGAGCCACCAAAACAGCTGCGGCGCCGTCTGGAGGAATGGACCCTTGCTTCCGGTCTTTTCCTCCAAGCGGTGCCACAGCTTTGTGCCCCGGTTACGCTCCAACGCAGTTGCGGTGAAATAGGGACTGTTTGCGCCACCTAGGCCGCAAAACAGTCCCTATTTCACCGCAACTTATATGGGGATTGATTAGACGAACGAGTCTTTGGACAGCTCAAAATAGTCGGGATGCAAGGCGATAACCGGGCCCTGCTCCTCGGGCATCAGGTGCAAGTGCGTCTCTGCCAGATAACTCGCCGCATCGGTATCGCCCCTCTTAATGGCCTCGAGAATCCGGCGATGCTGCCGACGAATCGGCTCCCAATCCAGATCCTGCGACACCATACGCAACCAGTTGTATCGCTCAAAATGCGTGTTGACGCTCTTCATCCAATCCCACAACATGTGACGGCCGGCAATCACGAAACACGTCTCATGGAACAGGTTATCCAGGTCGAAAAAGCGACGCGTTTCGCTATGGTCGAGCGACTCGGACTCGGCAAGAATCTGCTCAAGCCGATGCTTTTGCTCGGGCGAGGCGGCCGAACAGCATTTAATAAGCACGCTTCTCTCGAGTTTCTCGCGCAAGAAACAAGCATTCTCGGCGCGTTCCATGCTGATCTTAGAAACGTAGGTGCCGCTTTTGGGACGCGTTTCCACCAGCTCCTGCTCGCGCAGGCGCACAAAGGACTCGCGAATGGGCGTGCGCCCGATTCCTGTCTCCTTTTCCAGACCAATCGCCGAAAGGCGCGTGCCGGGCTTGAGCTCGGCATAGATGATCTTGGAGCGCAATGCGTTGTATGCCTGATCTTGCAGGCTCTGATAATGCTGGTGCTGTTCCATAAAGCCCTCGGATGAAGCCTCGGTTAATCGAATACCACCATGCAATACTATCGCATCCCCCGCCCCATCATAAGTTGCGGTGGAATAGTTCCTGCTCAAAGCCTTCAGCAGCAAGAACAGGAACTATTCCACCGCAACTTATGGGGGGGGACGGGTGCGACATGCCGTTGGTATAAAAAGCAAAGGCCCGCGGACAGTTTGATAGGCAACTGTCCGCGGGCTTGCGGTGAGACACGCTTGTCTTATGCGTTTCTCGCCTAGATAAACAGGCTCAGGATTAGAACCATGATGAGGCCGACAACGGAGTTGACGAGCTCCAACAGGCCCCATGTCTTATAGGTATCCTTCATCGACAGGCCAAACGACTGCTGGAACAGCAGGTAACCGCCGTCATACATAGGCGTGATGGTATTGGATGCGCAGGCGCAGACCAGTACTGCAAGCACCGGGTTGATGCCAAACTGCGTAACCATAGGTGCCACGACGCCGGCGGCGGTGATGGCCGAGACGGTACCCTGGCCGGTGAGCAGGCGCAGGACCACCGTGATCACCCAAGCCAAAATCAGCGGCGACACCGGCATGAGGCTCACCATGTCGGCAAGCGTCGCGCCAACGCCAGAAGTAATGATGACCTGCTTCATGATGCCGCCGGCACCGATAACGAGCAGCACGTTCGCGACGCCCTTGATAGCATCGGACATAGAGCTAGAGATCTCTCCGCCATCCATGCCGCGCGTATAACCATACGCAACCATGGCAAGAATCATCGTGATGAGCATAGTGATATCTGCGCTACCGATGCAGCTGGCAAGATCGTATGCAAAGCAACCCTCGCCCACCGTGTTCTTGATAATCGAAGCCCCAATCATGATGATTGCCGGGAACAGCGGCACCAGAATGGAAAGCCAGAACGGCGGAAGCTCGTCCGCGGGCCTGCGCTCCGCCGGCTTCATAACATTGCCAAGCGGCATGTCATCGAGACCGGGGATGAAATGGCACAGCAAAAGACCAGAGCAGATAAGTGTCGGAATCGTGACGATCAGACCAAAGATGTAGACCGGCGGAACCTCGGCACCAAAGGCACTCACCAGCGCCATAGGACCAGGCTGCGGCGGAAAAAGAGAATGGCCCATCGTGGTACCAGAAACAGCCGGGATAATCAGGCGCATATAGGGGATGTCGGCCTCTTTGGCGATGCTGATAACGAGCGGCGTAACGATAAGGAACGCCACCTCGTAGAACATGCTCATACCAAAGATAACGCCGATGATCAGAAGCGCAACAGGCAGTAGCTTAATACCGAGCTTGTCAACGATAGTGTCGGCAATCTGCTGCGAGGCACCCGAATCGGTCATCAGTTTTCCGATGGCTGCGCCAAAGATAATGATCAGCGCAAGCGACTTAAGCGTTCCGCCCAGTCCATCTTCCATGGTGGTGACAAGGTCGCCCACAGAGATGCCGTCGGCAAGGGCGATAAAAATGGCGGAAAGAATAAGCGCAATGATGCTGTTGATTTTAAACTTAACGATCATGGCGACCAGCAGGACTACGCCCACCAGCACCCAAAGGAGTGAAACAACTCCTGCATTCATAGATAAGCTCCTTTTAACTGGCAATGAAGCCAAGTGCTTCTATTCGAAATAGCAGCTTTTACTCGCTTACAGGTTGGCGACAATTGCCTGGGCGATCTCGTCGTACTGAGCCGACTCGAGCGTGACGCGACCGGGGTTCATGGCAAACACGTCGCCAAACTCAAACGGGTCGTCCTTGTACTTGGGGACGATATGCACGTGCAGGTGATGCATGGTGTCGCCGTAGGCACCAAAGTTAATCTTGTCGGGATTGAACGCCTTGTGCAGCGCTGCCGCGACGTGGCGGACATCGGCCATAAAGGCGGCGGCGTCTTCCTCGGACATGCAGGAGATGTCATCGACGTGCTGCTTGGAGGCCACGATTACGCGGCCCTTATGACTCTGCTCCTTAAACAAGATGAGCTTGCTGGCAGGCAGGTCAAGCATGGGGATGCCAAAGGCATCGACGAGCGTGTTGTCGGTCCCGCACATGCAGTACGAGCAATCGGTATGCTGTTCCATGGTGATCCTTTCGATCTGGACAATGATAAATGCCGCTTTTGCGGCAGGCGTAACCCCTCGTTTACACCACCAGATAATGGACAGATACAACGCATGCGTAGTCGATACGAAATCGGTTTCGTATCGACTACCGCCATGATACAGCCAACGAGTTGTTACGATTAGGTGAACGTTCACTTTTTATTGTTTTTCTCTTTGCAAATAGAATCCCGTGCGTATACTAAGGCTCAAACGAAACCGATTTCGTCGAGCGTGAGCAATAGGATGCTAAGACGCACCCTACCATCTTGGCATCCTATTGCCCACGCAATGTCATTTGCTTTCCTCCCGTCTCGCTGGCCCTTCAGTCCCATTCCGGCACAGCGAGACACTTCCTAGACAACTGACCGTGGGGCCGGCTTTTCTGCTTTAACAGCAGTGCCTCTGATAACCCTCTTTTGCCGGTCCGGGTCAGTTTTTTCACACAACCGAAAGGACGGGTAGCAACATGCGACCGCTCATCATCATGAATGGCGAGAAGATCGATTGGTTCCATACCGTCATCAGGATGCTGATGTATCTGGCGGGCGTTGCAGTACTGGCACTCGGCATGAGTCTCCAGACGGCATCCGGCCTGGGTGTCGCCGCGCTCACGTGCTTTTCCACAACCCTATCCATGCTCACGGGCAAGACGCTCGGCTTTTGGATCACTGCTACCTATGTCGCCTACATCGTGGCACAATTCACTATCTTGCGACGCGAGTTCCAGCCGCGCATCCTGCTCGAGCTGTGCTTCTCAACGCTCATCGGCGGCTTCACCGACTTCTTCATGGCGGTCAACCCGCTGCATCCCGCAGCACTCCCCATACAGGTTGAGACCATGCTGCTCTCCCTCGCTGTCACTGCATTTGGCGTAAGTCTCGTCGTCAACATGGGCGTTGTCCCCAACGCGCCCGACGGCCTGGTGCAGGTCATTGCCGAAAAGATTAAACGCCGCTTTGGCGACGTAAAAGTCGTGTTCGACTGCTCGCATGTCGCCGTGTCTCTCGTTCTGTCGCTCGCGCTCATGCACAACCTGGGCGGCTTTGGCGTGACCACCGCCATCTCGGCGCTGTTCTTGGGCCATGTCATCAACATCGCTAATAAGCTGTTCGCCCAGCGCTTTGTGCGCGCGGCATTCGGGAAATAGCACCACCGTAAGAACCCGCAAACAGCGCTATACGTTGCTATATCTCACTATACTTTGCTATATCTTGCTATACTTTGCTATATCTTGCTATATCTTGCTATATCTTGAGCAAAGGTGGCTCACATGCAAACAAACCCTTTTAAGCCCACAGCAGGTAAAACACCTCCCACGATTATCGGCCGCGAAGATGTGCTCGAAGAATTCAATGAGGGCCTCACCAACGGGCCTGGTGCCCCTGGGCGCCTAATGCGCATAGCCGGCGTCCGTGGAACGGGCAAGACGGTCCTCCTTGACGAGTGCTCACGTTTGGCGCAAAGCCGTGGCTGGACGGTCATAAAAGAGGTCGCAACCGAGGGACTTTGCCAGCGCATTCTCGAACAGCTGCAGCCCAAATTCCAGGCCAAGCACGCCAGATTTGAGCCCACCATAGCTGGCATATCCATCGGCAGCATAGACATTGAGCGAATCGGCCCATCGCTACGCGACGCCATGAGACAGACAATATCCAAGAATGGAAATGGCCTGCTCATCACTCTCGACGAGGTTCAAGACGCAGAGCTCGATGAGGTCCGAACGCTCTCCATTGCGATTCAGCAGGTTATCGGCGAAGACCTTGATATCGCCTTTGTTTTTGCTGGGCTGCCTTCGATGATTGAAAGCATCATCAACGGAAAGACACTTACGTTTTTGCGCCGTGCCCTCCCCTTTGACCTGAAGGCTGTGGCAGTAACCGAAGTGTCGTACTCCCTCGAGGAAACCATTGAAGCGTCTGGCATGGAGTTGCAGCCAGGTATTGCCGGCCAACTTGCCGAGGCAACGCAAGGCTATCCTTTCATGATCCAACTCGTTGGATACTACGCATGGCAGTTGGCAAGACGCGCACATACAGCGATTATTGGAGAAGAAGAAGCCGAGCGTGGCATTGCAACAGCACGCGAACGCTTCTGCGCCATGGTGATTGAGCCCGCGCTGCAGCGCATTCCGCCCACGTGCATCGCTTATCTGCTGAGCATGGCGTCTTTGGGGCAGACGAGCTCGACCAGCATGGTTGCCGATGCCCTAAACAAAACGCCTCAACAGGTGAGCTCCGTCCGCAGCCGCCTGTTAAGAGAATCGATTATCGAGGCTCCTTCGTACGGCAAGGTCTCATTTGCCATCCCCTACATGCGCGACTACCTCTACGAACACAAAGCCGAACTGGAAGTTGAACTGTAGAAACGGCAACTGCCCTGCAAGACGAAAACCGTTTTCATACGGATTTAAAGCAGACGTAAACGGTTTTCGTCTGCTTTACGTTCGGAAATAAGACGCAAATTGCACTTTCGTATGGTTTTACGCCAAACGCAACACGCTTTCGTCCGGCTATGCGTCCCCAACCTAGACGAAAAGAGCCCCGAGCTCGTATGAACTCGGGGCTCTTTGCGCCACGCATCTATGAGAGGAGAAATTCGATGCGTACGTGCGCTACTCCATGAAGCCGCCCTGGGATGGCGGCAACCTCGTCGTTCCCCGCCTGATGGGCGTGCTCAAGGCATCCGTCCCCCTCTTTATCGACGTGACTGGCAAAAAGCTCGTCGAGGAAACTATCCGCACGCACCGCGATGTGGCCGACGCCATCGCCTCGCGCAATCCCACCGCCGCGCACGACGCGATGTATCTGCACCTGGTGTATAACCGCAACATGATTGCGGAGGGAGCAGAAGCAAAAGGCATTTAGGGCCCGACAATAATCTTTCTTTGGCAAAACGCAGGCGGCGGCTGCCCAACACACAGGGCAGCCGCCGCTTTTTGCAATCGATTGGTGCAAAGGGGTTGACTAGAGCTCGCAGGCAACCTTGTAGCCATCGCCGATGGCATCGCGGATGTTGCCGCACTTGTTGGCATCGCCCAGCACGTGGGTGGCAACACCGGCAGCAGCAAGGTCGTCGGCCAGCTTGGTATTGGGACGATAGCCCATGGCAAGCACCAGCGTATCGGCATCGGCGATGGTGTGGACCTCGCCGTCCTTTTCGTAGCTGATAGTGTCCTCGGTAATCTCGGTCACCTTGGCCTCGGTCAGCACGTGAACGCCCTTTGAGAGCATGCGCGTGATAAGCACCGCGCGGCCGGCGCCGCCCTCGTTGGCGGCGAGCGTCTTGGTCATCTCGATGACGGTGACATCGCGGTTGGCCGGCGACAGGTCGTTGACCAGCGGGGCCAGGTAGTCGGCCGTCTCGCAACCGACGGTGCCGCCGCCGACGATGACGATCTTCTTGCCCGGGAAAGCCTTGCCACCCAGCAGGTCGTCAGCCGTCATAACCTGCTTAAAGCCCTGCATGAAGGCCGGAGCGATGGGCTCGGCGCCATAAGCCAGGACGACCTCGTAGCCCGCGTAGTCACGCTGAATGTCCTCGGCAGTAAGATCGGTACCAAAGACGCACTTCACGCCCGACTCGGCCAGACGACGATACTGATACTTGATCACGCGGGTGAGTTCCTGCTTTGCCGGCGGAACGGCTGCGATGCGCATCTCGCCGCCCGGCTCATCCTGCTTGTCCACGAGCACCACGTTATGGCCGCGCTTGGCGGCAATGTAGGCTGCCTCCATGCCCGCAGGACCAGCGCCCACAACCAGTACGTTCTTGGCCTCGGCGGCAGGCTCGTAGCCGGCCTCGTCGCGCTCAACATCGGGGTTGACGGTGCAGGAGATGCGCTTGCCAAACATAATGCCGTTCAGGCAGCGCAGGCAGCCGATGCAGGGGCGGATGTCGTCGGCGTTGCCGCCAGCGGCCTTGTTGCAGAACTCGGCATCGCACAGATTGGCGCGGCCCATCATGCAGATGTCGGCAGCGCCGTCCTCGATCAGCTCCTCGGCAATCCAGGCCTCGTTGATGCGGCCGACGGTGGCGACGGGAATGTTGACGTGCTTTTTGATCTCGCGCGAGCAGGCGGCATGCGAGGCCTGCTGGGTACCGGCGGCGGGAATCGCGGAGCCGCGCTTGATGGTGGTGCCGCCCGACACGTGAATCATGTCGACGCCGGCCTTCTCCAGGCGACGCGAGACGTAGATCATGTCGTTGAGGGTCAGGCCGCCATCGGTGTACTCATCGCCCGAAATGCGGACGTCGATGATAAAGTCCTTGCCGCAGCGCTCACGAATCTCGGCGATGACCTCGAGCAAGAAGCGCATACGGGCGTCGAGCGAGCCACCATACTCGTCGGTACGCTTGTTGTAGAGCGGAGTCAAAAAGCCGCCGAGCATGCCGTGGGCGTGTGCCGCATGGACTTCAACGCCATCGACGCCAGCCTTCTGCATACGCACGGCAGCGTCGCCAAACTGATGCGTGAGCTCGTGAATCTCGTCGACCGTGATGGGGCGCGGTGCCTCGCGGGCATAGGACGGGCCCACAAAGGACGGAGCGATCAGGCGCGGCGTGCCCGGAATGTTAAAGGCCATGTAGGCGGGGTGGAAGAGCTGCGGCATGATTTTGCAACCGTACTCGTGGACGGCCGCGGCGAGCTTTTCCCAGCCAGGAATAAACGTGTCGTCGTAGCAGCACATGTCACCCGGCAGATAGGTATAGGTGGGCTCGACCGTCACGACTTCGGTGATGATCAGGCCCACGCCGCCCTTGGCGCGGGCACGGTAATGATCGACCAAATCGTCGGTCACATAGCCATGATCGGCCAGGTTGGTGGACACCGGCGGCATAAAGACGCGGTTCTTGACCTCGGTCGTACCGACCTTGATCGGGCTAAAGAGCATCGGATAGGCGGAGGACTCCATACAGGGTTCCTTTCGTTTGAGCCGCTGGGCGGCAGTTGCTAACGTACCTATCGTATCAGTATCCGCCGCATTCGCACTCGCTCGCACTCCCCCGCCTTTAATCCCGACCCTCACAAAAAAGTTGCGGTGGAATAGTTCCTGAATGAGGCGCTTGGGGCACCAAGCAGAAACTATTTCACCGCAACTGATGGGCGAGATGGAGTTAGAGGCCCAGGTGGGCAATCATACCTTCGACGGCGAGCTTGGCCCCTGCCACGGCATGGACCACCGTGAGCGGGCCGTTGACCACGTCGCCGGCGGCAAAGACGCCAGGCACCGTGGTCATGCCCTGCTCGTCGACCGACAGCAGGCCACGATGGTCGGTCTCCAGGCCACCCGTCGTAAGCACGAGCTTGTCCTTGGGCACCTGTGAGGCCGCGATGACCACCGTGTCGGCGGCAGCATGGTCGAGCTCATCCTCGTAGCCCACCACCTTATCGTCCTCATCGAAGATAGCCGTCTCGAAGACCGGGCCGTTATCGTCGATGGCGCAGATGGCTTTGCCGCACACGATCTCGGCACCGTCAAGCTCGGTCAGCTCGACCTCGTCATCGATGGCCGAGATATGGCGCGATCGGGCATACACGGTAACCTTGCGCGCGCCCGTGCGCAGGGCCGTACGGGCAACATCCATGGCTACGTTGCCGGCGCCGATAACCGCCACGTTCTGACCGATCGCCACGCTCGTGGGATCGACTAGGTAATCGATACCAAACAGCACGTTGCCACGCGACTCGCCGGGAATACCCAGCTTGCGGGCGCGCCAGGTACCGGTACCCACAAAGACCGCATCGTAGCCGTCGCGCAGCAGGTCGTCGATATGCAGCGCGCCACCGATGGTGGTCGAGGGACGGACGCGCACGCCAAGCGAGCACATCACGTAACGGTACTTTTGCACGAGAGCACGGGGCAGGCGAAACTCGGGGATGCCGTACTCCAGCACGCCGCCGATCTCGGGGCGCTGCTCAAACACCGTGACGGCACAGCCCAGCTGGGCCATCTTAATGGCCACGGTAATGCCGGCAGGACCGGAACCGACCACGGCAACCTGCTTGCCGCACGACGGCGCGGGCTTCCACTCCTTGCGGTCCAAATATGCAGTCGAGATATAGTTCTCGATACTCGAAAAATGCACCGGTGTGCCCTTGCGGCCCTGGATGCACGCGCCCTCGCACTGGCCCGAATGGTTGCACACCATAGAGCAGACCGCACTCATCGGGTTATTCTGGAACAGCAGCTCGCCCGCCTCTTGCAGACGGCGCTGCTTAAAGAGGTCGATAACCTGCGGAATGGGCGTCTGCACCGGACAGCCCTTGATTTGACAGAACGCCTTTTTGCAGCCCAGACAACGATTTGCTTCCTCAACGATGTGGATAGCCACGCAATTCCCCTCTATTGACCTGGACGAAATCGGCTTCTTAAACCAATTTGCCCGAATTTATAACCATAGATACGTCAACAGTGCGGAAAAGGGCACCGAAAAGCATCTCACAAACGCACAGCAGCAACCCTTTCCTCGCACAGAACCACCGTGCAGCCCCGTCATCGAGATCAAAAAATTCGCCACCCCTACGAATGGCGAATCTCTCTACAGGCAGACGCCGTCTTTCCAGATACTGATCTCGTGGCAGCCGCGGCGCTCGGCACTCGTTAGCTTACCGCTCGCTGTATCCAGTACCAGCTGATATAGGTCTCCGGCGGCCTCATCGAGCGTGCACTCGCCCGTAGCCACCACGCCGGCGTTAAAGTCCATCCAGTTGGCCTTGTGGTCGCACAGACGCTGATTGGTGAACACCTTGAGGGTGGGCGCCGGTGCACCAAACGGCGTGCCGCGTCCAGTCGAGAACAGAATCACGTGGCAGCCAGCAGCCGTCAACGCCGTGGTGGATACCATGTCGTTGCCCGGGCCGCACAGCATGTTCAGGCCATGCTTGGTGACCTGACCGGCATACGGCAGCACGTCGACGATGGGTGCAGAGCCGCCCTTTTGCACGCAGCCGCAACTCTTGTCCTCGAGCGTGGTGATGCCACCGTCCTTGTTACCGGGACTCGGGTTCTCGTAGACCACCTCACCATGGCTAATAAAGTAATCCTTAAAACCGTTAAGCATGTCAGAGGCAGCGTTAAAGACCTGCTCGTCCTCACATCGGTCGAGCAGGATGCTCTCCGCGCCAAACATCTCGGGCACTTCGGTGAGCACCGACGTGCCACCACGGGCGACGACCATATCGCTCACGCGACCGATCGTGGGGTTGGCGGTAATGCCCGAAAGACCGTCAGAGCCGCCGCACTTAAGACCAATAACCAGCTCTGAGGCCGGAATGGGCTCACGCTTGGCCTGCTTGGCAAGATGTGCCAGCTCGGACAGAATCTTGTGGCCCTCGATCTGCTCGTCGGCTACATCTTGACAGGTGAGAAAACGAACGCGCTCGTGATCGAAGTCACCGAGCTCGTCGAGCACCTGCTGATGCGTGCAGTTCTCGCAACCGAGCGACAAGAACAGCACGCCCGCGGCGTTTGCGTGACGCGACAGCGCCACCAGCAGACGACGGGTCTGGGCATGGTCGGCGCCGGTCTGTGAGCAACCGAACGGATGCGGGAAGTAATAGACGCCCTCCAACGAGCCCTCGACCAGGTCCTGAGCCTGCTCGCACATGGCACGAGCGACTTCGTTGACGCAACCGACGGTGGGAATGATCCAAAGCTCATTGCGCGTGGCGGCACGACCGTCGGCACGGCGGAAGCCCATAAAGGTCTCGGCCTCGACCGGCTCAACGACCGGATGTGTCGGATTGTAGGCGTACTCGATCTCACCCGAGAGGTTGGTCTTCACGTTGTGCGTGTGCAGCCACTGGCCGGGCTGAATGTCCTTCGTCACGTGGCCGATGGGAAGACCGTACTTGATGACATCCTCACCGGCTGCAATGGCGCGCACGGCCATCTTGTGACCCTGCGGGATATCCTCCGCGGCAACGACCTCGCCCACGCCGGGAACCTCGACGGCAGCACCCTTGGCGAGCGGCGACAGCGCAACGATGACGTTGTCGGCCGGATTGATCTGGATAGTGTTCATTACAAAGAGTCCTAACCCTACAGGTTGAGCAGAAGTCGAGTGACGCCCGCCAGTTACCCGGCGGGCGTACAGAAGGATTTAGGCCTGAGCGTTCGCGAACGCCTGCTTGACGCCCTCGGAGCGCACGACGGCGAGAGCGTTGACGACAAACTCCTCCAGGCCGGCGATCTGCGTAAGATCCTCGCCCCACATTTGCTCGTTGGAGAGCACATCGTGCACCAGCTCGGCGTCGTCGGCGCCGGCGTGGGCAGCGTAGAAGTCGAGCACAAAGGCGTCGTCCTGAGCGGTGTACTCGGTGCCGTCGGAGCGACGCAGGTGCAGGCCGTCGCCCTCGCGGGACACGAGCTCCTGCGTGTAGAAGGAGATGAGCGTGGCCAGGCTCGTCGCCAGGCACTTGGGCAGGTTGCCGGTCTCGGCAGCGTAGTCCTTGAGCGTAGGCAGGTCGCGGGCACGCCACTTAGCCGTGGAGTTGAGGCAGATGGAGAGCAGCGCGTGGTCGATAAACGGGTTGTCGAAGCGGTTCTCAACAGCGGCGGCAAAGGCCTTGCAGTCCTCGACATCCAGGTCGGCGGCAAGCGTTGGGATGACCTCGTCGTAGAGCATGGTGTTCATGAAGCCGCGGACGGTCTCGTCGTGCATGCAATCGCGCACGATATCAAAGCCGGCAACCCAGGAACCCGGGACAAAGGCGGTGTGGGCGCCGTTGAGGATGCGGACCTTGCGCTTCTTGTACGGGGTGACGTCGAGGGTCACAAAGACACCCGGCAGACCGGCCTTCACGAAGGGCAGACGCTCCTTGAGCGACTCGTCACCCTGGATGCCCCACATCTGGAAGGGCTCACGCACGGCCAAGAACGGATCTTCATAGCCCAAGCGCTCGGCCACGGCAGCGGCCTCCTTGGGATCGCGGATGCGACCCGGAACGATGGTGTCGACGAGCGTGGTGCAGACGGTGCAGTCGTTGGCCATCCACTGCGAAAACTCGTCCTCCCAGCCCCAGTCGCTCACATACTGGTTCATGATGCGCAGCAGCTCCTCGCCGTTATGGTCGATGAGCTCGCAGGCGAGCACGATGACGCCCTGCTTGCCGGCAGCCCAGCGGGCATGGAGCACCTGGGCAAGCTTGGCAGGGAAGCTCGCGGGGGGCATGTCGTCGGCCTTGCAGGACGGATCGTAGGCGATACCGGCCTCGGTGGTGTTGGAGACGATAATCTCCAGGTCGTCGGAAACGGCGACCTCCATCATGGCACGGTAGTCAGCCTCGCGATACGGATTGAGGCAACGGCTGCAGGCGCTGATCACGCGGGAATCGTCAACCGTGTCACCGTTCTCCTTGCCACGCACCAGTACGGTGTACAGGCCATCCTGGGCATTGATACCATCGGCGAAATCGAAGGCGCCGCTGATGGGCTGCACCATGACGACCTTGCCGTTCCAACCGGTGGCCTCGTTGCCCATATCGAAGAAACGATCGACGAAGGCGCGCAGGAAATTGCCCTCGCCAAACTGCAGGACCTTCTCGGGGGCGTCCTTGGGCAGCACGTAGCCCTCGTAGCCGATCTTCTCGAGCGTCTCGTAGCTGATGTTATTCATAGAGGTTTTCCTCTCAACTCAAGTCCCGGTACGGCATCGCCGCACCGGGTTGCATTCATGATTGTTTAAACAGCGGGACTATTTATCGATCGTCTCGATAGTGCTCTCGCCGATCTTGCCGCGCTCCCAGCGACCATTCGACAGGTCGTTGGAAATGGAATTGAACTTCTTCTCGGTAATGTCGTAGAGAGCGAAGATAATCAAGGCTGCTACCAGAAGGGCGCAGGCGGGATAAATCGTCAGAGCGCCCTTAATGCCAAGCAGCGCGGCAGCCGTCTGGGGCTTATTTGCCACATATCCGGTAAGGGCAAGGATGCCGCCGGAAATGATCGCGGCAAGGGATTGCGCAAGCTTACGAGAAAAGTTGAACGCGGCGTAGGTCGTACCCTCCTTGCGGATTCCCGTGTGCCATTCACCGTAATCGATAACATCGGAAACCAGGTTCCAGGTGATACCGTTGGGGATGGCAAGCGCGACGTAGCCGATGGTGACGAAGATGATGAACGTCACGGTATTGGTCGGCAGGATGAAGTTGAGGCCGTTTGCCACAGCGCCGACGATAAAGCAGGCGACGCACGTGCGCTTCTTACCGAAATGCTTGACGAGCGTCGGGATGGCGAGAATGGCGACAACCGACGTTCCGATCATGATGCCGTTGACAACGGGCTGCAACGCGATGTTACCCAGGTTGTACTGGCAGAAATACACCATCATGGTGTTGTTGGTGTTCATGGCCGAAATGGTAAACAGCGTAAGCAGGATAACTGCTCCCAGGTTCTTGTTGGTGAAAACGACCTTGAAATACGTGCTGAATGCGCTCGACTTCTTGCCGGCCTTTCCCGCAGCCTTCTCCTCGGCCTGTCGATCGATACGGATATGCTCGCGCGTTCCCAAAAAGCAGATGGCGAATCCGGCGATGCCGCACAGTCCCATGACGACAGCTGCAATCGTATAGCCGTGCGGATTGCCGTCGAGCGTGTCGCCACCCGCAAAGAACAGGACCAATGGGATGAACGCTACGCCCGTGATGAGCTGTGCGCAAAGCGAACCGGCCTGGCGTGTTGACGCCATGTGCGCGCGGTCATCGACGTCACGCGTCATTACCGTGGCCAGAGATCCGTATGGCACGTTGGTGAAGCTGTATACGACGCCCCAGATCATGTAAGTTATCAGCGCATAGGCAATTTTACCTGCCATGGGAATATCGGGCGCAGTGAAGGTCACCACGGTTAGAACGGCAAGGATCACGGCCGAAACCATCATGACCGGACGAAACCGACCGTGCTTGCCAATCTTCTTTCTACCGTCGACGAATGCACCGGCAATCGGGTCCATGAACGCATCGAAAATCTTGGTGACGGCGAAAATCAGGCTCACTACGCCTGGCGAAATCAGACAGATGTCAGTGTAGAACTTGGTCAGATATGCTTGACCAAGATCGAACATGAATCCGTTGCCCAAATCGCCAAAGCCATAGCAGATTTTCTCACGCCAGCTCAGCTTGATATCCTGCGAGCTCTGCATCGATCTCGAATCCGTCTGAGCAGACACGATCTGCTCGTTTTTCTGTTGCTCTGTTCCCATATGGTCCCTCCCCTTTGCAACCGATTTCACCAATCGGAGCACATACAGATCTATGCCTCGGCGGTGTCCAGATCGAAGCCAAAGTAGCGAACGGAATTGTTGTAGCTGATATCGCGCACGATGGTGCCCAGCAGCTCCATGTCGGCCGGATACTTGCCCTGCTCAACCCACTCGCCGATCACGCTGCACAGCACGCGACGGAAATACTCGTGGCGCGGGTAGGACAGAAAGGAGCGAGAGTCGGTGAGCATGCCGACAAAGTTGCCCAGGACGCCCTCGTTAGCCAGAGCCGTGAGCTGCTCGCGCATACCGACCTCGTTGTCGTTGAACCACCAGGCGGAACCGTTCTGGATCTTACCGGCGGTCGGAGCCTCCTGGAAACAGCCCATCACGGTATCGATCATGGTGTTGTCGATGGGGCTCAAGCTGTACAGGATGGTCTTGGGCAAGCCGCAGGTCTCCTGGATGGAGTTGAGGAAATCGGCGAGCTGGTCGGACGGCGTGTAGTTGGAGATGCAGTCATAACCGGTATCGGGGCCGAGCTTGGCAAACATGGCGCGGTTGTTGTCGCGCTTGCAGCCAAAGTGCAGCTGCATGGCCCAGCCCAGGCGGACATACTCGCCGGCGACAAACTGCATAAAGGCGGTCTTGTACTTGAGGACCTCTTCCTCGGTGAGCGGCTCGGCAGCCAGGCCCTTGGCAAAGATGGCCTCGATCTCATCGGCGGTAGCCGGGACGTACATAACGTAATCGAGTGCGTGGTCGGAGGCGCGGCAGCCCAGCTCGTGAGCAACGTCGTAGCGCTTGGAGATGGCAGACTTCATGCCCTCAAAGTCGCCGACCTCAACGCCGGCAACCTCGGAAAGATGCTTGCAGTAGTCGGCGAACTCCTGGCCGCGCTCGATGCGCAGAGCGGCGTCGGGGCGCATGGCGGGAACGACCTGA
The DNA here is from genome assembly GCA_958423535.1 of uncultured Collinsella sp. Taxonomy (GTDB): domain Bacteria; phylum Actinomycetota; class Coriobacteriia; order Coriobacteriales; family Coriobacteriaceae; genus Collinsella. Next base: position 22,047 of record CATZRJ010000024.1, read on the forward strand.
ACGTCGAAACTGTCATCGGCGGCAATCTTCTTGTGCCACTCAAAGCTGTCGGCGGGGTCGTCGGTAGTGCAGATCATGCGGACGTTGGACTGCTTGATCAGGTTGCGGCAGGTAAAGCTGGCCTCGGCGAGCTTGGCGTTGGCAAGCTCCCAGACCTCCTGGGCAGTCTTGCCGTTGAGGACGCCCTCGTAGCCAAAGTAGCGCTTAAGCTCCAGGTGGCTCCACTCAAAGACGGGGTTGCCAACGCAGCGACCCAGGGTCTCGGCCCACTTTTGGAACTTCTCGCGAGCAGGGGCATCGCCAGTGATAAAACGCTCGTCGACGCCGTTGGCGCGCATCAGGCGCCACTTGTAGTGGTCGCCGCCCAGCCAAACCTCGGTGATGTTCTCGAAACGCTTGTCCTCCCAGATCTCCTTGGGAGAAATGTGGCAGTGGTAGTCGACGATAGGCATGCCCTCGGCAAAGTTGTGGAACAGTTCCTCGCCGGTCTTGGTGCTCAGCAGGAAATCCTGATCGTCCATGAAGTTTTTCATCAAACAACCCCTTTGTTTGCGGAGCGGGCGCACAATACGCTCGTCATCCTCTAGGTGAACGTTCACCATCTTAGTGCAAAATGCGTTACGAGGTGAACGTTCACCTAACCATCATGGGGCGAACGGTAGGTTTTGACCGCTTAACGGTTGCCGAGCCATGGACCCTGCGTTGGATCGGCACAAAGAAAGGCCGCTGACGGCAGATTCGCCATCAGCGGCCTTCGAAACAATTTTTCGATCCCCAACCAAAAAGTACGCGGCAAGTAGGGAACTCCCTAAACGCATTAGATTCCGGCGAGCTCGCAGTAACGATCGACGTTGCTGGCAAACACCATCTCAACAGCCCCCTTTTGCACAGGCTCCGCCGGCGTCTTTCCCCACAGCAGGTAATCGCCTAAGGTCTTGGCGCCACGGTATGCCAAACTCACCGGGTCCTTGTAGACGATGTTGGTAAAGATGCCCCGACGCAAGGCCAGCGCACTTTCTGGGAACAGGTCGTTGCCGATCACCATTACTTCGCCGGCCTTGTTAGCCGAGACAAGCGCATCGGCAATCAGCTCAGAGCCCACGGCGAACACGCTGCAGATCAACTCGGGGGCTTCCGATGACCTTAGACGCTGGTTGAGCTCGTGCTCGAGCTGCTTGACCTGGGCATGAGCACCGGTCAGATCCTCGACCTGCCAGGGAACATTGTGCTCGCGAAGGTAATTGTGGAAGGCACGAGCGGTCAAATAGTGCGAGTCGGTATAGGGGTCGCCCGCCAATAAAAGCACGCGGGTATCGATCCCAGAAGCGTGAACCAGGTTGGCCGCCTGCTCGGCCATCAGGCTTCCCGCCGTGGAGTAGTCGGCCAAACTAGCGCCCAGACGATCGAGGTGAGGGCGGTCGCCGTCAACGAGCTCAATCGTCACGCCCGCCTCGGCGATCTGCCCCAAAAGCTCAGTCGCACGATCGTCGCCCGGCGCATAGGCGAGCAAGCCATCAATCTTCTCGCCCACCTGCAGACGCTCGTCGATTTGCTCGAGTGCATCAGCGTAGCCGCCCACGCCAAATTCAACGCGCTCAACCGTAATGCCCTGGTCGATGACCTCTTGCTCAAAGCGATTGCAGCCTTCCCATAGGTAACGATAGAAATAAGCGCCCTCACGCGATGCGCATGGCAGACAAAACAGCAGATTGATGTCCTTACGACGCAGGCTCGAAGCGCTCGTGTTGCGGTGATAGCCCATCTCCTCAGCCTTAGCATTAACCTTGGCACGTACAGACTCGCTCACGCCGGCCTTGCCCGTAAGGGCCTTATGCACGGTGTTAATGGAAACGCCAAGCTCGGCGGCTATGTCCTTCATGGTGACGCGTGCGCTCATAGGGTTACTCCGGTACAGACGGGCAGCTAATAAACAATTGAGTTAACGATACCCCAAAATAACCCAGCAACTCGCCAAGCCCGCCCTCAAAAGCGAAAAACGCTCCGCGAACGGATGCTCGCGGAGCGTCTGGGCCTTATTTGATGCCGCGGCCCAGGTCTTCGGCAATCTTATCCACGCCCTTAAGCGCGGCACAGGTCTTTTTGTTGGAGCAATGCCCCGTGCAAACGCCACCCTGAGCGCAGTCGGCGCAGGTGCCCTTGCGGTAGATGCGCACGCACACGGCGACAAACGCAATACCGATAACGGCCAGTACAACAATATCGATAGGTGCCATAGCAAGCCTCCTCTAGTTAACCACCACTTACTTTACCCCATTCTCCACCTATCAAAAGGGGACAGGTTAATTTTGGTCGGTTTTATCTGCGGAAACGCCACATCTCCCCCACCAAAAAGCCCGAGTGTCGCTGGGACACCCGGGCTCGTGGAAAGGGGTTAATCCTTATTCGGACTTAAGCGGAAACTGCAGCGGAAGCAGCGTTGGTCTCGTCCTCGTCGGTCCATGCATGCTTTGGCATGGGACGGAAGATCTGGAAGAGCATCGCAACCAGCAGCACGATGGCCACCACCGTCCAGATACCAAACTGTCCAAGAACAAGCAGGTTGTAGAACTGGTTGATGAACAGGCCGATCACCCAAGCAAAGGCGCACTCGTAGCCGAGGGCAATCGCGGTCCACTTGCCGGAGTCCATCTGGTTGCGGATGGTACCCATAGCGGCAAAGCACGGAGCGCACAGCAGGTTGAAAGCGCCAAAGGCAACGCAAGCGCCCATGGTCGGGAACATGCCGGCGAACGCGGTCCACAGGCTCGGATCGGTCTCGGCGGCATCGGCAACGGACAGCAGCGAGCCGGCGGTGGCGACGACGTTCTCCTTGGCAACAAGACCCGAGACGGACAGTGCTGTTGCCTGCCAGGTGCTAAAGCCGAGCGGGGCGAAGATCCAGGCGATCAGGTTGCCGAGCATGGCAAGCACGGAGTAGTCCATGAACTCCTCGGGGATGCCGTCCATCGCAGGCAGGAAGCCAAAGGAACCGTTGTAGCTACCAAAGTTGGAGAGGAACCAAACGACGACGGTGGACGCGAAGATGACCGTGCCGGCCTTCTTGATAAAGGCCCAGCAGCGCTCCCACACGTGCAGCGCCCAAGAGCGAATCGCCGGGAAGTGGTAGGCAGGAAGCTCCATAACAAACGGCGTCGGGCGACCGGCGAAGAGCTTGGTCTTCTTGAGCATGAGGCCCGAGGCGATGACGGCAAAGACGCCCAGGAAGTAGAAGAGCGGGCTGATCCACGCGGCGGTGGTGGAAGAATCGCCGATGATGGAACCCATGAGCAGGGCGATGATCGGCAGCTTAGCGCCGCAGGGAATGAACGTGGTGGTCATGACCGTCATGCGGCGGTCCTTCTCGTTCTCGATGGTCTTGGTAGCCATGACGCCGGGGACGCCGCAGCCCGAAGACACGAGCATAGGAATGAAGGACTTACCGGACAGGCCAAAGCGACGGAACACGCGGTCCATGATGAAGGCGACGCGGGCCATATAGCCGCAGTCCTCCAGGAAGGACAGCATCACAAAGAGCAGGAACATCTGCGGGACAAAGCCGAAGATGGCGCCCAGGCCGCCGACGATGCCGTCGCAGACCAGCGAATCGACCAGGCCACCGTCCTCGGTGCCGCCCGCCACAAGGGCGTCGTGGACCATGGTGGTAATACCAGGAACATAGGGGCCGTACTGTGCCGGGTCGACCGAGTCGGCATTGTCGCCCGCAGCCTCGACGGCCGCGTCGTAGGCGTCGCGGCCCTGACCGAGCACGTACCAACCGTCGGTACCGAAGAGCTGGTCGTTGGTGAAGTCGGTCACCGTGCCGCCCAAGGTAGAAACGGCGATGTAGTACACGCAGAACATGATGACCACAAAGATCGGCAGGCCCAGGATACGGTTGGTAACCACGCGGTCGATCTTCTCGGAGGTGCTCATCTTTGCCGGAGCCTTGGTGAGGCACTCGTCAATGATGTGGGCAATCACGCCGTAACGCTCGCCGGTGATGATGGACTCGGCGTCATCGTCGCAGTCCTGCTCGCACTGAGCGACCAGACCTTCGACGCGAGCGGCCTTCTCCTTGGTGAGGTTGATGAGCTTGCAGGCGTCCGCATCGCGCTCGAACAGCTTGACAGCGTAGTAGCGGCGCTTGTTGGCGGGAACGCTCGCCGGCAGATTGTTCTCGATGTGGTCCAGAACGTCCTCGATGGAGGAATCGAACTTGTGCTCCGGCACCTGGCCCTTAGAAGCAGCGGACTTCTTGACCTGCTCGAAGAGCTCCTTGATGCCCTTGTTCTTAAGAGCGGAGATCATCATAACCGGGCAGCCGAGCTTCTTGGAAAGCTTGTCGGTGTCGATCTTGTCGCCGTTCTTCTCGACCAGGTCGGCCATGTTGAGAGCAACGACCACGGGCAGGCCGGTCTCGATAACCTGAAGCGCCAGGTACAGGTTACGCTCGAGGTTGGTGGCATCGACGACTTGGACGACGACATCGGGCTCGCCGCTCATGAGGTAATCGCGCGAGCATTGCTCCTCGGGGCTGTAGGGGGAAAGCGAGTAGATGCCAGGGAGGTCCGTAATGGTAACGTTCTTGTCGCTTAGGAGCTTGGCTTCCTTTTTCTCAACCGTGACGC